>NZ_JBXAFX010000040.1:0-24123 GCF_058793515.1 Novosphingobium sp. GW835-FHT14H07
TGACACTATCCCCAACGTCACCGCTGACACATCACCATCAATGTCGCTGACCAGTCACCGACGATGTCGCGCTACAGTTGTGGGGTAAGGAGGTAATGCAGATCGCAGCCAAGTACCCAGCCGAGGCCAAAGACGGCTAATCTCAGAGGGGATCGAATCCGCTAAAAAAACACCCAGCCAGAAAACGCAGGACTATGGACCCTGCTCCAGCCATTTCGAGCCGATCTCTAGAAGCGCCAATGGCGAAGGACTTCGCGGACATATCCAGGCGTCTCGCCATTGCGGGGAATGCCGCCTGCGCGTTCGACCGCCGCTGGACCAGCATTGTAGGCAGCCACCGCGAGGTGAACCACGCCGAACTTGTCGAGCATCTGCCGCAGATACCGCGCAGCGCCGAAGATGTTAGCCATTGGATCGAAGCGATTGAAGACCCCGAGGTCCTTTGCCGTTGCGGCCATCAGCTGCCCAAGCCCCGCCGCGCCTGCCGGACTGACGGCCAAAGGGTTGTAGCGAGATTCCGTCCAAACGAGTGCATCGAGCAGGCCTGCGGGCAGTGAATACTTCGCTTCCGCCGCATAGATGTGGGGCAGGTAGCTTGCTCGCCTGAAGCCGGATGGGCCAGGTTGGGCCTTTGGCTCGTATCTGTAGGGCAGGTTGACCCGAACATTTTGCGGCACAGTCATAACAGGTGCCGGGTCGTCTTGGGCAGATCGCCAGAGCCCATGTTCGACCAGCTGGAAGCCGTTCGATGTTTCAGCGATCCGAAACCCTTCGGTGTGGCTGGCGGGCACTTCGATTGTGGCTGGCGCAGGCAAATCCTGGGCTCTGGCGGGGATAGCAGAGGTGATCGCGATGCCTGCGATCAAGATAGCTTTCATTGTCATTTCTCGATCCTTGTATAGCCGAATCGAGTGAGAACATATAAAGAACATATGACGTAGGTGAATTTGGTGAGGGCAGGGGTGAAGGTCGTATCCGCGCCAGCGTAGGCGGCGCTCGCCGCAAGCGCTGCGACTGCGACCGGGATGGCAATGTTGAGGGTCCTGCCGAGACCATTGACGCTGGCGCGCCGGGGGAGGGTGAGAGACTGCATGTGAAGCTCCGGTTGGAGGGGGGGCACAGCGTTCTTGCGTTCGCTGTGTGTTCCACATGCATCTAGGAAACGATCGTAGGAAAGGGTTGGCATCCGATCCGCTTTGGAGACGGAAGGATGCGGACACATTTTTCAGCGCTTGTCGGTCTTCAACAGCGATAATGACGATAATATGGGGTTTTTGTGTCGAAGATCGCCGCCGGATACGTCTTGATCCGCCGACGACTCGGGCAGAGGAACTAATTCCCCGATAAACGAGATGTTCTGTCTATGTTCTTTTCATTTTCCTACATGAGATGCTTCGCGTTATGCCTGCGAGTCGCACCAGTGCAGAAGCTAGGAGACAACCATGTACCATCCAACTGCCGCCGCCAGACCGGCCAATGAAAGCCTGGCTCGGGTGCTCGCCCATGCGATCGATGCAGCAGGCAAGCCCCGCCACAGGATCGCCAATGAATGTGGGATGCATCGCGAGACCCTGCTTCGCGTTGCGCGTGGTGAGCGGCCCATCGGGCTCGACGAAGCAGCTCGTGTGCTTGCCGCCTGTGGAGCTCACCCGCGAGCCAGCATGATCCTCGCTCTCGCCGGTCAGGAAGATCTCGCTTGCGAGTGGATGCATGGCGAGATGGGCGAGTTTCTCGAAGAATTCTTCACCAGCCTGCCCGTCCATCTTCAGCGGACCCTTGGCCGCCGGATCGAGGATCTGAGGCCCCGCTGGGCGGGCGGCACGGCCCAGCTCGTGGCGCGAATGCTTGCCAAGCACATCGATGATTTCGCCAATCGGGACATCACGATGTCTATGCCCCGGTAAGCCTGAAAGTTCGGAGGGGACCGAACTTTACGAATGAGACCCGCAATGCCGAATTCAATACAAGATGAAACGCACGTCCCTCAACTGGCCGAAGCAGTTCCGGCGGCCCGGCTTCTTAGACTGCCGGAAGTGATGGCCCGTGTCGGGCTACGTCGTTCAGCCATCTATCAGCGGATGAGCGAAGGGCGATTCCCGAGGTCGCGATCGCTGGGGCCCAAATGTGCAGTTTGGGTCGAGGCGGAAATCGAGGAGTGGATTCGTGCGGTATCGCGAGTTTAGAACTGATGACGCTGTGATCTATTCGGCTAGGATTCCTCGCGCTAAGCTGTGCCAATGGTTTACTGTTCGCCGTCGCAATGGTTGGGACGTGAACAGACAACTCGCTTTACGGCAGACGGCCACTCGTAGACCCTGAATTCCCGTTTCGATCTGCTAATAGAAGCGAACATCAAATAACGGGCACCCCATGCTCATCCATCGTCTGCGATAAGTGTTGGATTAACAATGACGCTGGTACCGATAGCGTCCGCCCGGCAGCGCTGACAATGGACAGCGTCGACAGGTCGACGCGTTCGTCGGAGAGCGGCAGGAACACCAGCGCCCCCGCGTCAATTTCGCTGATGGCGTCGAAGGCAGTCAGCCAGCCGACCCCCACGCCGCGGATGGTAAGCGATTTGATCAGGCCGATGCTGTTGGCTTCCACGATCGCCCGCGGAGAGCCGCCGACATGCCGTCCCCAGGCCGTGTCCAGGACACGGCGAAGTGAAAGATTATCGCTGGGAATGATCAGCGGATAGCTCGCACATTCGCTAAGGGAGATTTCCTGTCGGCCTGCCAGCTCGTGTGCGGGCGGGACGATGACCCCCAGCCGATAGATCATCGTGCGATCGAGCCGGATGGTGGGGTTGTCGGGCGGGTTGAAGGTAATGCCAACATCGATGTCGCCAGACAGTACATTATCGATCACGCCCTGCGCTCCGAACACCTCCATGCGGAACTGGATGGCGGGATAGCGCCGTTGAAACATCGCGATGGCCAGGGCGGTGAATTCGGTCGCGCCCTCGACCAAGCCCATGGCCACGCTGCCGCGGCGCAGCCCGACCAGATTGTCAATCTCCGAGCGGATCCGCTGCAGGTCACGGCGCCAGCGCCTGACCCCGTCGATCAGCAGTTCGCCCGCCGCCGTCATCTTCATGCCGGTGGGGGTCCGCTCGAACAGCTGGGTGCCCAGCTCTTCCTCGAGTTGGATGATCTGTCGGTCCACCGCCGATGGTGCGATGTGGAGTACGTCGGCCGCCCGCCGCAGGGCACCTCGCCGGGCGACTTCATCAAAATATAGGGCGGCTCGGCCAAGCAACATCGCAGATTCTCCAGGTGATCACATTTTGCGAACAGTGAGTGCTGTATTCTGATATGGATTAGGTCGCAGCGCAATGGCACACAGATTGGAGAGCAAAAAACGAGAGGAGAAAACAGTTTGGGCGGTCAGGAGGCCGTCCTGGCACGGGGAAAGACACATGGTTTCGATGCGGCACAAAGCGCGGTTTCTGGCAGGGGCGATGATCCCGGTGTTCCTGGGGCTCAGCCAGACGGCGCATGCCGCGGAGGCGGCGGAAAGTCTGGCTACCGCGGACGCCGCGACGGTCGATGTGGGGGCAGCCGAGGCCGATGCGGGCGAGGAAATCATCGTTACCGGTGAAAAGCAGGAAACCACTCTCCAGCGCGCTCCTCTCGCCATCACAGCGATTGGTGCAGACAGGCTGGCGCAATCAAACGTAACCCAACTCATCGACATGAACGGCTTCGTGCCCGGCCTTACGGTAGCGAACAGCGGCAGTTTCGTCCGTGTGGTTTCGATCCGCGGGGTGGGTTACGAGGCATCGGACAACCTCAGCGCCCAGCCTGGCACCTCGTTCCACATCGACGGAGTCTATGTGGTCAGCCCTTATGCGCTGCAGCAGGATTTCCTCGACCTCAAGCGCGTCGAAGTGCTGCGCGGGCCGCAGGGCACGGTCTTCGGGCAAAGCGCCACCGGCGGAATCATCAACGCCATTACCGAGAAGCCCGATATGGCGAAGTTTAGTGGATCGGTGCAGCTCGAACTGGGCAACTACGATCTCGTACGCGGCACCGCCACTCTGAACGTACCGCTGACCGATACCCTCGCGATCCGCGGCACGGTCCAACGCTACTATCACAAGGGCTTTGCGGTCCAGACGGGCTTGGCGCCCAGCTACGGCCGTTACGGCCTCGACGATGCCGATCGACTCTCGACCAAGCTTTCGCTGCTGTGGGAGCCGAGCGACAGCTTCTCGGCCCAGCTTACTGCGCAGTACTTCACTGCAGACGAAAACGGCGCAGCACAGAAGCATGTGGCTGATCCCGATCCCGATCCGCGCCGGATCTCGCAGGACTATCCGAACAAGTACCAGCTCGACTTCTTCCTGGCCTATGCCGACCTGCGCTACGACTTGGGTTTCGGCACGCTGAAGTCGCTGACCTCGTACCAGAGGACCCGCAACCACAACCAGATCGACGTGGACCGGCTGAACTACGCCTCGCTCGGCGCCTATGACGTGCAGCCGTACTGGGACAACGGAGTCGATGCCTTCAGCCAGGAATTCAACCTGACATCGAATGGCAACGGGCCGCTCAGCTACATCATAGGCACCTATTTCCTCTACCAGAACCTCAAGCAGGATATCCTGGAATACAAAGGAACCGATGTTTCGCCGACCTTCAACCTCATCCTGCCGCTGACCTTCGCCAACTATCCCTACAACCTGGATTATGCGTTGAATTCCCGGCAGAAGCGCTACAGCTACGCCGCCTTCGCCCAAGGCAAGTACCAGTTCGCCGACCGGCTCAGCGCGACGATCGGCCTGCGCTTCAACCATGACAAGTTCAAGAGCAGTAACAGCACGCTGTTCGACATCTTCGGGCCGACCGTGTTCGCCGAGACCAGCGAGAGCGCGCTGACCGGCAAGGCCGAACTCGACTTTGAGCTGAGCGACCGCAACATGGTCTACGTCAGCGTGTCGCGCGGCTACAAGCCAGGCGGGGTCAGCAACAACAGCACGCCGCTGCTGGTGCCGCTGACCTACAAGTCGGAACACGTCTGGTCCTACGAACTCGGCGCCAAGAACCGCTTCGCCGATGGGCGCGTCACGCTGAACGCGGCGGCCTTCTTCTACGACTACAAGAACCTCCAGTACCAGATGGAGGATCCGGTGCCCTACCAGGGCGGCGTCTCCAACGTGCCGAAGACCCGCATCTGGGGCGCCGAGGCCGAGGCGGTGGTCCAGGTCACCGACAACCTGAAGCTCGACGGCAACGTCACATACCTCGGCGGCAAGCTGGTTGGGGACTACATCACGCTTGACCCGTCGCGCGCCCATGCCGCCACCGTCGCGGCGGCGGCACTCGGTTACGGTCCGTTCGATGCCTATACGATCAACCTGCGCGCCCAGCAGACCCGCAACACCAACGGCAACCTGCCGCCCAAGTTGCCCAAATGGCAGGGTTCGATTGGGGCGACCCACACACTCGAACTCGGCTCGCTGGGAACGCTGCGCTCGCACGCCGAACTGATCTATCGTGGCAAGTTCCAGTACCGCATCTTCAACGACGGCGCGCGCGATGTGGTGCCGAGCTATACTCAGGTGAACGCCAATTTCACGCTGACCCCGCACGACAGCAAGCTGACCATCGGCCTGACCCTGACGAACCTGTTCGACAATGCCGGGGTGGCGTCGCGCTATTCCAATCCGTTCGGCAGCTTTACGACCAGCGACATGTACATCCCGCCCCGCCAGGTCATCGCTTCGGTGAAATATGACTTCTGAGACGGCCTATCCCCATCCGGTGGATGCCGTTCCACCGGCCGGGGCGCTGGGCGCGCTGGCACTCCAGCACGTGCTGACTATGTATGCCGGGGCGATCACGGTTCCGCTGATCGTCGCTTCGGCGCTTAAGCTTCCGCCCGAGCACGCGGCCTATCTCGTCAGCGCCGATCTCTTCGCCTGCGGCCTGGTGACGCTGCTGCAGTGCCTGGGCGTCGGTCCTTTCGGGATCCGTCTGCCAATCATGATGGGCGTGACCTTCGTGGGCGTGATGCCTGCGATCGCTATCGCCGGCCAGCCCGGGCTGGGCCTGCAGGGCGTCTACGGTGCGGCGATCGCCGCCGGCCTGATCGTCATTCCGCTGGTGTCGTTCGTCGGCCGGTTACGCTCGGTACTGACCCCGACAGTGACGGGCACGGCGATGCTGCTGATCGGGCTCTCGCTGATGGGCGTGGCGATCGATTGGGCCGCCGGCGGGCAAGACGCGGTGGACTACGGATCGCCGGCCAACCTGCTGCTCGCCGGCATCACCGTGGCGACGATCCTGCTGGTCACCCGGTTTGCCGCCAGCTTCCTGCAGAACTGCGCGATCCTGATCGGGATGGCCGTAGGCTATGCCCTGGCGATCGCGCTTGGTATCGTCGATTTCGCCGCCGTGGGGACCGCGCCCGCGTTGCAACTGGTCACGCCGTTCCACTTCGGCCTGCCGATTTTCGATCTCGCCGCGATAGCCTCGATGGTCATCGTCCTGCTGATCACGCTCGTCGAATCAAGCGGCATGCTGATGATGCTGGGCGATGCCGTCGGACGGCCGGTCTCGACCCGCGACCTTTCGCGCGGACTGAGGGCCGACGGCATGGGCGCGGTGATCGGCGGTCTGTTCAACAGCTTTCCCTATACCTCCTACGCCCAAAATATCGCGCTGGTGAGCATGACCGGGGTGCGCAGCCGCTTCGTCTGCGTCGGCGCCGCCGCGATTCTGCTGGGCCTCGCGCTGTTCCCCAAGCTCTCGGCGCTGGTCGCGGCCATGCCGCCAAGCGTTCTGGGCGGTGCAGCGCTGGTGCTGTTCGGCATGGTCGCCGCCTCGGGCATCCGCTCGCTGGCCACCACCGGGCTGGACTCCTCGCGTGAGAACGTCATGATCGTCGCGGTAAGCCTGGGGGTCGGCCTGATCCCAACCATGTCGGACAGGTTCTTCGCCGAGGCGCCGGTGGTGCTGGCCCCGTTCCTGCACAGCGGCGTGCTGCTGGGGATCGTGACCGCGATCGCGCTCAACCTGCTCCTGCGTCCCAGCAAGGCGGCGGCGCGCGAACCATCCATCGACAACACCACACTTTCGACGGCGTCGCCCGTCCATACAGGAGGATAGCATGAAGTTCGCGGGCAGCGTGGTTCCCGTCATCGACCTCACCAAGGCGCGGACGGGAAGCGAAGCGGAAAAGCAGCAGGTCGCCGATGAAGTCGGCGCGGCGGCGCGCAGCATCGGGTTTCTAGTCGTCTCCGGCCACGGCGTGCCGCAGCCGGTGATCGACGCGGCGACGGAGGCTTCGCGCAGCCTGTTCGACCTGCCTGCGGCTGACAAAGCCAAGTATCGTTCGCCCGACCCGGCAATCTACCGGGGCTATTTCGGGATCGAGACCGGCAACCTCGCCAGCACGATCGGCGAGGACGGGGCTAAGCCCGATCACCGCGAATACTACAACGTTGGCCGGTTCGATCTCGACCCAGCGGACCCCTATTTCACCACGCCAACCGCGCGGCGGATCTTCCAGGAGAACATCTGGCCAGATGCCCATGTGCCCGCGTTCAAGCCGGCGATCATCGACTATTACCGCGAGATGGCCGGCCTAGCCGAACTGCTGATGGAACTATGCGCGCGCGCGCTGCACCTGCCCGCCGACTGGTTCGCCGATAAGATCGACAAGCACATCACGAACCTGGTCGTCAGCAACTATCCCGACCAGCCCGAGGAACTCGAGGTCGGTCAGCTCCGGGCTGGCGCGCACACCGACTACGGCGGGCTGACCATCCTCAAGACCGAAGACAAGCCCGGCGGGCTGGAAGTGCTGACTGCCGACGGGCGCTGGGAACCCGTGCCGATCGTGCCTGGCGCCTTCATCATCAACCTGGGCGACCTGATGGCGCAGTGGACCAACGACGAATGGGTCTCGACGATGCATCGCGTGGTCAATCCGCCGCGCGCGCAGGGGGTGGGCAGCCGCCGTCAGTCGCTCGTGTTTTTCCACCAGCCCAACTACGACGCGGTGATCGAATGCATCCCGACCTGCGCGGTTGGCCAGGCGGCGAAATACGCGCCGACCACCTCGATCGAGCATCTGGATATGAAGATGAACCAGATGAACGACACCCCCAAGTTCAAGGAGACCCAGGCCGCATGATGTCGCGCTGCCTGCAGGAGGATCGCCCATGATCGTGTACACCCCGCCCAAACCCGCCACGACAATCCCGGTCATCGACCTGGCCCCTAGCTTTTCCGACGACCCGGCGCTCAAGCGGGCCGTGGCCTGGGAAATCCACAAGAGCGCCCGCGACACCGGGTTCTTCTACATCGCTAATCACGGCGTCGCGCAGGAGTTGATGGACGGGCAACTCGCGCTTGCGCGCGACTTCTTCAGCCTGCCGCTGGCCGAGAAGCTGGCGGTCGATGCGCGCAAGTCGGCCTGCATGCGCGGCTACGAGGTTCCCGGCATCCAGACGCTCGACGACGGCTCACCGCCCGATCTCAAGGAAGGCTTTCTGATCGGTTGCGATCTGGACGACGATCATCCCTATGTCCGCGATGGCGTGCCGAACTGCGGCGCGAACCAGTGGCCTAGCAAGCCAGACGGTTTCCGCAGGCGCTATGAAGCCTACATGGACGAGATGTTCCGCGTTGGCCGACACCTGATGGGCCTGATCGCGCTGTCGCTCGACCTGCCGGAGACCTACTTTGCCGATGGTCTGGCCGAGCCGCTCTTCAACAGCCGGCTGCTACGCTATGCGCCTCAGCCCGAAACGGCTGCGTTCAACCAGATCGGCGCAGGAGCCCATACCGACTGGGGCATGATCACGATCCTGTTGCAGGACGACGTCGGCGGGCTCGAGGTGGAAAACGCCGCGGGCGAATGGATCGCTGCCCCGGCGATTCCGGGCACGTTCGTCATCAACCTGGGTGAGATGGTCCGAGTGCTGACAAATGGGCTCTACCACGCGAACATGCACCGCGTGCTCAATAACCACAGCGGTCGCGACCGCTTCTCGGTGCCGACCTTCTTCGACCCGAACTACTTCTACGAGGTGCGCTGCGCGCCGACCTGCCTGCCGGCGGGCGGCAAGCCCGACTTCCAGGAAACCACTGTCGGCGGCCACATCGCCGAAATGTATCGCAAGACCTACGGCCTCGCCGCGTGAAGGATTAACCGATGCCAGCCCTGACCTATACCAACATCTTCACCGCCGACATCGACCGCATGGCCGAATTCTATGGGGAGTTGTTCGGCTTTGAGGAGAACCTCGTCAGCCGCACGCCGATCTTCCGCGCCTTCTTCGCCGGGGGGACCGGGCTGGGCTTCAACGCGCCCGACGCCTACGACCTGCTTGGCCTGACCCCACAGGAAACGCCGGGCGACCGCGTGTTCCAGACCTTCGACGTCGAATCCCAGGACGAAGTCCGCGCCCTGACCGACAAGGCGCGCGATCTGGGGGCGACGATTGTGAAGGAGCCGTTCACTACCTATTACGGCTGGTATCAGTCGGTGTTGCGCGATCCCGATGGCAATGCGCTGCGCATCAACTTCCGGGGGACCCCGGAATGAGCGAGACGATTTCCCTGCTGGCGGAGCGGACCGACGAACCGTCGGCCGTCGCACCGCCCCGACCGTTCGTCCGTCGGCCGCGCGACTGCACCTATGCCGAAGGCGACTGGGAAGTCCTCTCGCGGTTCTGGTTTGCGATCGCCCGCGTCAAGGATCTGGCCGACAAGCCTGTGCGATCGGTCCTGCTCGACGTGAATCTGGTGGTCTATCGGACAACTCAAGGCATCAGCGTCGCGCGCGACCTGTGCCCGCATCGCGGTGTGCCGCTGAGCATGGGGTGGGTCGAGAACGACGAACTGGTTTGCCCCTATCACGGCCTCCGTTTCGCCAACGACGGGCGCTGTGTGCGGATTCCTGCGCAGCCCAACGTCGTGCCCTCCGATCGCTTCCGGGCGACCACCCTGCCGGCGACCGAGCGCTACGGACTGGTCTGGACCTGTCTCGATCCCGACAATGCGCAAGGCGGGATTCCCGATTTTCCCGAATGGGATGATGCCCATTTCCAGGCGATCCTGTGCCCGCCGGTGGCGATGGAAGCTTCGCCGGGCCGCCAAGTCGAAGGCTTCATCGACGTCGCCCACTTCGCCTGGATACACCACGAGGCCTTCGCCGACCGCGAGAACCCTGTGGTGCCGGTCTACCAAACAAAATCGACCGACTACGGCTTCCGCAGCACATACATCAGCGGGATCAGCAACTTTCCCAAGGCGCTGCAGCACCTCGAGCCTGAAGGCTTCGTCTGGCGCCGTGTCTTCGATGTCCACCCGCCCTATACCGCTTTTCTGACAGTGGACTTTCCCGAGGGCGGCGTGCTGCGGATCATGAACATCGCTACGCCTGTCTCGGCGCGGCGGACTACGCTCTACGTGCCGCTGGTCCGCAATTTCGACATGACGGGCTCGGTTGACGATGTCTACGCCTTCAACGCTCAGATCTTCGCCGAGGATCAGGCTATCGTTGAGGCGCAGTCGCCCGAGGATCTGCCGCTTGAACTCGACGACGAGGCGCATTTCGCGGCCGACCGATCCTCGGTCGCCTATCGTAAGGCGCTGCGGGAGCTTGGCCTGACGGGCTGAAGTCTCGCCCTGCGAACGGCCCTGGCCGGCGGGAACCCCTTCCAGGGGCTTCCGCCGGCCTTTTTTGTTTCGGGGGCTTGATCAGCCACGATCCTGTACAGTCGGGGATGTCCGCAAAACGGCATCACTATGGTCTATAAAATGTTCTTTTTGCGAGCGAGGATCATCGGCAGACATGGCCAGACGCCACCTATGCGAGAACTTCCCGAATGATGCACTCACTGCGCTGCTACAAGGGGATCACGACCTCGCCACATCACTTGGCCAGCCAGGCCGGCAGCGACGTGCTCAAGGATGGCGGCACCGCGGTGGAGGCCTGCGTCGCCATCGCCGCGGCCTTGGCGGCAGTCTATCCGCACATGACGGGAATCGGTGGCGATGGCTTCTGGCTGATCCACGAGCCCGACGGCAGGGTTCACGCGATCGACGCCTGCGGCGGCGCGGCGGCCAAGGCTAACCTCGGGCTCTATGCAGGAATGAGCAAAATCCCCTGGCGCGGACCGCTGTCGGCCAACACGGTCGCCGGCACGATCTCCGGCTGGAAGCGCGCTCTGGCCGACGATGCCGGCACGCTTGCGCTGGACCGGCTGTTGCGCGACGCAATCGACCTCGCGGAAGCAGGCGTCGCCGTCACCTGCGGCGGGGCCGAGCTCGCCGCGGCCAAGCACGCTGAATTGGTCGATCAGCCCGGCGCCTATGCCGCGACTTTCGCCCCCGCAGGCCGCCCGCTGCGCGAGGGCGAGTTGCTGCGCCAGCCCGCGCTGGCGAGGACGCTGCGGGCACTGGCTGAGAACGGCCTGCAGGATTTCTACGAGGGCAAGTTGGCGCGTTCGATCGCCCAGGATCTGGCGAAGCTGGGTAGTCCGGTCAGCGAAGACGATCTGGCGCATCATGCGGCGACCAAGCCCGATCCGCTGACGATCGCGGTCAAGGATGCGTGCCTGTTCAACACCGCCCCGCCGACCCAGGGACTGGCTTCTTTACTGATCCTCGCGCTGTTCGACCGGCTCGGTGTAAGCGAAGGCGAAGGCTTCGCCCACTTGCACGGCCTGATCGAAGCGACCAAGCAGGCGTTCATTGTGCGCGACCGCCATGTTGGCGATCTGGCCTACATGCCCGTCGCGCCGCAGGCTATCCTCGACGATACCGCCGGGCTCGACGCGATGACTGCGGCGATCGACCGCGAGCGGGCCCTTGCCTGGCCCCAAGATGCGGCGCTGGGCGATACGACGTGGTTCGGGGCAGCCGATGGGCGCGGCCAGGTGGTGAGCTGCATCCAGTCGACCTATTTCGAATTCGGTTCTGGCCTCGTACTACCCGAAACCGGGATTACCTGGCAGAATCGCGGCTCCAGCTTCTGCCTGGCGGACGAGGGCTGGAACGCCCTGAAACCGGGGCGCAAGCCGTTCCATACGCTCAACCCCGCGCTGGCCCGGTTCGACGATGGCCGGGTCATGGCCTATGGCACGATGGGCGGCGAAGGCCAGCCGCAGACCCAGGCAGCCGTGTTCAGCCGCTATGCCTGGTTCGGGGTGCCGCTGCAGGAGGCCATCACCCGGCCGCGCTGGCTGCTGGGCCGCACCTGGGGCGAGACGAGCACCACGCTCAAGCTCGAACGTCGCATCGACGACACCGTGCTCGCCGCGCTGCGCGACGCTGGCCACGATGTCGAAGTCCTGGGCGCCTTTACGTCGACCATGGGGCATGCCGGGGCGATTGTCCGGCATCCGGATGGTTTGCTGGAAGGCGCGACCGATCCGCGCTCGGACGGCGGGGTCGGCACGTGGTAGGCGGGATTCGTGCGGTCGAGCGCTGCGACGCGCTTGGACATGCTCCCTACAGCGACATGGCGGGCGGGCTTCACCGCGGTTACCTGACACCCGCCTATGCCGCCTCGCAGCAGTCCGTGGCCAGCTGGATGGCCGAGGCCGGGATGACGGTGCGGATCGACGTGGCGGGCAATTTGGTTGGCCGTTACGAAGGAACTGCCTCCGGTCCGGCGCTAATCATCGGCAGTCACCTCGACAGCGTGCGCGATGCCGGCCGCTATGACGGTCCGCTGGGGATTATGCTGGGGATCGAGTGCGTCGCAGCGTTGCACGCGGCGGGTAGGCGACCTTCATTTCCTATCGAGGTCTATGCCTTTGGCGACGAGGAGGGATCGCGCTTCCCCCTGGCGATGCTAGCCAGCCGGGCGGTTGCGGGCACCTTGGGCGATATTGCGCACGAGCCGGTCGATGCGCAGGGGGTAAGCTTCTTCCAGGCGCTGCGCGACTATGGCGCCAGAGCAGGCGTGCCCGTCGCGGCCAGTTTCGGCGAATACGCGGCGGCGCGTCACGAGGGTGCTTTCGCCTATTTCGAGGCCCATATCGAACAGGGGCCGGCGCTTGAGACAGCGGGGCTGCCCGTGGGAAACGTGACGGCCATTGCGGCGCAGAAGCGCTACGCGATCCAGCTAACCGGCCGTGCGGGTCATGCCGGGACGACTGCCATGGGGCTCCGCCGCGATGCGCTGGCCGCCGCTGCCGAGATGATGCTCGCGACCGAGGCGCTGGCCCTGTCCGCGGGCGGCGAGCATGTCGCCACCGTGGGAACGATCGCCGCTGCGCCCGGCGCCGCCAACGTCATCCCCGGAGTGGTCCGCTTCACGCTCGACGTGCGCGCCGCGACCGACGCGGGTTGCGCGGGTCTGGCAGCGGCGCTGCTCGACCGGTTCGATGCGATCGCCGCGCAACGCGGGATCAAACTGGCTGCCGACCTCCTGCACGAATTGCCTGCGAGCCCCTCCGATCCCGCGCTGATGGACCTGCTGGATCAGGCGATCGGGGCCGAGGGTGTGCCCATCCGCCGGCTCATGTCGGGCGCGGGGCATGATGCGATGATCCTGTCGGCGCTATGCCCCACGGCCATGCTGTTCATCCGATGCGCGGAAGGGATCAGCCACAACCCTGCCGAACGCGTGGCCGTGTCCGACGTCGAAGTTGCGGCGCGAGTCATGCTGCGCTTCATCGAAAACCTGGAAGGACTCCGCAATGCATGATTTCTTTGGCGAGATTGACCCGCCGCAGCGCCTGCTGATGGGACCCGGTCCGGTCAACGCCCACCCGCGCGTGCTCCGCGCGATGTCGGCCGATCTACTTGGGCAGTTCGATCCCGAAATGACCGGCTACATGAACGAGGTCATGGCGCTCTACCGACCGATCTTCGGCACGGACAACCGCTGGACATTCCTTGTCAACGGCACGGCCCGGGCCGGGATCGAGGCAGCACTGGTCAGCTTGGTCTCGCCCGGCGACGTCGTTCTGGTCGTGAACTTCGGGCGCTTCGGTCTGCTCCTGACGGAAATTCTCGGGCGGATCGGCGCGCGGATCGAAACCGTCGAGGCCCCCTGGGGCGAGGTGGTGCCGCTGGATGCGATCGCTGCTGCTATCCAGCGCACCGCGCCGCGTCTGGTCGCGACAATCCACGGCGACACCTCGACCACGATGGCCCAGCCGCTGGGCGGCCTCGGCGCGCTGTGCCGCGATGCCGGCGCCTTGCTCTATGTCGATGCCACGGCGACGATCGGCGGGATGGAACTCTCGGTCGATGCATGGGGGGCGGACATCGTCACCGGCGGCCTGCAGAAGTGCCTGGGAGGTTCTTCCGGATCGGCGCCGATCACGATCTCGGACCGCGCCGCCGAGCACATAGGCCGCCGCCGGCATGTCGAACTCGGGCTGCGGACCGATGAGTTCAGCGACGGAGATGGTCTGGTCATCGGGTCGAACTATTTCGATCTGGGCATGATCATGGATTACTGGTCGGAAAAGCGCCTCAACCACCACACCGAGGCGACGACCATGCTCTACGGCGCGCGCGAATGCGCCCGGATCATGCTGCAGGAAGGCCTCGCCGCGCGCTATGCCCGGCACAGTGCCGCCGGGCGGGCGATGGCGGCCGGGCTCGGCGCGCTAGGCCTGACGCTGTTCGGCGACGAACGCCACCGAATGACCAGTGTCACCGCGGCGTTCATTCCCGATGAAGTCGATGGCGAGACCGTCCGCCGCCGCTTGCGTGAGGACTTCGAGATCGAGATCGGCACCGCCTTCGGTCCGCTTGCCGGCAAGGTCTGGCGCTTCGGCGCGATGGGGTACAACGCGCGCAAGCACAAGGTTCTGATTACGCTGGGCGCTTTGGAGGCCGTTCTGCGCGCCGAAGGCTTCGCCTGCCCGCCGGGCGAGGCCGTCGCCTCCGCGCTGGCCGCGTGGGACGCCGTATGACGGCGCGCGATCTGATCGGCTACGGCGAGACGCCGCCCCCCGCCTTCTGGCCGGGCGGCGCGCGGATCGCGGTGCAGTTCGTCGTGAACTACGAGGAAGGCGCGGAGAACTCCGTCCTCAACGGGGATCGCGGTTCGGAGGCGTTCCTGTCCGAGATGGTTGGCGCTGCGAGCCATCCGGCGAGGGCGATGGCGATGGAAAGCCTCTACGAATACGGCAGCCGTGCTGGATTCTGGCGGCTGCACCGCCTGTTCACCGAGCGGCGGGCGCCGGTGACCGTGTTCGGCGTAGCCGCTGCGCTCGAGATGAACCCCGCCGCAACCGAGGCCATGCTGCGCTCAGATTGGGAGATTGCGAGCCACGGCTATCGCTGGATCGACTACCAGGCCGTGCCCGAGGAGATCGAACGCGAGCACATCGCCCGCGCAGTCGAAATCCATACGCGGGTCACGGGGGAGCGGCCGCTCGGCTGGTATCAGGGCCGCACCTCGCCCAACACAGCGCGGCTGGTCGTAGAAGAGGGCGGCTTTGTCTACGACGCCGATTCCTATGCCGATGACGTGCCGTACTACGATGTGCGCCACGGCCGGCCGCAACTGATCGTGCCCTATACGCTCGACGCCAACGATATGAAGATGGTCGCGTTCAACGGCTTCACCGAGGGCGAGCAGTTATTCCGCTACCTGCGCGACACCTTTGAATGCCTGCGTGCCGAGGGCGGTCGGATGATGTCGATCGGGCTGCACGGTCGGATCGCTGGGAAGCCGGCACGCGCCGCAGCGGTCGCCCGCTTCGTCGATCACGTCCTCGCCGCCGGCGACGCATGGATCGCGCGGCGGATCGACATCGCCCGGCACTGGCTGGAGGCCCACCCCCATGACTGATGCGGCTACTGCCTTCGTCGCCCGCTACGGCGAACTGTTCGAGCATTCGCCCTGGGTGGTTGAGCGTGCGGCGCGGCGCCTGCCGCTGGCCGATCTTCACGCGGGCTTGATGGAGGTGGTGCGGGCGGCCACGACCGACGAGCAACTGGCGCTGATCCGCGCGCACCCCGAACTCGCGGGCAAGGCCGCGATCGACGGAACGCTGACTAGCGCCTCGGCCGCCGAGCAGGCCTCGGCCGGGCTCGACCGCCTGAACCCGGACGAGTTCGCGCGGTTCCACGATCTCAATCGCCGCTACACCGAGAAATTCGCCTTCCCTTTCATCATCTGCGTTCGGCTTACCAACAAGGCCGGCATCCTGGCGGCGATGGCGTCGCGGCTGGAGAACGACCGGCCGACCGAATTCGCCGCCGCCATCGCGCAGATCGGCGAGATCGTAAGGCTTAGGCTGGAGGACATGGCATGACCCTGGCGCAGCACGAAGAACGGGTGAGGCACGATCTCGAGTGCCTCGGGCTGGGTGGCCCGGCCTGGACGCGCACCGTCCCGCATGACGATGAACATGTTTACGACGTGATCGTGGTGGGCGGCGGACAGAGTGGCCTCGGCGCGGCCTTCGGTCTGCTGCGTGAGCGGGTGGGCAACATCCTGGTGCTGGACGAGAACCCGGAAGGATATGAAGGCCCATGGGCGACCTATGCTCGCATGGTCACTCTGCGGACTCCGAAGCACCTGACCTCAATTGATTACGGAATCCCCTCGCTGACCTTCCGGGCCTATTGGGAGGCGCTCCACGGGCCCGCAGGCTGGGCGGCGCTCGACAAGATCCCGCGCGGCGACTGGATGGAATACCTGCGCTGGTATCGCCGAGTGCTGAACCTGCCTGTGCGCAACGGCAGCAAGGTCGAACTGGTCGAGCCCGTCGCGCCCGGCCTTTTCCGGCTTCACCTGGCGGGGGGCGACTCGCTGCTTTCGCGCAAGGTCGTCCTCGCCACCGGGATTCAGGGCGGCGGGCGGTGGCAGACGCCGAAGATGGTCGAGTCGCTGCCGCGTACTCGCTATGCCCATACATCCGAAGCGATCGACTTTGCGGCGCTCGCGGGGCGGCGGATCGCGGTTCTTGGCGGTGGAGCCTCGGCCTTCGACAATGCGCAGCATGCGCTGTCCCTGGGCGCCGGATCGGTCGATGTCTTCGTAAGGCGCAAGGAGCTGGCCGCGGTCAATCCGATCCGCTTCATGGAACAGTCTGGCCTGATCCCCCGCTTTCCGGCGCTGGGTGACGAAATGAAGTACCGTTTCATGCGGAGCTTCTTCGACCGCAACCAGCCGCCGACCAACGACACCTTCTCCCGCGCGGCAAGCTATCCTGGCTTTCGCCTGCACTTGGGCGCGCCGTGGCTTGGCGTGACAGAGACTGCCGACGGGGTACGGGTCACCACCCCGCAGGGTGAGGAGACCTTCGATTTCCTGATCCTGTCGACCGGGTTGGTCACCGATCCGGCCTTGCGGCCCGAGCTGGCCCTGGTTGCCGACCGCATCCTGCGCTGGGCAGACCGCCTGGCTGGCGAGGCGGAGGAGCGCAGCCCGGTGCTCGACGCGCATCCCTATCTCGGTGCGGGTTTCGAACTGCTCGGGCGGACCGCGGAAGACGAGCGGGTGCTTCACGGTCTGTTCGCATTCAACTATTCGGGCCTGATCAACTTCGGCCTCTCGGCCTCCGCGATCTCGGGCCTCAAGCATGCTTTGCCTCGCCTCGCGGCCGGCGTTGCGGACCAGCTGTTTCTCGACGATCAGGACAGGATCGTCGCCGACTATCTGGCCTATGACGAACCCGAATTCGTCGCCGGCCAGGAACCCTGGAAGCACGTCGCGTGAGCCTGTCCACCCATGTCTTGGACACCGCTCACGGGCGTCCCGCCGCCGGTCTCGCGCTGACGCTTGTCGCGGGGAAACAAACCTTGTTCAGCGGCACGACGGACGCCGATGGCCGGTGCCCGGCCTTGCGCGACCTCGCATTGGATGCCGGAACCTATCGCTTGAGCTTCGCGGTAGCCGACTACTTCCGCAGGCAGGGGATTGCGTTGCCCGATCCGCCGTTCCTCGACGTCGTCTCGATCGATTTCGGGATAGACGGACATGCACACTACCACGTGCCGCTGCTGGTTTCGCCATTTTCCTATTCGACCTATCGGGGAAGCTGAGGCCACCAGGCCAGGCCGATCCTCACAGCCCTTACTGACGGAGAATACCGATGAAGACCCGCGCCGCAGTCGCCTTTGAAGCGAAAAAGCCCTTAGAGATCGTCGAGCTCGATCTGGAAGGCCCCAAGGCGGGCGAGGTGCTGGTCGAGATTATGGCGACCGGCATCTGCCATACCGACGCCTATACGCTCGACGGTTTCGACAGCGAGGGAATCTTCCCGAGCATCTTGGGCCACGAAGGCGCGGGGATCGTGCGCGAGGTTGGCACCGGTGTCACCTCGGTGAAGCCGGGCGATCACGTGATACCGCTCTACACCCCGGAATGCCGCCAGTGTAAGTCGTGCCTGTCGGGCAAGACCAACCTCTGCACCGCAATCCGCGCGACCCAGGGCCAGGGACTGATGCCCGACGGCACAACCCGATTCAGCTACAAGGGCCAGCCAGTATATCACTACATGGGTTGCTCGACCTTCTCGAACTTCACCGTCCTGCCCGAGATCGCGGTAGCCAAGATCCGCGTGGACGCGCCATTCGACAAGAGTTGCTACGTTGGCTGCGGGGTAACCACGGGCGTCGGCGCGGTGATCAACACGGCCAAGGTGACACCGGGCAGCAACGTGATCGTCTTCGGCCTGGGCGGCATTGGCCTCAACGTGCTGCAGGGCGCACGGCTGGTCGGCGCGGACAGGATCATCGGCGTGGACATCAACCCCGAGCGCGAGGAATGGGGTCGCCGCTTCGGCATGACCCAGTTCTACAACCCCAAGGGCAAGACCACGGCGGAAGTTGTCGCCGATCTGGTCGCGCTGACCGACGGCGGGGCCGACTACACATTCGACTGCACCGGCAACACCGAGGTCATGCGCCAGGCCCTGGAAGCCTGCCACCGCGGCTGGGGCGTATCGACCGTGATCGGCGTGGCCGAGGCGGGCAAAGAGATCTCGACGCGGCCGTTCCAGCTGGTCACCGGCCGGGTCTGGCAGGGCAGCGCCTTCGGCGGGGCCAAGGGGCGCACCGATGTGCCCAAGATCGTCGACTGGTACATGAACGGCAAGATCGAGATCGATCCGATGATCACCCATGTCCTGACGCTGGAGGAAATCAACAAGGGCTTCGATCTGATGCACGCGGGCGAATCGATTCGCTCCGTCGTGGTTTTCTGAGGGCGGTCCCATGCAAGAGCGCCAAGAATACAGCGCGGCAGGCGGCATCGCGCGCGCCAAACTGGCCAGCGGCACCATCGACGAGATGGCCCGGCGCCTGCGCGCCCATACCCGTGACTGCGTGACCGAGACCTACGGGATTAGCCTCAACACCTGGCAGAAGCTGCGCAAGGGCGAGCCGGTCCGCGCCTCGGTGGTCGAACGCCTGGCCGAGCGGCTCCAGGCCGAGGGCATCGCCAATCCGGAGACGATCCTTGTCTGAACAGGCGGTCCTCGAGCAACCCCAGGTCGAGCGTGTCTCGGCCCACCGCAGTCACGGTGGAACCCAGGGCGTCTATCGCCACAGCTCGGTCGCGACCGGCACCGACATGACCTTCTCGGTTTTCGTGCCGGACTTCACGCCGGGCGCGAAGCTGCCGGTCGTCTATTATCTGTCCGGGCTGACCTGTACCCACGCCAACGTTACCGAGAAGGGCGGGTTCCGCCGCGCCTGCGCCGAACTCGGGCTGATCCTGGTCGCTCCCGACACCAGTCCGCGCGGGGAAGGTGTTCCCGACGATCCCGCGGCGGCCTATGACTTTGGGCTGGGCGCAGGGTTCTACGTCGATGCGACCGAGGCGCCCTATGCCGCGAACTATCGCATGTGGACCTACGTCACCGAGGAACTGCCCGCCCTGATCGCGGCGAACTTCCCCGTCGACATGAAGCGGCAGTCGATCATGGGCCATTCGATGGGCGGACACGGCGCGCTGACCATCGGGCTTAGCTTTCCTCAGCGGTTCAAGGCGATATCCGCCTTCTCGCCGATCGTGGCACCTAGCCTGGTGCCCTGGGGGCAGAAGGCTTTCAGCGGCTATTTCGGCACCGACGCCAGCGCTTGGCGACGACACGATGCTGTCGCCCTGATCGAGGATGGGGCGCGGGTGCCCGGATTGCTCGTCGATCAGGGGGCGGCGGACGAATTCCTTGAGACGCAGCTGCGTCCGGATCTGCTGGCCGCGGCGTGCGATTCCGCCGGCATCGATCTGGAGCTGAACCTGCGCGCCGGATACGATCACAGCTATTATTTTATCTCGACCTTTATGGCTGCCCACCTGCGCTGGCACGCCGAGCGGCTGAACCGACCGTCGGCGGGCCAGGCATGACGCGCCCAGAGCCTGCCGTGCCGAACCAAGCCGCCGAGATCCTGCGCGCCTACTACGATGCGTTCAATCGTCAAGACACGGCAGGCATGCTCGCTTTGCTGGACGATGCGGTCGTGCACGAGCCAAGCCAGGGCATCCCGCGCGAAGGCATCGCCCGGTTTCGCGAGTTTCTCGAACACATGAACCGGTCGTACCGGGAGACCGTGATCGACCCGGTGATCATGACATCTCCGGACGGCTCGCGGGCTGCGGCGGAGTTCATGCTTGAGGGGCAATACCTGGTCACCGACGAAGGCCTTCCGCCCGCGAACCGCCAGGCCTATCGCCTGCGCGTCGGCGCCTTCTTCGAACTTCGGGATAACTGGATCACTCGGGTCAGCAACCATTACAACATGGCGGACTGGATCCGTCAGGTCGAGGCTGCCTGAGCGATGGATGCCCTGGCGGAACGGCGGGCATTACGGGGCGAAGTGGTCGTCGAGGCCGCAGCGCGCGATCTCGAGACCCTGCAGGTCCTGGCCGCGCTGCGGATGGCAGTGTTTCGCGACTGGCCCTATCTCTACAACGGCAATCCAGTGGACGAGGCGGCCTATCTCGCCGAGTTCCTGAGCGATCCCGCCGCGGTGATGATCGTCGCGCGGCACGATGGCCGGGCGGTCGGCGCGGCGACCGCGTCGCGGCTTGCGCGGCAGCCCGCTGCGCTGTCCGAGCCGCTCGTCCGCGCGGGCTTTGCGGCGGACGACACGTTCTGTTTCGGCGAGTCCGTTTTGCTCGGGGACTATCGTGGGCGCGGCATCGGCCACGCCTTCTTCGACCTGCGCGAGGCGGCGGCCCGCGCTGCCGGGGCGACTGCCTGCACCTTCTGCGCGGTCGTGCGCGGCGAACGCCACCCGCTGCGGCCCGAGAACGCGCGCGACTTGGCGTCGTTCTGGCGCAAGCGCGGCTATGCGCCGCTGGACGGCGTGACCACGGCGATGGACTGGAAGGACCGCGACAGGCCGATCAGCACCTTCCACCAAATGCAATTCTGGGCGCGGCGGCTGTGATGGCGGAAGGGATCACCCAGGACCGGATCAGGATCGCCGCCGCGCAATATCCGATCGAACTACTCCCCAGTTTCGAGGCCTGGGAGGCCAAGCTGGCGCGCTGGGTCGAGGAGGCAGTGGTAAGGGGAGCGGATTGCCTGGTCTTTCCCGAATATGCGGCGATGGAACTGGCCGGGACCGATCCCGCCGCCGCCGGCGATCTCGCGGCGTCGCTCGAACTCGTCATCGCGCTGGGCGAAGCATACGATGCCGCCTGCCGGGCGCTCGCGGTGAAGCACGGGATCGTGCTGCTAGGTGGAAGCCGGCCGTTCCGGCGCGACGACGGGATCGTCGTCAACCGGGCCAGGCTGCATACCCCGGACGGCGGCGGTGGCTACCAGGACAAGATCGTCATGACGCGGTTCGAACGCGAACTGTGGGGCGTCAGCGGCGGCGATACGATCCAGGTGATCGATACACCGGCAGGGTTGGTGGGGATCGCGATCTGCTTCGATGTCGAGTTCCCGCTCATCGCCCGTGCCCAGGCCGAAGCGGGAGCGCGGCTGATCCTGGCGCCGTCGGCAACCGACACGATGCAGGGCTTCTGGCGGGTCCGCATCGGGGCGCAGGCCCGCGCGCTGGAGAACCAGTGCTTCGTGGTCCAGGCCTCGACAGTGGGGCTGGCGGACTGGCTCCCCGCGCTGGACGAGAACCAAGGTGCGGCCGGGGTCTTCTGCCCGCCCGACGGCAACACTCCCCACGACGGCGTCGTTGCCAGCGGCGAGCCTTCGCAGCCTGGCTGGACCTACGCCGATATCGACCTCGGCGAAGTGGCGGCGTGGCGTTCGCGTGGGAGCGTGCTCAACTTCGCGCAGTGGCCCGAGCAGGCGGTTGCGGTGCCGCCGCGCCATGCCGCTGCGCCCGTGGGGCAGGTTTTCGTCGCGCTCGCCCAATCCGATGCGCGCCTGGCCGACGAAGTGGCGGCGCGGATCGGCATCACCTTGCCGGAGCCCTGCGTGCCGGGCGTCGCGGCGAACGCGCGGCTGCTGCAGGTCCATACAGATACGTTGAGGGGCCCTGTCCGATGATCGGCGAGTTTGCGGGAATGGGCGTTCTGGAGACCGCCGCGGCGGTCGCGGCGCGGCGTGTGTCGGCGATCGCCCTGGCCGAGGCGGCGCTTGCCCGGATCGAAGCGCTGAACCCGCGGATCAACGCGGTCACCCGCACGCTGCGCGATCGTGCGCTACGCGAGGCGGCGGCGGTCGATGCGAGGCTGGCGGCGCGGGAAGATCCCGGTCCGCTTGCGGGCGTGCCCTATGGGGTGAAGGATCTGTTCGATGTCGCCGGACTGGCGACGACGGCGGGGGCAGGGCGGCTGGCCGAGGCCGAGCCCGCAGGGGAAGACTCTGCGGCCATCGCACGACTGAGCGCAGCCGGGGCCGTGCTCGTGGCGACGCTCAACATGGACGAATTCGCTTATGGCTTTGTCACCGACAATGCGCGGTGGGGCCAGACCCGCAACCCGCACGATCCCAGCCGGTTCGCCGGCGGTTCGTCGGGCGGGTCGGCGGCGGCGGTGGCGGCGGGCCTCGTCCCATTCGCGCTGGGTTCCGACACCAATGGTTCGATCCGCATCCCGGCCAGCCTTTGCGGGATCTACGGCAACAAGCCGACCCACGGCTCACTGCCGATGGCCGGGGTCTATCCTTTCGTCCACACGCTCGATGACATCGGCGCCTTCGCCCGCTCGGCGGCCGATCTCGGTGCGGTCGACGCGGTGCTGCGGGGAGGTGCGCGCACGCCCGGCAGGCCGCTGGGTCGGCCCGCGCTGCTCGACGGGTGGTTCCAGGCCGACCTGGCCCCAGGCATGACCGCTGCGCTGGCCGCCCTGTCGGCGGGCCTTGGCGGCCTGCCGATGGTCGAACTGCCCGGGGTCGCGCGCGCGCGATCGGCGGCATTTCTGATCACTGCCTACGAGGGCGGGACCTTGCACCTCGCCGCATTGGCCGAAGACGCCCTGTCCTACGATCCCGCCACCCGTGACCGGCTGTTGGCTGGCGCGGCGCTGCCGGAGGAGCTGTACCGTGATGCGCTGGCCTTTCGAACCGTGTTCGGCGCGGCAATCCAGGCGGCGTTTCGCAACCACGACGTCCTGATCGCCCCGGCCACCTACGGCCCGGCGCCGCGTATTGCAGATCCCTTCATCACGATCGCGGGCAAGCCCCAACCGGCCCGCGCCAACCTGGGGCTCTACACCCAGCCGATCAGCTTCCTCGGTCTGCCGGTCGTGACCGCGCCGCTGGCCGTCGACGGCTTGCCGATGGGCGTCCAGCTCATTGCTTCCAAGGGACGCGACGCGGAACTGCTTGCCTATGCCGCCATGCTCGAAGCGCAGGGCCTGACGCGGAGCCACCCCATTCTCCTGGAGACAGCCGCATGACCATCGACGATCCTCTCGTGCTAGCCGAGGTGCAAGCGCAGTTCGATGCGTACGAACGCGCGCTCATGGCTGACGACCTGCCCGCGCTCGACGCCCTGTTTCACGATGGCGCTAGCACGGTGCGCTACGGGGTGGGCGAAGTGCTATACGGAATCGACGAGATCCGGGCGTTTCGCATGGGCCGCGGCGGCTCGCCGCAGCGTCGGCTGGGGCGCGTCGCGATCTCCGCCTTCGGGCCGGACCATGCACTGACCCACGCGGAGTTCTTTCGCGCCGACAGCGAGCGTCGCGGCCTGCACAGCGACATCGCAGTTGAAGGGTCAGCGACATCGTAGATGACGTGTGGGGGGAAGCGGAGGCCGGGCG
>NZ_JBXAFX010000041.1:0-23668 GCF_058793515.1 Novosphingobium sp. GW835-FHT14H07
ATCCGAACCCTACCGAAGATCGGCGATGGCCACCTCATCCAAGGCAGCTTCCTACACCACCCCGCGGGGCACTACCCTTGGGTTTCACGATGAGGCTCGATTGTACCACTCCAACCGTGCGATGAGGGCGCGGCGCGGGATGGGACGATCCGCTTCTAGCCCTTCCCACTTCTCGATCCTGTTCGAGGCGTCAGCAGACGGTAGCTTTGGTTCGAACCCACCGTTCGTCGGGATCGCCGCGGACGGCAACAGTCCACCATACTGCGACATTTAGCAGCGAGAGCTTGAATGGCTGTTTTGGGCATGAACCGCATCTGACTCCCAACCAGGACACTTGGACGCTGGTTCAGACCCCAAAGACATTACGGCAAAAGTACGGCCTTGATGCATTCGCCCTGCGCCTGCGCCGCGATGGCCGCCTTGATCTCGGAGAGCGGAAATGTCTTGATCAGGCGGTCGAACGGAAAGCGGCCTGCGGCGTGATGGGCGATCAGTTCGGGGATGAAGTTCTGCGGGTCGCTGTCGCCCTCGATGATGCCGATGATACGGTGGCCCGGGGTCATGAGCGCAGCAATGTTCACGCTGATCGCAGCCTCGGGCCGGGCGGGCACCCCGACCAGTCCGATCGCACCGTGCGAGCCGAGTGCGCCGAGCCCCGCCTCGATCACCTCGGGTCGACCGGAGCTGTCGAATCCGAAATCGACGCCATCGGGGACGATCGCGCGGATCGCGGCAGAAAGATCGTCTGTCGCGGCGGGATCGATCACATGGGTGGCACCGAGATCGAGGCCCACATCGCGCCGCGCAGCGATCGGTTCGACGAGGATGATCGTGGTGCAGCCTTGAATCACCGCGCCCATGACCGCCGCAAGGCCGACCGGGCCTCCGCCGAAGATCGCGATGCTGGAACCGGCGCGTGCGGCCAGCGAGCGCATGACCCCGCCGGCACCAGTCTGGAAGCCGCAGCCGAGCGGACCAAGCAGGGCGAGAGGTGCGGCATGCTCCGAAATCTTCACCACGTTACGCGCGCGGGTGATTGCATGGCTGGCGAAGGAGGACTGTCCAAAGAAGTGCGAGGCGACTGCCTGATCTGCGGCTCGATAGGCCTGAGATCCATCTTCCATCCGCATTCCCGCGTAGTTCAACGGCACAAAAGTGCGGCAATAGCTCGGCAGCCCCTCATCGCAGCGCGGGCAGGCCCCGCAGCTCGAAAAGCCAAGGACGACGCTGTCGCCAACAGCCAGCCCTTCTACGCCTTCCCCGATCGCCTCGATCGTGCCTGCACCCTCATGCCCCAGCACGGCCGGAAGCGCATATGGCGCGAACTGGTCACGGAACACGAGATCGGTGTGGCACAAGCCGACTCCGGCGATCTTCACCAGAACCTCGCCAGCGCGCGGCGCATCGACCTCCAGCGTCTCGACGCTGAAGTCCTGATGCGGGGTGCGGGCGACGGCGGCGGTGCATTGCGTCATGCGGGGTCTTTCGTCTGCTCGTGCTGACGAAAGTCGCTTGGCGTGCGCCCGGCATAGGCCCGGAAGGCGCGGCTAAAATGGCTCTGGCTGGTGAAGCCCAGCGATTCTGAAAGCGCGGCAAGCGTCATGTCGGTCTGCGCCAGCAAATGCTGTGCACGGTCGAGCCGAGCCTTCATCACATACTGGTGCGGCGAGATTCCGGTGGCCTTCTTGAACACGCGGCAGAAGTGCGAGGGGGTGACGCCGGCGGTCGCCGCCATCTGCTCCAGGCTGTGTTCGTGTTCCGGGTGATCGAGGATGGCGTTCATTACCTTGTGAAGCCGGTAAGCTGAAAAGTCAGAGGTCGGAATTTCGAGCGGCTTGCCCTGTGCCGGCACGCCCGAGAGGATGTGCGCCTTGAGCGCACCCACCATGGCCGAGACATAGGCCTCGCGCTCGTCTGCATGGGGGGCATAAAGCTCTGCGAGGATCTGCCGCGTCAGCGCCACGCCCAGCGGATCGGTGAAGGCAAATCGCATCTTGCTGAACTGGTCACTTAGTGAGGCGGTCTTGAGCACCTCCGAAGAAACGCTCAGCGTGACCACGTCGAGCTCGCCATCGACAAGCCAGCCGGTGGGCATTCCGGCGGGCACGATCGTAGCGCAACCGGGAATCGAATGCGTCTCGGTCCAACTGCCGCGCTCCCAGGTCTTGACGCGGGGCTTGCCCGCGATGTGCACGATGAAGATCGGATCGGGCACTGGCGGCAGGGCATAGCTCCCTACGAACTGCCGCCAGCGGCACAGCGACCAGCCATCGCCCAGCGACCCGAGCTCCATCTCGGGCGGTCTGCCGAGCACGTCGCAGATGATTGCCTTGTTGTCCCACACCTTCTGGGCGGGTGCGGACGCGTCCTTCTCCCTTTCGAGCTGTTTCGGCATCACTCGTCCCTCGTCACCCAACCAGCCGCACCTCGAGTTTCTTGAACCCGTTGATGAACGCGGATCGCACGCGCTGCGGCTGGCTCACAATCTCGAAGCGAGAAACATGGCGCGCAAGGTGACCAAATGCCACCCTCAGCTGCATTTCCGCAAGCCGCGAGCCGACGCAGACATGAGCACCCGCCCCGAAGGCGACATGCTGGCGCACCTGCCGGGTGATATCGAACCGGTCGGGATCGGAGAAGGCAGCGGCATCACGATTGCCGGCGGGGTAGAACATCACCACCCGGTCGCCCTTGCGGATTGCCTGCCCACCCAGTTCAGTATCGCGCATCGCGGTGCGGCGCATGTGGATCACCGCGCTCGCATGGCGCACCATTTCCTTGACTGCGCCCGGCAACAGGTCGGGGTTGTCGCGGATCATCTGCCACTGGGCCGGTTCGCGCGCGAAGGCGACCATCGAATGATTCAGTGTGTTGCGGGTCGTCTCGTTACCGCCGACCAGCGCGAGCACGAGATTGCCGACGAAATCGGCAAACGGTACGGGTTCACCTCCTATTTCGCTGTTGGCGAGCAGCGAGGCAAGATCACGGGTTGGTTCGGCCCGGCGGCTTTCGAAGAGTGCCTGACAGAAGCCGAAGAATTCGCCCACCACCTGCTGCATCGCTTCGGGTGACTGGCGGAAATCGGGATCGTCCTCACCGATGAAAGCATCGGTCCAGCGATGCAGATCGCGCCACATGTCACTCGGCACGCCGAGCAGCTCGGCAAGCGTGAGAAGCGGCAGCGGTACAGTGAAACAGGGCAGAATATCGATGACCTCGTTCAGCGGGACCCCGGCCAGCAAGGCCTCCACCCGGGCCGCAATCCGCGTCTCTATCCCCTCGAGCCGCCCCGGTGAGAGCGCAGGCACCACGAACTTGCGGTATTGCGTGTGGATCGGCGGATCGCGCGAGATGAACGGCACCCCGATGCCGCTGTCACCCGCGCCGGCGAGCCCTGCCTCATTCTCGTCGAAAATGCGGTGGCCGCCATTCTCGCGGGCCGAGGAGAACAGATCGGACTGCTTCGAGACCGCTAGGATCTCCTCGAAACCGAGCACCGCCCAGAACCCGCCTCGATCCTGCGCGGGCGGATTCCAATGGACAGGCCCTTTGCGCCTGAGTTGTGCGAACAGGTCATAAGGCATGCCCGCCGCATAGAGCGAAGGATCGCCGAGGTCGGTGTCCATGCTCAGAAGTCCGCGCGAACGGAGATACCGAAGGTGCGTGGCGCATTCGGAACAAGGAAGTTGTAAGGGAATCCAGCCCCGCGCAGATCAAGGCCGTAGCCATAGGTTTTGCGGTTGAAGAGGTTGTTGGCGAAGGCGCGAACGGTGATTGTGTCGTTGCTCCAGCTGAGCGCGCCGTTGACCCTGGCGTTGGCCCCTTGCGCGAGTTCCGAATTGACCTGTGCCGAGCCTGCCACGTTCACCGCGTTGAAGGGCGAGAAGAACTGGCTGCTGGCATAGACCACGTTCGGCGAGAAGGTCACTAGACCGCCGGCCACATCGACCACATCCCAGTCGGCTCCAAGCTGCCCGGTTAACCTGGGCGCAAACGGCAGGCGGTTGCCGGCGAGGTCGGTACCCTGAAGGGTCAGCTCCTTGAACTTCGACTGAAGCAGGCCGAACGAGGCATTGACCCTCAGGCCATTGATCGGCCGCAACGTCGTTTCCGCTTCCAGGCCGTACACCTCGGACTTGGGTGCATTGACAAGGAATGAGACCGGCCCGGGGCGCGTGTCCTGCAGCTGCTGGTTGGTGTAGTCGTAATAAAACGCCGAGATGGCATAGGTCAGCACGCGGTCAGCCGTGCGGCCCTTGACGCCAAGCTCGAAGGCATTGACATACTCGGGCTTGATATAGCTGATCCCGCTCGAGGAAGTGTAGCCGCCGCCGTTGACCGCGCCAGCGCGGTAACCGCGATTGTAGCTCGCGTAGAGCAGCGCTCCGCTGCCAAAGGTGTAGCTTAGCGCCACCCGACCGGTCAGTGCGTTGTTGTTGTCCTTCAGCGCATAGCGGGCCGCGGGATCGTAAGCGCAGGTGCCGGGCACGCCGACGCACGGCACAGTGGAGGCGATCGGAAAATCAGGTGCACCCACTGCACCCACGAAGAGATAGGCGAAGGCGTCGTCGTACTTTGATGTGTCGCGGGTATAGCGGGCGCCGAGCGTCAGGCTAAGCGCGCTCGTCAGTGCGAGGTCAGCCTGCCCGAAAACGGCGTAGGAACGGCGCTGCTGCCGGTAGTGCTGGAAGAAGCCGCCGGCTGGTGGCAGCGGGAGGTTGAAGCGGTTGTCTGTTACGTTGCGGTCGTAGCCGTAGAACAAGCCACCGACGAAGGTCACGCCGCTGCCAGTATAGTTGGCGCG
The DNA here is from genome assembly GCF_058793515.1 of Novosphingobium sp. GW835-FHT14H07. NCBI lineage: Bacteria > Pseudomonadati > Pseudomonadota > Alphaproteobacteria > Sphingomonadales > Sphingomonadaceae > Novosphingobium > Novosphingobium sp. GW835-FHT14H07. Next base: position 4,805 of record NZ_JBXAFX010000041.1, read on the forward strand.
CAATTCCTGGCTGAATTGGCGATACTGCGACTGCCAGGTGATATCGAGGATATCGAGTGGCGAGCCGTCCGCCGCCTGTTGCAGGTTCTGCGATCCGCCGTCGTACGAAGTGATCGAGGTCAGCGTCAGCTTGTCCGTCAGGTCGACACCGATATTGGCGCTGAAGCCCCAGGCGTCGGTGTTATTGTCACCTACGCGGTTTTCATTGGTCTCGAAGAAGTCGAGCCCAGCGCGGAAGGCACCGAGGCCATGCACCGCAGCCTGCGTGCCACGATCGCGCCCGCCGTAGGCGCGCAGGACAACGTTGACGCTCTCGCTCGGCTTGAGGCGAAGCGAGAGGCGACCTTGCAGCGTATCGGTCGAATTGGGATCACGGCCTCCTGCGAAGGTGTTGCGGATCTGCCCGTCACCCTTGGCGTAGTTCACCGCCGCGCGGATGCCAGCGACGCCCTCTGACAGCGTGGTTTCGAGCGCCCCTTGAGCGGTGAACGTGCCGAAGTTGCCGTAGCCAAGCTGGACGTAGCCCTCGCTGCCCGAAAGATCCGGCCGCTTGGTGATGAAGTTGATCGCGCCGCCGGTGGTGTTACGGCCGAATAACGTGCCCTGCGGCCCGCGCAGCACCTCCACCCGGTCCAGATCGAACAAGCCCATCCCGTGACTGGTGCGTGGCGCGAGATAGACATCATCGAGGTAGACCCCGACCGGCGAAGCCTGATTGGAATTGTATTCGTTGGCCACGCCAATGCCGCGCAAGGTGAAGTTGGGCTGCGTGTTGCCATAGGGGCTGTTGATCTGGAGGTTCGGCACCGCCTCGCCGAGCTGCGCCGAATTGGTGATGCCGCGCTCTGCCAGCGAATCCCCGCCCAGCGCGGTCACGGCCAGCGGCACATCAAGCAACGACTGCTCGCGGCGCTGCGCTGTCACTACGATTTCGTCATCACCTTTGGGTGCTTCAGCCTGCGCCAAGGCAACGCTCGATGTCGATGCAGCAATCAGCGACAGCGCCGCGCGCACGTACCCCATACCAGCCATGCTTCTCTCCCGTAAAAGACTTGAGCTCTTGTGGCTCACATGCTGCGATGATTAGGCTACTGGGTGCGGTAGGGCTTTAGGGCCGATTGCGCGCCAATTTGACATTTCTTGCGCTATGCCTCGGTACCAGCTGCGCTGTTCCCGTCGATGTGTGAGGCCTGTCGGCCTGGAACTGGAAGTCGGGTTTTGCCGAAGTCTGGTCGAGAGAATAAAGCGGCCGGCAGATGGCGGGTAATCGTCATGCAGCTGAAAACGGAGCGGCCTGTTCAATTTGAACTTCTTCCCGATGCCCGGGCCAGACTGCTGGCGTGGCTCGAACCGCGGGGTAGCAACTGTGGACGGTTATGTCTGTCCAAGCCGGGTTGGTCACCCCAGCACCCGCCAGTCTGCCCGGCTTGTCGACGAATGAGTGACGCGAGTGGGCCCGGTTGGTCAGATGTCCCTTTCTGAACGCCTGATCCTGAAACCTTCGACCGTTCGTCTGGAAGCGAAATACGCGACGCGCTCAAGCCCAATCGGTAGCTAAGTTTTTTTCTGTTACAGCTTATGCACTGTTTCTCGTGCCGTCGACGGCCAAGAGGAGCATTTACCGGCGCGGAGAGATCACAGGCAATTTGGGTAGCCGCCGGCAAACCCTCGAACAAAAAATTCGAGGCACATTGGAGGTCGGTCGGAACGCCTCCTTCAAGCGGTTAGCGCGGCGAGATGTGTCTCCCAAGCGATTGTGTCGTTGTGCGAATGCGTGAAGCCGATCGAACGTTCGAAGTCCACGCAGGCTTTCGAACGGAAGGCAACGATGTAAGTACGCCGCCAGCGGTCCGGCGAGGTATTCCCCCCTGAGCCGTGGACGATCAGTTCGTCATGCACGGTAATGTCGCCCCGCTTCAGCGGCAGGTCCACGACCATATCGGCATCGGTCAGTTCGACGCTGAGGATGTGAGATTTGCTGCGATCTTCACCCATCAGAGGGCGGTGCGGACGCAGGCCTTGCTTCTGCGAACCCGGCACAACCTTGAGACAACCATTTTCCGGATCGGCATCGTCGAGTGCGAGGCTGCAGGTCGCGGTCAATGGCTCAGGGGTTCCGGTGGGCCAGTAACCGAGGTCCTGATGCATGGTAAAAACAGCATCGGGCTTTGCAGGGCGTTTCGCGAGGAACTGGTCATAATCCAGAGTTGCAGTCTCTCCAATCAGCTGTCGGGAGATCGAGGCTGCGCGCCGTTCGTAAAGGTTGTCGCGCAAGCTTGGTTCATAGTGACGCGGCAATACGGCATTTACCAGGCTGAAGTTCTCGAATGCACGGTCATATGGCCCGGACATGTCACAGAAATCCTTGCCCATGCCGCTGACTTCGCCCCGAATGAAGCGCTCGAATTCGGTCTCGAGCGGCGCAAGTTCCTCCTCGGTCATCACACCGCGCAAAGTGATGTAGCCATCGCGATGGAACTGGGCGATCTCCTCTGGCGTGAGGATATAATCGTCCCCCTGTCTACCGAACTGCTGCGTCATTTGTGCTCAAACCTTCGTTTTCTTGATGAGCTTCCAAAGCCCGATGTCAGAACCGCCGGATACCTGTTCGGTCAGGCGATGCAGATGGTGCCGTATCGTTCGGCGTGCATCGGGAAGATATGCACGTCTGGCGGGAAGTAGGAATAGCGGATGCGGGCGAGGACTTCGATCTTGTGGACGCCCGGTTCTAGGCCGCCCGGCTTGTCGACGAGGATTTCGCCCCATTCGGTCAGTCCCCAGCGCGCGGTGGTCTCCTCGCGCATTTCGGCCATGGTATACACTTCGTCGCGGATGCCGAAGCGGTTGATCTCGTGATCGTAGAACACGCCGTCGACGGTGACGTCGAAGCCGTCGAGTTGCGACAGGCGGGTGCCGTGGTAGTTGGGAATACGGATGCGGATGGCAAAGCCTTCGCGCGCACCGACAGGGCCGAAATTGCGGAAGCCGGTGCTCTGGATGAGCTGGTGTTCGAGCATGGTGTTCTCCGGGAAATCTTGGGGGGCGGAAGGCCTCAGGCGAACTTGCCTTCGTCGAACTCGCGCTCCAGCTTGCGCAGCAGCACGTGCTGGCGACGGACCTGATCGATCGAGCGCCAAGGCGCGCGCCAGCCTTCGTACTCGCTAGACAGGTAGCCCGAATAACCCGAGCGCTTGATCGCCGAGATCACCGGCTTCCACGGGATGTTCTGGTCCTCGAGGTTCTCGTCGATATCGTGGAACTTGGCCTGGATGAATACGACGTACTTGGCGATGTCGAGGAACTCCTCCGGATTGACGGCAATGCCGTTGAGGAACTCCATGTGCTTGCGCGCCTCGTCGTTGATCTGGTGCGAGCCCCAGTGCGTCAGCGGGCGGTCCTGAAAGATGCCGGTGTCGATCATCAGGCCGAAGTTCTTCGTGCCGGTGCGCTCGATGAAATTGATGTAACCATCGACGACTTCATGCTTGATCGGCGTGGGAGCGTGGATTTCCGGACAGATGACCACGCCGAGCTTGTGGGCAAGATCGAGGTTGCGCTCGGTATAGGCCTCCCACTGCGGTTCGGGGATCAGGTCGTGCGAAAGCACACCGAACTTCGGACGCAGGAACTTAAAGCCCAGCTGGTGGGCAAGGCGCAGGTCGCGCTCCAGCTCCGCGGCACCTTCCTCGACGGTGAGATTGCGCCCCAGCGTAATGCGCATGTCGACCCACGAGCACATGTTGGTGGGTTCCAGCTTGTACTTGTCGAGCAGGCCGAACCAGCGGTCGATAAACTGGCTGGAGGGGTTGGGGTAGCCTTCGATCTGTCCTTCGCCGAGGATCTCGATGCCAGTGGCACCGGTATCGGCGATGTGATCGAACGCGTCTTCCAGCGTCATGACCGATCCGTAGTCGTCGACGTAGCTGTAGGTTGAAACACCGTATTTGAACGAACCGGGCATGTCTTACTCCTGGATGGCGGGAGAAGGAGCCAGGCTTCATCTCCCGCCGGTACGCGTGTCAGATCAGAAGTTCACGCTCGCCCGCACGCCATATGTGCGAGGCGGCTGGAACTGGTAATTGTCGCTGAAGCCGTTGAAGTTCTGCTCGGCGAAGGACAGAACGTTCTTGTTGAAGACGTTGCGGACGTAGGCCTGCAGCTTCCAGCCACCGGCGTTGGGCTCGATCGATGCCGAGAGGTTGCCGAGGAAATACGACGGCGAGCGGATCTGCGACAAGTTGAAGGCCGAGAAGTAGAAGCTCGAGGAGTACTTGCCGTCGGCACGGAACGAGAGCAGGTGATCGCCCAGTGGTACGCCCTGTTCGAAGCCCATGGAGGCGGTGAAGTGCGGGGCGTTGGGCAACTGGTTCTTGCTGATGTCGACGTTCTGATTGTTGCCGTTGCGGACGATGATGTTATCGCCGAACTTGGTGTCGAGAAGCGTGCTGTTGACATAGAGCTTCGTGTTCTCGGCTACGCGGGCATTGAGCTGGCCTTCCAGGCCAAGGACGCGGGCGCTGCCGACGTTGAACACGCCAGTCGAGCAGGTCGGGCAGGTGCTCTGCTGCGCCTGATAACCTTTGTAGTTGAAGTAGAAGGCGGCGAAGTTGAGCTGCAGGGCATTGCCCATCAGCGTATTCTTCGTGCCGATCTCGAAGGCATCGACCTGTTCCGCGCCATAGGGCGTGGCGGCGACCGAGCCGTTGGAGTTGAAGCCGCCCGACTTGTAGCCGCGATCGTACTTGGCATAGATCAGGCGGCCCGACTCCGGACGCCAGTTGAGGCCGACGTGCCAGGTCGGCTTGCTTTCCTTCGTTTTGCCATTGCCTGAATTGACGATCGGGAACGGCGGGCAGGTGCCGGGCGCCGGGAAGCCGTTGCCGCATAGCGGGAACGCCAGTGCGGGCAGGACAAGGCGGGAGTTGCCGGTACGCGACTTGTTGTCCCAGGTGTAACGCGCGCCGGCAGAAAGCTGGAGTTGTTCGCTCAGGTCATAGTCTGCCTGGGCAAAGATGGCGTCGGACTTGGTTTTCACCGCAAAGTCGAAGGCAATGCCATAGCGGAACGATTGGTCGGCGTTGGGCGCGAAGGAGAGCGGCTGACCGGGTGCGAAAGCGCCGGTCATTTCGCGATTGTACAGGCCAGCTACGAGCGCGTTGTCTTCGGTGAAGCGGAAGTAGCCCGCCTGGATGAAGAGCTTGCCGGTCTTCCCGTTGCTGATGCGGACTTCGTGGTTCCACGTCGTAGGCGCCTGGGTGTTGAGGTACTGGCGATTGGCCGGATAGTTTGGGCCGGTGGCGTCGAGCGTGAGGTCGAACCGCTGCTTGTCCCATCCGCCCGAATAGATCAGGTTGAGGTTGCCAAGACCGCTATAGCTGGCTTCCCAGCGGATGCGTTCACCCTTGAGTACGGTGCGGGTGGGGGAATCGCTGCGGAATGCCGGGAGCGGATCGAAGCTGGGCTGGGGCGCGCCGAGGGTGTTCTTGAGCACGGCCTCGCCGTCAGTGTCGCGATCATCGCGCTGGTAGGACACCCACAGGTCAAACCCGTCCTTGGCGAAGCGGGCCTGGATGCGGCCGGACTTGAAGTCCTCGTTGTCGGCCGACTTCATCACGCCGACCTGGCGGCGGTAGCCGTCGTGCTTGAGGAACACGCCCGAAGCGCGCAGCGCGAAGTTGTCCGACAGGGCGAGGTTGACGGCGGCGTCGGCGTTGGTCGTGTCGTAGTTGCCGTATTCGAACGAGGCGGAAACCTCGTTCTTGAACTTGGGCCGGTTGGTGACAATGCTGACGAGGCCGCCGGTCGAGTTCCGGCCCTGCAGAGTGCCTTGCGGACCTTTCAGGACTTCGACACGAGCAACGTCATACATCGAGGTGTTGATCGAATAGGCGCGGTTGGTGAAGAAGCCGTCGCGGGCAACGGGAACCGAGGGGTCGCCCAGCTCGGTGACATCGGTCGAGGCGATGCCGCGCACGGCGATATAGGCGGAACTGTTTGAGCTGGAGACATTGAGGCTGGGGTCGATCGACGAAAGGTCCCGGACCGAATTGATGCCGCTGTCGGCAAGATCAGCGCCGGTATAGACGTTGAGCGCAATCGGCGTGTCCTGCGCGGTCGTCTCGATGCGGTTGGCGGTGACGATGATATCGCCCACGCCGCGATCGGCGTCATCGGACTGTCCGGCGTTCCGCGATTGCTGTGCGCTTTGCGCGAAGGCTGGCGTGCCCAGCGCCAAGGCGGACGTAGCAAGCAGGATGGCAGTGATCTTCATGGCTTTCCCCTCCCGAAAAATGACGGCCGACACCTTGATGGTCGGTCCATTTGATCGCCGATTAGATAGGTGGCACCTGTGCGTCAAGCGTAAATCTAATCACCGCTCTGATTGCAGGATGGCGCGATGGCGCACGCGCGGCGATGCGCCGTGGTTCAGCATGTCGGAGAGTTCAGTTTGCCAGAGCGGCCAAAGTTGCGCGGGCGACAATGGCCTCGGCGATGTCGACAGTCGGCACGGCGCTCTCGCTCGGCCGGATCACGCCCTTCTTGCGCATCGACGAGAACCCGTAAATCGCCGACCAGAAGGCGATCACGCGCAAATCGGCCTCGTCGTCGGTCACGCCGGGGAGTGCTGCCCGCAGGTGATCACGCAGGTTGAAATGCCCCTTGAGCTGGTAATCGAGCAGCGCCGGGTCGAGTACTGGCGAGGTCAGCTCGCTCTCGTACATGAGGTCGAGCAGAAAGGGGTTGGTTTCGGCAAAGCGGATGAACAGCAGGCCCATGCGGCTGAGCTTTTCCGCAGGGGTGACGGTGCTGCGGCGGACTTGCTCCGCGCCGTCAAGCATTTCCTCAAAGCCTTCAATGGCCAATGCCAGCAGAAGTGAGCGGCGGTCAGGGAAATGGTGGTAGGGTGCGCCCGGCGAGACACCGACCTGCTGCGCCAAGGTGCGGATCGATAACCCGTGGTGCCCATGCTGCCGCACGTATTCGCGGCCGGCATCGAGCAGATCGCGGCGCAGGTTTTCGCGGTGATAGGGCTTCTTGGCGGGCATCAATCTCTCGGGCCACCGGGAAAATGGTGGATTAGCGCATTGCTTCCCTAACAGCAAACCACCTTCTTGCCAGACCGAAACCGACCGCCATCGCGCAATAGGGTTGGTGGACCGCGGGCCTTTCAACAGATTGTGTCGACCGGCTTGCCAGCCAATCTGATCAATGATCAAAATGTTGTCATGGATGAATACGGTCTGCTGACGCTTGCGGCGTCGAATTACGAAGTGACGATTGCGCCGCAGGTCGGCGGTTCGCTGCGCAGTCTGGACTGGAGGGGGCTGCCAGTCTTCCGCAAAGCGCGGACCGGGCACATTCTGGACGCGGCGTGCTTTCCCATCGTTCCGTTCTGCAATCGCATCGCGCTGGGGCGCTTCGCGGTAGATGGGGTCGAGCATAGACTGCCGTCCAACTTTCCGGATACCTGGCATCCGCACGTGTTGCACGGCTATGGCTGGGTGCGGCCGTGGCAGGTGATGGCGCTTGATGGCGCGTCAATCCGGCTGGTCCACGATTACGACGACGGGGTGTGGCCGTGGCGCTATCGGGCTGAGCAGCAAGTGACGGTGGCGGCCGACGGCGTGCGGATTCGCATGAGCGTGACCAACCTCAGCAGCAGCCCCATGCCGGCGGGACTGGGCTTTCATCCGTATTTTCCAGGCGATGACAGCGCCGTGTACCATGGCCTGCATCGCGGTGAGTGGGAAACTTCGCCTGATGGGCTACCGCAGTCGCTGGTCGATGCGGGCAGGGCGGTGGACTGGTGGCAAGGTGCTCCGATGACGAGCCGCGTGGTCGACACGATTCAGGAAGGCCGCAAGGGGAAGCTGACAATCCAGAGACCTGCTGATGGCCTGCTGATCGAGATGGAACCGTCCGATGGACTGCCCTGTACCGGTGTCTATGTCGGGCGGGATGCAGATTTTTTCTGCGTCGAACCGCTCAGCCATCCGACTGATGCCATCAACCGCGCGCCCGAAAAGATGGCGATGCTGGCGGAGGGCGAAACGCTTAAGGCAAGTCTGCTCATCCGCGCCAGCCGCATCCGGACGCAGGACGATTGACTTCGTCGCAAGATAATCTAATCAACGATTAAATTGTGGCATAGGCGAAGCATGCCTGATGGCTGCCCGGGAGGATTGGATGGAGCCTGTCAGGATCGGTGTCGTCGGCGCGGGCGATATCAGCCCGGTCTATCTCAACGCGATTACGCGTTCGCCTGCGCTGGATCTGCGTGCAATAGCCACGCGTGATCCTCAGGCAATTGCCGAGAAGGCCACCGCTTTCGGAGCACGGGCCGTTTCGGTGGCGCAGCTGCTGGCCGACGAAGCGATCGAGCTTGTCGTCAATCTCACCCCGGGCGTGGCGCACGAGGAGATCAACGGCGCTGCGCTTGAGGCAGGCAAGCATGTCTATTCAGAAAAGCCCTTCGCCCTGTCGCTCGGCGCGGCGCGGCGGCTCGCGGATCTTGCCGAGCGCCGGGGCCTGCTGATCGGTTCGGCACCGGACACCTTCTATGGCAGCGCACATCAGGCAGCGCGCAAGGCGCTCGATGCGGGCGCGATTGGGAAGCCGGTGTTCGGCACCTCGTTCCTCGGGCTGCCAGGCCTTGAGTTGTTCCACCCGAGCCCGGAGGCATTCTACCGTCCGGGGGGTGAGCCGCCGTATGATGCCGGCCCCTATTACACCACGATGTGGATCAACCTGCTCGGCCCCGTGAAGCGCGTTTTCTCCGTTTCGGGCGCAGGCAAGTCAGAGCGTACCATCCTGCGTGGCCCTCGTCAGGGCACGCCTTTTCCGGTGACTGTCGACACAACGTTCAACACTGTGCTTGAATTTGCCGAAGCCTCGGTCAGCTTCATCATCTCGCTCGACGTTGTGGTGCCTACGCTGCGGCCAGGCGAACTATTCGGGTCAGACGGCATTTTGGCCATGGCCGACCCGATGTTCTTCGGGGGAGAGCCTGCGGTGATTGCGCCGCCTGAGCCGCGCATGGGCCTCGTTACCGCCGATCAGGGCTTTGCTACGCCCAACCGGCATGACCACACAGGGCGAGCGGTGGCCGATTATCGCGGCGCAGGGCTCGTCGATCTCGCACTCGCGATCCGCACCGGCAGCAGACACCGCACCGGGGCCGAGTTCATCGTCCACTCGGTTGAAGTGATGGAGGCCATCGTCAGGTCAGCCACGACGAATTCGGTGATTGACCTTGAATCCACCTGCGAGCGTCCCGCGACCATCGACCTCCAATCCGATGCCGCGCTGATTGCGCTGACGGCATCGCCATTCGATCTGGCCGCGAGTGCCTGGGCCCACTGATTTCTCGCTTTTGATGGAGTTTCCCCAAATGTCCGCACGTCATTGCATTCTGGCTGCCAAATTTGCCTGCAGCCTTGCCCTGATTGCTCCTGCCGGCGCGATTGCTGCCGATGGCCCGCCTGATGGTTCGACGCCCGAACAGAAGGCGGCAATCGCCAAGGATCCGGCCTACCGCAAGCAGGATCTCATCCTCACGAACCTGCCGCGCAACAGGGCCGCGCCGAAAAAGCTTTTCAATGGTCGCGATCTGACCGGGTGGGATAGCTGGCTTGGTTACACCGTGCCAGCCACGACTTACGGGACGCCCAGCAGCGCGCCGATCGGGCTCAATCACGATACCTACGGCGTGTTCAAGGTCGTCCAGGAAGACGGTGCGCCGGCGATCTATTCCAGCGGCAAACTGTTCGGCGGGCTGATCACAAAGGAGGCCCACCGCAACTACCACCTCCACGTCGAATACAAGTGGGGCGCGAACACCTGGATGCCGATGCCGCGCAATAACGGCGTCCTCTATCACTCGCACGGAGCCTATGGCGCGTTCTTCGGCACGTGGATGAGCGCGATCGAGTTCGAGGTGGTGCCGCACTCGGTCGGCATGCTGCTGACGGTCGGCGATTCGAAGGGCAAGCCCTCGTTCGAGACAGTGGACTGGCGCGTGGGGGCGACAGTGGCGGTCGCCAATGATCCGTCGATTCCCTATCCGAGCCGCCGCTACTTCCATGGCGGCCTGCCCTCGAATTTGAGCTTCCCGACGTGGAACGTCGATGCCGGGACCGACGCGGAAAGGCCGCTCGGCGAGTGGAACTCGCTCGACCTCTATGTCTTCGGTGACAGGTCGATCCACGTCGTCAACGGCGTACCGGTGATGGCGGCGACCAACCTTACCACCAAGGACGCCAAGGGCCGGACGATCCCGCTGACGGCAGGCAAGATCCAGCTGCAGTCGGAGGGGGCAGAGACGTACTTCCGCGCGATCACGATCGAGCCGATCCGCCGCCTGCCGACCATCGCCGAACGCAAGCCGGGCTGACAGAAAAGGAGCGGGCATCATGGCAAAGACTGTCTTCGAGCAGGTGACGCAGCAGGAGGACCTGCTCGACGTGGCCGAGTTTCGCGCGGCGGCAGAGCCGCTGATGCCCGAGGCCTACCGCGACTTCGTCAATAACGTCGGCATGGAGCGCACGCTGTACGACGACATGGCAGCATGGCAGGCGCTGCACCTGCGGCCGCGGGCGCTGGTCGACGTCTCGCACATCGATACCACTGCCACGGTGCTGGGACAGAAGATCGCGATGCCGATCATGACCGCGCCGTTCGTCGGCTCGACGCTGGTGGATCCTGAAGGGGAGGTGGCAACCGCGCGGGGGGCAGTGGCGGCCGGTACGATCACCACGCTCAGCATGATGGGCACGCGTCCACCAGAGGCCGTGGGGGCGGTAGCAAGCGGGCGATACTGGCAGCAGGTTTACTTCATGCGCGATCGCGGCGTGGTAAAGGACGTGATTGATCGGGCCGTAGCCGCAGGGGCTTCGGCTTTGTGCTTCACGGTAGATCTTCCGGTGATGCCGGCATTCCCCAGGCCCATGCGCCTTGCCGCGCAAGCGCTGTTCCAGCGATGGCAGGAACCGGAGCACAAGATGTACGCCGTTCGCGACTACGCAGATCGGCCGATGGGGGCAACTTTTCCCGATGCTGCTGCAACGTGGGCAGATGTGGAATGGATGCGCGGACTTTCGGACCTGCCGCTGGTCCTCAAGGGCGTGATCCGGCCCGACGATGCCTTGCGCGCTCGTGATCATGGTGCAAGCGCGCTGATCGTTTCCAATCACGCTGGCCAGGGTCTGCGCCATTCACAACCGGTGGCCCACGCGCTACCGGCAATCGTTGAGTCCGTTGGGCGGGACATTGAAGTCTATGCAGACAGCGGCATTCGTACAGGCACCGACGTTCTGCGGGCTTTGGCACTTGGCGCACGTGCCGTTCTTGTCGGCCGGCCTGTGCTTTGGGGCTTGACCAAGGGGGGCTCTCAGGGGGTGGAGCGTGTGCTGAAGTTGCTGCAGGCCGAACTCGCCGAGATTATGGCAATTACCGGCGCGTCGAGCATTGATGAGATCGATCTGTCTGTTCTGGGTGCAGGCGGAATCTCACCACATTCGCGGTAGGCCGCGCTCAGCTTTGTACCTTTCCCACAATTGCTCCGAGCGCATTGCTGGCTTGTAACGATAGGATGCTCCAGTCGTGCAGGGTACCAGTGCATGTGCAGAAGACCTGTTCGTCGGTCAGTGCTTCGATGATCTCCCATTCTATGACCCAAGAGTACGGCTTTCGGGTCCGCCGCACCCGTAATCGTTACGTCGACTCTTTCTGCTGCTAAAAAATTTTTCTTGGCGGAAGGATTAGGCGATCCGGTGACTCTTATATGGTGCAAGGTCGAAAATCGGCCGCACAGGAGGATGCTACGAGAGGCGAGGCGAACACGGAGCTGGCGAAACGTCGCCAGAGGGCAACGTGGGTTGCGCAACACCTGCTGCCGCATGAGCGGCAGGTTCGGGGGTGGCTTGCGCGGTCCCGCTTGCCCGGCGAGGAGATCGACGAGGTGATGCAAGAAGCCTACTGCAGAATTGCAATGCTCCCGGCGGTCGATCACATCGAGCATCCGGTAGCGTACCTTTACTCCGTAGCCAGAAACCTGGTGCTGCGCCGCATCAAGCGACAGCAGATCGTCGCGCTGGACGTCGTCGCAGACATCGAATGCGTCAGCGACGATTCCCTGCAGTCTCCGGAACGTCAAACCGAGAGCCGCCTAGATTACCAACGCGTTCTCGCCATTATCGCGGGCCTCCCTGAACGTTGCCGGCAAGTGGTTGAACTGCGCAAGCTGCAGGGCTGGTCGCAGAAGGAAATCGCCGCGCATCTCGGCATTACGGAAAAAGCTGTAGAGAAACAGATCTGGACTGGGGTTCGGGCAGTCCGTCAGGCATGGCAGCAGACCGAGGCGGAAGTCGATGCGCTGATAAGCGGAACGGCACGGCCCACCGCACGGCGTGGAGGTCGGACATGACTTCGCCCGTCAACAGCACCCGATCCTCGGACGAGGACTTCATCGCGGGGCAGATAGCGCGAATGGACTCCGGCGCCTGGACGGCAACGGACGAGGCAACGCTGCAGACCTGGCTCGATGAGGTCCCCGCCCGTCGTGGCCTGTTGCTGCGCATGGAAGCCGAATGGGTTGCACTCGACCCAGCATCGGCCGCGACAGACTCCAAGAATGAAGAGGCATCAGCACCGCTTGCGATTTCATCCGCCGGTCGCTGGACTCGCCGTAGGTTGATGGGCGCTGCTGCCGCTTCGGTGGTTGGTGGTTACCTTGCTTTCCGGCTGGGAGACGGTGCCACTGATTTCGAGACGCGGGTGGGCGAGATCCGGCGGTTACCACTGGCCGACGGTTCGGTGATGACGATGAACTCTGCCAGCCAGATCAAGGTGAACCTTGCACAGGACGTTCGCCAGATCGCCCTGCTGCAGGGCGAGGCTTGGTTTGAGGTCGCCAAGGATGCCAAGCGGCCGTTCATTGTCCAGGTCGGCGACGTCCAGGTTCGCGCGGTCGGCACGGCGTTCTCGGTCAGGACCCGGGGAACGGCGGTGGAAGTGCTCGTGACAGAAGGCGTGGTCGAGACTGCCGCAAGGCACGACAGCAACCTGAAGCTGACCTTGAAGGGCGGGGACCGGGCGATCGTCGGCGCCAGTGCGCTGGTCGATTTCGAAACCGGTCAGTCTACCAACGTCGACCGCGCGCTGGCGTGGCGCAGCGGAATGATCGATCTGAACGGCACGCCTCTCTCCAGCGCTGCCGAGGAATTCAACCGCTATAACCGGCGCCAGATCGTCATCGCCGATCCGGCGATCGCAGCCGAACAATTCGACGGTCTGTTTCGTGTAAACGATCCGGATGGTTTCGCAGAAGCGGTCAAAGCAAGCCTTGGGGTCCGCATAAATACTGCCGAGCCGGGAATTATCAGAATAGAGTAGGCGACCTGAAAAAAGATCGGAAGCAAATCTTTTTTGGAAGGATTTTTGTTTCTGGGAGCTCTTGTTTGCACAGGCACAATCAAAAGCCTGGCAAGCCTGAAGATGGGAGGGATTGATGTCGGTTTCGAGAAATATACTGCTAGCTTCGTCAGCTATTGTTTGTGCGGTCTCCTCACAAGCCGAAGTTGCTGCGCAGACCCGGCAGTTCTCCATCGATGCGCAACCCGCCGAAACGGCGATCAGCATCCTTGGCCGACAGGGCGACGTTCAGGTCATTGCCGCCAGAAAGGTAACGCGTTCGATCCGCACCAACGCCGTTCGCGGCGAAATGAGCGTTGGCGAGGCGCTTGACCGACTGCTTTCAGGGACGGGTCTTGCCGCGCGCCAGCTCGGCAACGGATCTTATGCCATCGTCACGAGAAGTCCGTCGACCACGGTGACGTCTCGGCCAGTGGCCCTGACACGCGCGTCCGCGTTGACCCCAGTTAGCGAAATGACACCGGTGGCGGCCGCCACCGCTCCTGCTGCTGCGCCCGAGGAAGCCATGCAGGACGCTCCTGCGCAGCAGCCGGAAATCGTCGTGAGCGGCTTTCGCGGCAGCCTGGTTCGCGCCCAGGACATCAAGCGCAAGTCAATCAACCTGACCGAGAGCATTCTGGCCGAGGACATGGCCAAGATGCCGGACCTCAACCTTTCGGAGTCCATTCAGCGCCTGCCGGGCGTCGCGATCTCCCGCGAAGGTGGCGAAGGTCGCAACATCACCCTGCGTGGCTTTGCCCCGGATTTCACGCGCACGACACTCAACGGAATGGAGGTTCCTGCCAGCAGCGACGGTCTGGACTCGGGCGGTTTCACCATCAATGCCGGCCGTGCGTTCGACTTCCATATCTTTGCATCGGAGCTGTTCAACCGGGTCGATGTCCAGAAGACGCAGCGAGCATCGATCGAAGAGGGCGGCATCGCCGGTACAGTCGATCTCTATTCGGCAAAGCCGTTCGATTTCAACAAGCCGCAAGCCGTGATCTCGGCGCAGGGCGGCTACAATTCGATTACCCGCAAGGTCGATCCCCGCGTCACCGCCATGCTTTCCGATCAGTTTGCCGATGGCAGGGTCGGCGTGCTGGTGTCTGCCGCCTACTCGGAACGCACCGTTTATCAGGAAGGCTTCGGCTCGGTCCGCTGGACATCGCCGTTCGTTAATGGCGACAGCTGGGCTGACACCAATCCCGTCGTGTCCGGGACGCCGGTGGACTGCCCGGCTGCCGACAATCTGGACTGTCTTTGGGCGCCGCGACTGCCTCGCGCCGATTTCTTCGGCAACAACCAGAAGCGTCTCGGCCTGACCGGCTCGCTGCAGTTCCGTCCGACGGACACCTTGGAAGTCAGCTTCGACGGGCTCTTCTCGCGCCTGGAAAACGACCGTCTCAGCTACAACTCGATGGAGTGGCTGCTGACACATGGTCCGGCCGGCAATTTCGTCGGACAGACGCCCCGTTCGTTCACGATCGCTCCAGACGGCAAGCAATTGATTGCCGCGTCGTTTGACGATGTCACTTCGTGGTACGAAAGTCGTCACCAGACTTCGGTTTCGAAGTTCCAGCAGTATGTGGCTTCGGCCAAGTGGCAGGCGTCGGACAACCTCAAGCTTGATGTCATGGCTGGCAAGGCGCGCGACGCGGCCGACCGCGAGGAGCTGCGCTTCTATGCACGATCAGTCCCGCACTTCTACTCGTATGACTTCACCAAGAACCAGGACGTGCCGGTCCTGAACTATGGCAACTACGATCCGAACAACGCTGCAAACTTCATCAATGCGCTGACAGCGGCCAACCGCCTGAACAAGGTGATCAAGGACAACTTTACCACCAAGGGCAACCTGGTTCTCGAGGCTGGCAACATAACCGCACGCACCGGCGTGGCCTACAGCCGCAGGTCGGTGGCCTATTCCGAAGCGCAGGGCAACTTGCCCAGCTTTGCGCCGCAGACTTACCTGCAACCGTTCCCCATCTCCAACTTCGGCAAGGGCGTCGTCTCGGGTGGCCTGCCGACATTCGCCGTCTTCGATTTCAACAAGGTTGGCGCGTCCAACCTGATCTCCGATACTTACACGCCCAATACGGCTGCGGGCTGGGAAGTGATCGAGAAGACACTGGGCGGCTACGGCGAAGTTACCGGGGAGTTCGACCTCGGCGGGATGGTTCTGCGCGCCAACGGTGGCGTCCGCTACGTGAAGACCAACATCGATTCTCGGGCAACCATTGCCGGTTCTGCGGTTTCGGTGAAGCGCAGCTATGACAATTTCCTGCCTTCGCTCAATCTGGCGCTGAACATCACTCCCGACATCGTGGCGCGAGCCGCATATGCCCGATCGATGACGCGGCCGGGGCTGGGCTCGCTCAACATCGCCGCCCCGACCTTCGAATACACCACAAGGACCGTCGGCAATCTCGGCAATCCAGACCTCAAGCCGTACCTTTCCAACGATTACGACGTCGGGCTGGAGTGGTACTTCAGCAAGGGCGGACTGGTCGCTGTCGGTCTGTTCAAGAAGGATATCATCAGCTCGCTCAGCACTGCTGTGGTGACCAAGCCGGTGCCGCAGGAATACTGGCAGGCGATCTACGCCGATCCCCGCTATGACGCATCCTACAATGCCGATCCGGCCAAGGTGCCCTACACCTTCTTCCAGGCGGTCAATACCCCTGGCGGCAACAGCGTGAAGGGTGTCGAAGTCACGCTCAACGCGCCGTTCACGTTCCTGCCGGGCGTCCTGTCCTACTTTGGCGTGGCATCGAACTACACCCATGTATCGGCGCGTGACTCAACGGGCCTTTCGCCCAATTCGTACAATTTCACCGGCTATTTTGACACCGGTAGCATGGGCATTCGCGTTTCGGTGAACAAGCGCGATGACTATCTGTTGAGTGAACCGGGCGGAAACGGCCACGTTCAGGAGCGCAAGTACGGTCCGACCCATGTCGACCTGTCGGCTTATTACAACATCACGCCAAAGTTGACCCTGACGGTACAGGGCATCAACATCACGAACGAGAAGGAGCGGATATACGGCACCGGCGACGGCAGCCAGTATCTAGGCCGCGAGTTCTCGCGGACGGGGGCGCAGTGGTTCGTCGGAGCGCGCTACCAGTTCTGACGATGACTGGGCCGTCCGCAAATCCCCTCGCGGGCGGCCCCCTTGCATGAAAGCGGCCGGTTGATGACGCTGTTGAGGATGGCACTTGCGGCTGCAGCTGCCTGCGGGTTGACCGGTTCGTTGCCGGCAACCGCAAGAGAGGTGGACGACAGCTATACCGTCGCCCAGCGCTTCGAGCGGTACAAAGATCAGTACAGCGGGATCACCTGGCCGGCAGTGACCCTTGCCGAGGGACAGGAGATCCTGTTCGACCGTTCCTACAAGCGCCTGTCTGATCGCAGCCTTGGCCTTGATGTATTCCTGCCGTCGCAGAAACGACGGCTGGGCACTGCACTGGTGCTGGTTCACGGAGGTGCCTGGCGATCGGGCGACAAGAGCCACTTTTACGCACTGGCCAGCCGCCTCGCCGGACTGGGCCATACCGTAATTCTTCCCGAGTATCGTCTGGCGCCCGAAGCCGGGTATCCTTCGGGAATGACCGATGCGGCAGACGCCCTGCGCTGGGTGCACGACAATGCGGCTCACTTTGGCATCAAGCCCGGTTGGATAGCTGTAGGCGGAGCGTCATCCGGCGGGCAGATGGCGGCTTTGCTCGCATATGACGCAAGGTTACGCACCGACGAGGCGGGCCGCATGGTACCAGTCGCTGCCCTGATCGATCTCGACGGGGTGCTCGACATGACCGATCCGTTGGCGTTGCAGTTCGAGAATGCGGCGGGCGACAAGTCGCCGTTTGCGCAATGGGTCGGTGGATCTTTCGAAAGCGCCCCGCAGACCTGGATCGACGCAAGTGCCGCGCATCATGTTTCGCCGAGGTCTCCGCCGACCCTGATCCTCGGGAGCGGCATCCCGCGTTTTACCGCAGGGAGAGTGGCTGTGCTGGCGGCGCTGAAAAGCCATGGAACGCGGACCGAAGTATATGATCTGGTCGATGCCCCACACGATTTCTGGCTTTTTGAGCCGTGGCTGACACCTACCGCGCGCAGGATCGACCGGTTTCTGCGTGCCCTTCTGAGTTCCAGCCAGACTGGGGATGGGCGATGAAGTTCTGCTTGGGAGTCCTCGCCGCAGCACTGCTCGGCGGAGCGTCCGCTGTGGCCAGTCCTGCCGCCGATACATACGCTGTTGCACGGGACTGCACTCGGTCTGCCTTGCCTTGCTACACCTCGGTGCAGCTCGCCTTGAATGCGGCCGAGCGGGATCAGTCGGAACGATGGATCGAGATCCGCGTCATGCCGGGCGATTACGAAGAGAAGCCCGTGATCCGGCGCAACCGCATCAAGATCGTTGGGGCGGGGCGGAACGTCAGCCGCCTCCACTTCGGCGCCGTGGCACAGACATCGGGCCGTTATCACCGCGCCAACTGGGGAACGCCGGGATCCGCCACGCTCACGATCAATGCAGCCGAGGTGCGCATTTCGGACATCACGATCGAGAACACCTTTGACTATCTGGCCAACGATGCGCTCGCAGGCAGCGATGAAGGCAAGATTGCCAACCCGCAAGCCGTTGCGCTTCTCCTCGATGTGGCCAGCGACAGCGTGGCGATCAGCGATGCAGCGATACTCGGCTATCAGGATACCCTTTTCACGAATGGCGGCCGGGCCTGGATCGCGCGCTCGCTGATTTCCGGCAATATCGACTTCATCTTCGGTAACGGACAGCTGCTGATCGAAGACAGCGAAATCCGGACGCGAAAGAGGGCCGCGGAAATCGCACCGGGCGAGTTTCATTCCTTCATTGCGGCGCCCTCCACCCCTCTATCCCAGTCTACAGGCCTCGTGATCTATCGCAGCCGCCTGACGCGCGAGCCGGGCGTGCCGGACGCTTCGGTCGCGCTCGCCCGACCATGGCATCCGACAAAGCGCTTTGCCGATGGCCGCTACGCCGATCCTGAAGCTGTCGGACATGCGCTTTTCATCGAATGCCACATGGACGCGCATATCCATCCCGACCATTGGGCGCCGATGAATGGAACGTCGAGGGACGGGACCATGGGTACCGTCTTCCACCCGCAAGACGCGCGCTTTGCCGAACGGGGATCGACCGGCCCCGGCGCGGCATCGAAGCCAATCGGGATGACTTGGCGCGACGCACGTTCCCTGCAGGAGATCAGGCAGGAATTCGCCAGTATCCCGCTCGGCCGGTAGCGGATCTCACCAGACCTGCCCCAAACTTGCGAGCCGACGGCTACAGGATGGGGCCAATCAGGCTATTGCGGCCGCCAACTGCTGGTAAGCAGCCCGCCTTCACCGAACAGCGCGGTCATGGGATCGGCGCTTTTGGCGGCGCGGGAGAGTTTGTCGGCGAGGGGGTCG
>NZ_JBXAFX010000042.1:0-17439 GCF_058793515.1 Novosphingobium sp. GW835-FHT14H07
CTGCCGGCACTGGCAGCCTGATCATCCTCGGCCCTGCCGAGGATCGGTGTTCCTACACCACGCCGTGGGACACTACCGCGCCATGCGCGTGTAGATGCATTTTCCGATAGCTTATGCGCAGAGTCGATCCTACCGCGCACTATGGTGCGCGAGCGCGATGTGAATGGTGATTGCCCGGTGATTACCATGCCCGAAACTGAAGGGAAAAATTCCATATTTTCCTATTATAATTCAAGTCGATATACCGGTTCTCGCTCTGAGGTCTGGTACTTCCGGTACCGACGGAAAAGCGTCGGGTAAAAGGAAGGAGGGGGCTGCCCTCCCTCATTCCTGATGGCGCCACGTCCGGTCGCAGACAGCGAACGGAAATCCGCCGCTAAACCACGACCGGCGAGGGGGCATGGCCAGCGGATCCGAAGACCCGCAGATAGCGCTCGATCTCGGCGGGATCGCCGGTCGCCTTGGCGGGATTGTCGGACAGCTTCACCGCCGGACGTCCGTTCGCGCTTGTGACCTTGCAGACGAGGGAAATCGGCTCCAGCCCTTCGTCACCGTCGGGATCGCAGCCGCGAAAATCATTGGTGAGGTTGGTGCCCCAGCCGAAGCTTGTCCGCACACGCCCGTTGAAGTGCCTGTATGTCGCCTCGATCGTATCGACATCCATGCCGTCGGAGAAGATCAGCAGCCTGGTGCGCGGATCGACGCCCTGATCCTGCCACCAGCGGATGATCTGCTCGCCGCCTTCGATGGGCGGGGCGCTGTCGGGGCGGAAGCCGGTCCAGTCCGCAAGCCAGCCGGGCGCATCGCGCAGAAAGGCGGTGGTGCCGAAGGCGTCGGGCAGGGCTATAAGCAGATTGCCGTTATAATGCCGTCGCCACGCCTCCAGCACCTGATAGGGCGCGCGGGCGAGCGATGCATCGTCCCCGGCCAGCGCGGCGGCGACCATGGGCAATTCATGCGCGTTGGTGCCGATGGCCTCCAGATCGCTGTCCATGGCAAGGAGGACGTTAGACGTGCCGATGAAGCGGTCGCTCAACCCTTCCTTCAGCGCCTCGACACACCAGCGCTGCCACAGGAAGCCGTGCCGCCGCCGGGTGCCGAAGTCCGAGAGGACGAGATCGGGCAGCAGCTTCAGCCGCTCCACCTTCTCCCACAGCCTGGTCTTGGCGCGCGCATAGAGGATGTCGAGCGCGAACCTGCCCTTGTTGCGCATGGCCGCGCGCGATTTCAGTTCGTTGAGGATGGCGAGCGCGGGAATCTCCCACATGGTCGTGTGCGTCCATGGACCCTCGAAGCAGAGTTCATACTGACCGTCCACCTTGCGCAGCCGATAGTCGGGCAGGCGGAAATCGGCGAGCCAGGCAATGAATTCCGGGCTGAACATCTGCTGCCGCCCATAGAAGCTGTTGCCGGTCAGCCATATCAGCTCCTTTTTGGCGAAGCGGACCTCCCGCGCATGGTCGAGCTGGGCGCGCAGCTCCTCCTCGTCGATGATGTCGGCGAGACGGACCGAGCGGGTGCGGTTGATGACGGAGAATGTCGCCTCCACATCCGGATGAATGTGCCGGATCATCTGGAGCATGAGGAGCTTGTAGAAATCCGTGTCGAGCAGGCTGCGGACGATAGGGTCGAGCCGGAAATTATGGTTGTAGGTGCGTGTCGCGATGTCAGTGACGGTCATGCTGCGATCCTCCGTGCCATGCGGGTTCGGCCACGTCGCGCCGGCGGGCAGCTTCCCTCCGTCATGCAATCCTGTCGAGCAGATCGTCCAGCGAAGGATCAGGCGGGGGCACCGCATAGCCCGCCTCCAGCACCCATCCCGTGACTTGCCGCCTGGTGCTGAGGCTGAGGCTGCTCCGCAGCCGCTCCTGCAGGCCCTGGATGATCGCCATCTTGCGCTCGCGCAGCTTGATGAGTTCACCGGCGGGGAAGCTCATCGCTTCGCGAAGTCCCGTCACTGAGGAGATGTTGCCGAGGTTGCGGCGGGCAGAGTAGACGATGTGGGACACCACCTCCCTGCGGCCGGTGAAGCCGCTTTCCTGAACGAGGCTCAGGCGATGGAGGGCATAGAGGCCAATCACGGCCGATACGAGGAAGAAGAATTCCCAGTGCGTGAACATGACGCCGAGTTCGGCCGCGCCCTCAGGGCTGGTCCATCGCACGGCAAGGGTGAGCTTGCGCGCGGCGAAGAAGTCGCTGGCCCAGCCGCCGATGATGGGCGCCATGCCGGCGGCGATTGCGCCGATAATGGCGTTGGAGGCGAGATAGCCGGTCGCCGCGCCGCCGGGGCTGAGCTTCAGCACGATATTGCCGGAAGCCAGCCCCACGCCCGCCGCCGCCGCGCCCATGATGATGTGCAGCATGACGAGATAGGCGGACCGGGCTGTCATGCCGTCCACATCGCTGGCAAAGGCCATGGCGACGATGGAGAAGATGAACAGTGGCGTGGCCACGCTCAGCACCGACTTGTTGGAGAAATGATCGCTCAGGCGGCCCCATCCCCGGATGACGGCGAGGTTCGCGATCTGGCTGATGAAGCTGAAGATCAGCACGAACCCCATGCCGAAGCCGAGTTCGCGCACGAAATAGACGGTGAAGAACGGCGTTGCGAGGTTCACGGCGAATTGCCAGCTTGCAAGATAGCGCAGCATCTGCCGGAAGTTCCTGTCGCGCAGCGGCCCGGTCAGCAACCGCCGGATCGGCACATCGTCACTGCCGGGGGGCATACGTGGCTCCGGCACGCGGGCGAGCGCGACCGT
Source organism: Novosphingobium sp. GW835-FHT14H07 (assembly GCF_058793515.1). Lineage (NCBI taxonomy): Bacteria > Pseudomonadati > Pseudomonadota > Alphaproteobacteria > Sphingomonadales > Sphingomonadaceae > Novosphingobium > Novosphingobium sp. GW835-FHT14H07. Next base: position 2,760 of record NZ_JBXAFX010000042.1, read on the forward strand.
GCTGACGAGACCGCAAGCGAAGCCGAAAAGGTAGAGGCCGCAGAAGATGCTGTTGCCGAAAGCCCGGTCCGTCCCAGCCTGCTGGAGCGCGTAGGCTCCGACAATAGTAGCGACCGCGCTAACCGCCGTGCCGAACAGGGTCCGCCGGGCAAAGAAACGCCCAAGCTCCTCCTCCGGCACGAGGTCGCGCATCCAGCTGTTCCAGCTACACGCACCCACCGCGTTGAGGCCGTAGTGCAACAGGGCCGCCGCCATCAGGGATGCGGCGGCGACATTACGGTCGGGGATGAACGGCACGACGGCGTAGATGGGCAGGGCGAGCCGCGCGAGAAAAACACTGATGACGGAGATGCGGCGGCGCGTGCGCAACCGCTCCACCAGCGAAACTGCGGGTGCCTGCAAGATCTGGGTGAACAGGGGGATGGCGGCCAATATGCCGATCTGGACCGTACTCACGCCGACATGCAGCGCGAGCGCAAGGAGCACCACGCCGCTGTTAAGGGCGCCTATGGCGGTGGCGAAGGAGGCGTCGACCAGCAAGGCCCTCAGGCCCTGCTGTACCTCCCGTTCGGACACCTCATCCTGCGGTTCCAGCACGCGTGACGTCCATCTGGCTCGTGAAAGGTCCGGCTCACAACGCGCGAGACGGAAAAGGGAGCCGGATCAATATCATGCGTCGGCAACGACGGTCGTTCCGGCGCGCGCGCCGGTGGCTGCGGGCTGGCGGTCGGCATCCCAGCGCTGCTTCAGGCGGCGATAGGTAGCAAGCGCCTGACCGGCCACCTGATCCATGTTATAATAGCGATAGGTCGCCAGCCGGCCGACAAAGCTCACATCGGGCTGGGCGAGCGCCAGCGCTTCGTAGCGCTTGAACAGCGCCTGGTTCTCGGCGCGTGGAATGGGATAGTAGGGATCGCCCTCACCGCTCGGATATTCATAGGTGATGCTGGTGCGCGGCGCGGTCTGGCCGGTCAAATGCTTATATTCGGTAATGCGGGTGTGCGGAACGTCCTCTGACGGATAGTTCACCACGGCCACGGGCTGAAATTGTTCCTGATCCACCGTTTCGTGCCGGAAGTGCAGGGAGCGGTAGGGAAGCTTGCCGTAGCAATAGCCGAAATATTCGTCGATGGGTCCCGTGAAGACGAGGTGCTGATGCGGATAGGCCTGCCGCACTTCGGTAAAATCGACGCCGAGCAGCAGGTCGATGTTCGGATGGTCGAGCATCCGTTCGAACATATGGGTGAAGCCGTCTCTCGGCATGGCCTGGTAGGTGTCGGTGAAATAACGGTCGTCGGTGTTGGTTCGCGTCGGCACGCGTGAGGTCACCGACTTGTCCAGTTCCGACGGGTCCATTCCCCATTGCTTGCGGGTGTAACCCTGGAAGAAAGTCTCGTAGAGTTCGCGTCCCACCGCCGAGATGACGACATCCTCCGACGTGCGGACGATATCCACGGGCTCTGCGCGGGAGGCCAGGAAGGCGGCGGCCTCCTCCTCCGTCCGCAGATCAAGATGGTAGAGGCTGTTCACCGTCGTGCGGTTGATTGGCATCGGTACCAGGCGGTCGCCGACAGCCGCGAGCACGCGGTGCTCATAGCCACGCCATTCGGTGAACTGCGAGAGATACTCGAAGATGTCGGCCGAATTGGTGTGGAAGATATGGGGGCCATATTGGTGGATGAGGATGCCGGCATCGTCCAGTCGGTCATAGGCGTTGCCGGCGACGTGCGGCCGCTTGTCCACGACCAGCACCCGCTTGCCCGCGTCGCGTGCGAGCCGTTCCGCCATGATCGCGCCGGCAAAGCCTGCCCCGACGACCATGACGTCATAGGATTGCGGGCGGTCTCCGTCTGCGCCAATAGGCGACACCACGGGATAGACGTGGCTGCTGCGTTGCACCGCTTCGTCAATGAGGTTGCTCATCGCGCATTGCGTGAGATCCCAGCTCTCCCCTGCGAGCCGCGCGTCGACGGCGGCCAGCCAGCCGTTTGTGCGGGAGAGGGTAAGCGCCGCGTCGCAGGCGGCGACGAAAGCGTCCCGCCCGTCCGCGATGCGCACCGCCTCGACATCGCCATAGCCGCGCACGACGTCACGCACCGGGGTAGAGACGACGGGGCAGCCCGCGGCGAGATATTCGGGTGTCTTCGTGGGACTGATGAAGCGTGTCGCCTCGTTGATGGCGAAGGGCATCAGGGCGACGTCCCAGCCGCGTAGATAGTCGGGCAGTTCGGCATAGCCCTTGCCGCCCAGATAATGGAGGTTGGGGCGGCGGGGCAGGTCGGCGTCGCTGATCTTCACCACTGGCCCCACGATGACGATGGACCATTCGGGCCGCGCGTCCGCCAAACCTTCCAGCAGCGCGAGGTCCATCCGTTCGTCCACGACGCCATAAAAACCGAGGCGCGGGGAGGGGAGCTCCGCCTGATCCTCCGGCTCCGGACCAGCGGCGCGGGCGGTCGAGAAGTGGGTGGCGTCGACGCTGGATGGAAAGGCATGGACCGAAGGATGGCGCGCGGCCTTTGCCTCGTAGAGACTGTGCCCGCCGGTGAAGACGAGGTCGCAGCTGTCGAGCAGCCGCTGCTCAAGCGGGAGAAGCTCTGACGGCGCGCCCTTGAAGTTCGCCAGCTCGTCCATGCAGTCATAGACGATGCAGTCCGCCGCCAGATGGTCGGAGAAGGGCAGCATCATCGGCGTATAGTACCAGCAGATGAGCGGTCGCGCCGGATCGCGGGTGATCGCGCCGTCGAGCAGGGCGCGCAATGTTTCCGTCTCCTCATGCCGGCTGAGGCCGGCGGGGAGGTGCGGGGTGAGGATGGTGACGCCGGAACAGTCGCAGACATGGGTGTCCAACGTCGCACTTGGCGCATCGTGGATCGGCTCTTCCCAAACGATGACCTTCCGGTCCCGGGCGAAGCGGCTCATCAGATGTTGCGGCCGCTGATAGACGAAGTTCCAGCGCAGGTGACTGAAGCAGATGAGCGTGCCGCCGCCCTCCGTCGGGCTGTCGGGGTTGATGGCGTCGACGTCGCTTGGAATGCCGCTCATGTCTGGAACCTTGCTGAATGATGAACATCGGCAACACGCCGTTCATCGCTCCGGTTCCTGTACAAACCGGCCCAAGTTCAAAGAGATAACACAAGATATCAAGTCGAGAGCGGAAACCTGATCCATGTCAGTCGTTCTGGCGAAGGTCTGGGAGATATGTACGATGAAGAGGCATCTGGAATTATGGGGTGGGCCGGAGTGCACCATCAACAGGGTTCGGGATACATATCAGGATCAGTTCGAGCGATGCGGCCACTATGATCGGATCGACGATCTGAATCTATTTGCCGACATCGGCATAACGACGATCCGTTATCCTATATTATGGGAATGCATTGCGCCTGATCGGCCCGGACAGCATCTCTGGCAGGGCGTGGATGCGCGGATCGACCGGCTGCGCGCACATGGCATCGACGTCATTGCCGGGCTTGTCCATCACGGCAGCGGTCCCTCCTACACGCATCTCCTCGACGATGACGGTTTCGCGCGGGGTCTCGCTGATTTCGCGGCCCGCGTTGCGGAGCGCTATTCCTGGATCAACCAGTGGACGCCGGTCAATGAGCCGCTCACCACGGCGCGCTTTTCGGCGCTTTATGGCCATTGGTATCCGCATGTCCGCGACGAGGGCGCGTTCTGGCGCGCGCTCCTCAACCAGATCGACGGAACCCGGCTCGCGATGCAGGCCATTCGCAGGGTCAATCCCGCCGCGCGGCTCGTTCAGACGGAGGATCTCGGCCGCACCTTCGCCACTGCCGAGTTGCGCGAGCAGGCTGCGTTCGAGAATATCCGGCGCTGGGCGACATGGGACCTGCTGTTCGGGCGCGTACGGCGCGGTCATCCGCTGTGGCGGCGCATGGCCGCGCACGGGCTGGAGCACAGGCTGGAGGCCATTGCGGCCGATCCCTGTCCGCCAGACATCATCGGCATCAACCATTATCTGACCAGCGAGCGGTTCCTCGACCATCGCATGCAGCGCTATCCCGCCCATGCGCATGGCGGCAATGACGGGCAGCGCTATGCCGATGTCGAGGCGATCCGGGTGCTGGAGCCGCCCCCGCCCGGTCTGAGGGGCGTGATAGAGGAGGCGTGGGACCGCTATGCGACCCCGATCGCGGTCACCGAAGTCCATAATGGCTGCACGCGCGAGGAGCAGCTGCGCTGGCTGGCGGAGGCGTGGGATTGCGCCGAGGATCTGCGCAATGAGGGCGTGGACGTGCGAGCGATCACGCTCTGGTCGCTGCTCGGCAGTAGCGGATGGAACACGCTGCTGACCGCCCCCGGCATCTATGAGCCGGGCATATTCGACGTCAGTAGCGGAACGCCGCGCGCGACCGCTCTCGCAGCGCTCGGCACGGCTCTGGCCACTGGCGCTGCACGGCATCCGCTTGCAGCGCAGCCGGGCTGGTGGCGTCGGCCGATCCGGCTTGAATATCCCGCCGTCCGCCGTCCTGCCCCGGCCGTGCAGCACCGGGCGGACAGTTGCAGGGAGCGTGCGCCCATGGGTCGGCCCCTCCTGATCATGGGCGCGACAGGAACCCTGGGGCAAGCGTTCGCGCGGGCCTGTACGCTCCGCAACATACCGCATGTGCTGACGGCGCGGCACGCGCTCGACATCACCAGCGAGGCCAGCATCGGGGCTGCGCTGGACCGGCACGATCCCTGGGCAGTGGTGAACGCCGCCGGCTGGGTACGGGTCGACGAGGCGGAAAGCCATGCCGCCCGTTGTTTTGCGGCGAACAGCGACGGCCCGGTCCGCCTTGCGCGGATGGCGGAGGAGCGGGGGCTTGCCACCCTCAATGTCTCAAGCGACCTCGTCTTCGGGGGCAAGGCGGAAGGGGCCTATGTCGAAACCGACGCGCCCGACCCGCGCAACGTCTATGGCGAGAGCAAGGCGCGCATGGAGGAGGGACTTCTCGCCCTGGCGGGGACGCATCTCATCGTTCGCACCGCAGCCTTCTTCTCTCCCCATGACGAGTTCAACTTTGCCGTCGCGGTCGCTCGCGCCCTGACGGCGGGGCAGCCGTTCGAGGCCGCGGCGGACCAGCGGATCACGCCGACCTATGTGCCGCATCTCGTCAGGGTCGCGCTCGACCTCCTGATCGACGGTGAGCAGGGCCTCTGGCACCTCACCAATGAGACGGAGCTATCATGGGCAGAGTTCGCGGAAGCCGTCGCGGACAGCCTGAACCTGCCCCGGCATCTGATCCGCGCCGTGCCGGGCGCCCGCCTGAACCAAATGGCGCCACGCCCCTCCCGCGTACCGCTCGCGACGGGGCGCGGGGCGCACCTGCCGTCTCTTGCGGATGCCCTCGGCGAGTTTGCGCGGCATGAGAAGAGGCAGCAAGCGGTGCGCGAGCTTGCATGACATGCAAACGGCCATGGATCCGAAGACCCATGGCCGCCGAACATTCAGCCGTCTTACATCCAGCCGTCGAGATCGTCGGGGATGTTGCTCAGCGTACCCTTGCCGGTGATGGCGTTCAGATCGAACGGCTGCGCCTCCAGGAAAAATTCCAGCTGGTCACGCGATGTCACAAGCGAATTGATCACGCGGACTTTCAGGCCTTTGAAGTTCGGGCCGTCGATGCGCAGCGCCTTCAGCGTGACTTTCGATCCATGCGGTATCTTCACGAAGCGCGGATAGTTCAGCAGGCGAAAGTCCGGCTGAACGATCTCAAGCTCGACGTCGATCGGGCCAGCATTCGCGATCTCCATCTCGCCTGAGTTTCCGATCAGAAACTCTGACGGCGAATATTTGGTGAACGACATCTTCAGGACCGCGTTCATCACCGTTTGAACATTCTCGCGCGTGCCGAAGAAAGTGTCGCGGAAGAGGCCGACCGTACGACGCTTTTCCAGCGCATCCTTGAAGGCCGCTTCATCCTCTCCCTGCGTCAGGAACAGGGTGGCGACGCGGTGATCCATCCCCGCCGCCTCCTGCTCCAACGCGGTCCCGAGATGAGCGTCCGTAGTCGCCGCGATATAGAGGTTATATTTCAGGGCCACGTCCATCGCGCTGGGGTGGATGAAATCGCTTTGCGCAACCTCAATCCCCGACAGCAGACCCTCTGAAAACATCCGTTCGAGGAACGGCGTCACCACTGCCTCACCAGGGGAGGAGGAGGGGATGGTCGGATGATTCCACTGGCAGATGGCGCCCTGCCGCTTCGCTTCGCGGAACCGTGCTTCCAGATCTTTCTCGTCCGCGCTGGTCCGGTTCCAGTCGACCCGGAGCTGCCCGCCCGTCTGCTTGAAGGTGCTGTAATGGACTTTCCCCGGGTTCAGCGCATTTGCATCCTTGAGGAAGTGACAATTGAAATGCCCGATCGCGCGCGTGATCTCCGACCCGAGCGAGAGTTTCATGCCGCCGAGGCCAAGCATGCCCGAAGAGATGAACGCGCGGCCGATTTCATAGCTGCGGTTCTTGTTGGTGCCGGTGTCGCGGATCTTTGGCGTGATGATGTCATGTTCCGTGAAGGACACGAACTTAAGCCCGTCATGCGCCGCTTCTGCGAGGCGAAGCGTCGGCCAGGCCGAGCCGTCCGAGAATACGGTGTGCAGGTGCAGGTCGCCGGCGAAAATATGATGTCCGTCCTTCGTATCGGGGAAGATCAGACGCGCGGGCGACGGCGGCCGCTGATCGGATTGCGTCACGAACTCGGCGGAAGCTTCTCCGGCGGTGAACAGCCCTGCGAGCATAGCGAGAGCGGAAACCATTGCGCGGAAGTTTCTATGCTTAACCATAAGATCTCCTGATGAAGGTGGTGTTTGATGAATGGGCTTTGATATCGGTCGTGAAATCAGATTCACCGCACCCACATTGCGCTGGGTTCAGAACTTGTATCCAAGCGTGATGCCATAGGTGCGCGGGGCCGCCGGGAGGTCGGTGCTGGTCGTGGCGGAGTTGAATCGGGAGAGCGGATAGTATGTGTCGGTCAGGTTGCGGACCCAGGCCGTGGCGGAGATATTGTTCTGATACCGTAGTTCTACGCGCGCATTGCCTATGAAGCGCGACTTGGTCACGGCGAAGTTGTCGATGTCGAAATAATATTTGGACAGATACTGACCGTCGGACGCGAGGATGACATCCATCGTATCCGAGGCATGGATGGTATATTCGAAAGCACCGTTCAGGCTAACGCCCGGTGTGAACGGAAGCCGCGCATCCGCACGACGCAGGCGTTCGACGGGATTGGTCGAGATGACCTTCTTGATCTCATTGCCGAGATAGGCGCCGGAGATTTCCAGCTTCAGATCGTCGGTCGGCCTGATGGTCGCGGACAGTTCCGCGCCCCAGCTCTGGGCGTCGCCCGCATTGACACGCGTGCCGCCGGACAGGACGCCCGCGGCAGTGGTGATCTGCGTGACCGCCGTCGTCTGAATATCCTTGTAGTCGTTGAAGAAGATCGCACCTTCAAGCTGAAGGAAGGCACGGCGGGGAAGGATCTTGAAGCCCAGCTCATAGGACCAGACCGTCTCGGCACCGAACGGCGCGGATTCGAGGTCGTTGCTGGGCGTGGTGGCATCGAAGCCACCGCCCTTATACCCGCGCCTGATGGACGCATAGATCGACGAGGAAGGGCCGAAATTCTTGCTGCCGTAGATACGGCCGGACACCTGGGACTTTCGGATGTTACGATCGAACTTATAGGGCAAAAGCGGGAAGATGGCCGGGAGAAGCGATACGCCATAGGGATCGAGGCCCTGCGTCAGGCCATTGAAGTCGACCTTGTCATGCGTGTAGCGGAGGCCGCCGCCGATCTTGAATCCGGAGTCGAACGCCCAGGTTCCATCCCCGAAGACGCCGAAGCTTGTCCGCTTTTGCGTGTAATCGCCCTGGATGATGCCGCGCGTCGTGTCGAGCATCGTAAAGGTCTGGTCGATGCGAACGTCGTCGTGAAATGCCGTCGCGCCCACGATCCAGCTGAACCGCGACGTGTCGTTCTTCTGGAACCGAATCTCGGCATATTCCTGATCGTCTTTGTCGCCGTAGAGGATATTGATCAAACGGATAGGCACCCCGTCCCCATTGTAGATCGCGAGGTGCGAGACATGGCTGTATCCGCCTGTCAGGACGAAGGTGTAATCGTCACCGACGCTCTGCTGCAGACTGCCGGTGATACCATAGCCGGAAACGTTCAGCTTTGTCGGCACGTCCGAATCGACTTCATATCGCGCGTTCGGGGCGAAGCCGTTCTGGGTGACGTTGCGGCTGGGCTGCAATGCCCCGCCGGTCTGCTTCGTACCGTTGACCTTCAGGAATATTTCGGTCCGGTCGGACGGGTTGATCTCTATGATGGCGCGGCCGGCGATGCTTTCGGATCGTGCGACGTCACGGTTCATGCCGGTAACGGGCAGCGGCGGGATGCCGGCAGGCGGCCTGAAGGTCGCGACGGCATTGGCATTGCCGATGTCCGTCATGTAGCCGTCCGTCCTGGTGTATAGCGCGGCGATACGGGCGCTGACGATCGGCGAGATCGGGCCGCCGACCGCGCCCTCCATGCGGGCCGTGCCGAAGGTCGCCAGTTCGGTGCTGACATAGCCGTTCAGCTTGTCGCCCGGACGGCGGGACAGGATGTTGATCGCACCTGCGGTCGAATTCTGTCCATAGAGGGTTCCCTGCGGCCCCTTCAGGATCTCCACCCGCTCGATATCGAAAAATTGGCCGGTCGCGAGGATGGCCGACCCCTGGTAGATGCCGTCGATGTTGAGCGAAGTTGCAGGATTGCCGTTGGGGCGCAAATCGTCAAAGCCAACGCCGCGGATGGTGAAGGTCGGCATGTCACCACCCGACACCTGCACCGTGGCGAGGACGCCGGGCGTCTGGCTCGCCAGGTCGACAAGGCGGTCGGCGCCGCGATTGCGGAGCTGCTCGCCGCCGAAGGCCGACAGGGCGACGGGGACGTCGACCAGGCGCTGCTCGCGACGCTCCGCCGTGACGATGATGTCCCGATCGCCTTCCGCCGCTTCGCTCTCGTCAGCGTCGGGGCGGGACGTGCCGGCGCCGCCGGCGCTCTGCAGGGCGATCGGCATCGCGCGCGGCGACGCCGTGGCCTGCTGCAGAACGACCATGTCGCCGACCAGGCTGGCGGTGTAGCCCGACTTGGCGAGGAGGCGGGCGATGGCATCGGACGCCTTGTACTTGCCCGATATGCCGGCGCTCATATGGGAGCCGACGTCCCCGGACGAGGCGACGACCTGAAGCCCGGTCGTTGCGGAAAACGCCGACAGGGCGGCGGACAGATTTCCGGGCGGAATGGCGAACTGGAAGCTTTTGGCAAAGCTCCCCGCTTCCGCATGCGCTGAACAGGGCGCCGCCGTGGCGGCAATGGCGATGGCGACGTGCAATGCACGGTGAGAAATGTGAGACCCCATGTCGTATCCCCTTGCGAGCACCATCATGTGCTCTCCTTCGAAAGACGCGGGGATCGCCAAAGCCGGACACTGTTTTTTCAGCCCATAGTCTGGCAGGCAGAATTTTCTTATAATGCCTTGTGGAAGCGCAAGATTCCCTGATCGGCCCGTACATCGAAGCCGTTCGCCTTGCCGATGACGGAGAGGAGTGCGGCCGGCCGATCCGTTCGAAAGCGCCCCATGATCGGGATCGCCGCCAGCGCCGCTGGCGGAGCACTGATGACGATCCCGCCCTGCCGGTTCAGAATTTCGACCAGCGTGCCGAGCGTCATGCCGTCAGTATCGATCCATCCTTCCCGCCAGTCGGGACGGGAGGCGTCGAACGGCTTGGGGCGGTCGACGGTGGTGTCGTGGACGAGGCTCTGCCAACCGGCACGCACAGTGACCGCCTGGGGCGACCCGACCGGCTTCAACAGAACCGCTCCGCGCGCCACGGCGAGACTGGTGCTGGCGGATGTTACGTTAAGGTCGAACACCGTCCCAGCACCTGCGCCTCGGCTCGGCCGGCATGGGCGATGAAGGGGCGGCTGGCATCGTGCGCGATGTCGAACCGCGCTTCCCCTGCGATCAGACGGGCGTAGCGGCCCCGGCTCGTTATGGTGACAGTCAGATGGCTTGCGCCGCTGAGTTGCACGAACGACCCGTCTTCCAGCCGGACGTCACGCCGCTCTCCGGGCTTCGTGCTGAACTCCGCGGCCGTATTGACCGGCGACCGAAAGATGGTGAGGCCGGTGATGGCCAGAACGACCGCGCCGAGGCCGCCCGCTATGGCTGCCTTCCGGCTGGCGCGCATCTTGCGGATATCATCATTGGACAGGCGCCCGCCGTCATGGACGCGCGTTAGCGCTTCCTTGAGCGCCAATTCATCGATGGGGGCGTCGCTTCGCGATAGGCTGTCGTCACGCATGGCTAGATCCTGCTCCAACCGGTCAGTTTCCGCTTGGCGAGACCCTGTCTTATGTCGCTGTGCGCACGGAAGACATGCTTTTCCACCGCCGATTGCCGCATGTCTAGGTCGGTGGCGATAACCGCGGGTGGATGATCGTCCAGTCGACGGCGGAGGAAGATTTCCCGTCTGAGCGGCGGCATGTTCTTCAGGATGGCGACGATCGCCTCCACCCGCTCGCGATGAAGCAAGGCCTCATCAATGCGCGGCATGGGGCAGATAAAATCTTCCTCTATGGGGCAAGTGGCAGGCATGCGCGAAAGACGGCGGAAATGATCGTTGATCAGGTTCTGCGCGACAGAAAAACAAAAAGCCTTGAGATTGGCGATCGTGCCGGTCTGCCGGTACCGGTAGATGCGCAGATATGTCTCCTGCACGATATCTTCTTCGTCATTGCCATTGCGCAGTCGCCGGGCGACAAAGCGGGTCAACTCATCGCGGATGTCATCTTCCTGGGCCAGCTCATAGCGAGCTCTGACGGTGGTACGCACGATGCACTCCTCAGAATGCGAAATCTGAAGGGAAATGGCGCGCGCATTTACGCTGCACCGCGGTGCGCCGTTAGACCGGGACCATGACGTCTGAGTGACTACGGTCGCAGACCTGCGATGGATGAAGCCTGATGCGTAGACGGCGGTGCCGACTTGCACATCGCGATCTCGCCCTTTGCCAAGCCCCTTTTTATCAGTGTGCGGACTGGCTGATGAACAGCCCCGCTGAACGCACGGTCGGAGGCACCTTCACGCGCGGAAGGCGGTTCTAAGAGTCATATCATCACGGTATCGAAATAAATTGACCATCACCGATCCACGGATCCTGCCTGATGCCTTGGAGATAGAGAAGGCGGACATCGTGCGCTGGACTTCCGGTTGAAAGCCATTTGGAGCGCTAAGCCATGGCGCGCAAGCTGGGTGCATTACCCGCAGCGCGCAGGCCGTATAGCGCCGCTGCCCTTATCGCTGTTCGACATTTTCGTATGAACCGTGGATCCGGGACCATGCGGCTTCCAGCGTTGAGACCGTCCCATGGTCGGCTGACAAGATGCAAGGACCAATGATGACATCCACATCGCATCTCATTGTCAGAGCGGACGGTCAGGACGCATCCACTTGTTCGGCCTCGTTGCGGGTGGGGTTTCTATCGGAGGGAAGCGGAGACTTTGGCTCCACAGCGATGCCGAGAGCGGAAAGGATCATGGCCCGCACAGCAGTACTCTGGATGACTTCCCTCGAAGCGTCGCTCGCCTCTCCCGGCCGGTGCCAAAGGAGGATGCCGCGGGGCTGGTGATATCCCGTGCCGACGTCGCGCTTGAATCGCTTGATCCCGGCCTCCGCAAAGGAAATCCTCTCCTTCACGCCGCCGCCGGAGGGGCGTTCCACATAATTGTCCATGCCTTCCGGCGGCTGCGCCAATCCGAAATTCAGGGTCCTGTTTACAAGGTTGACCTTGTAACAGAGGCGTCTTCCTCCGGCGAATGTCGCAGCTTCCACCAGCGACGCGAAACGCCCCGCATCCTCCGGCGTGTCGAACTCGAAATTGAAATCCGGGTGCATTGCGAGGTTCGAACGATAATCTCCGCTAAACCCGATTGCCCGGACGAAGGCTGGAACGTCGATGATGCGGGCCTGATCGCCGCCGGAGCGGAAAACGGCTTCCTGTCCCATGCTGCTCGCGACGATCAAGGTTCCATCAGTCCGGGTGATATAGTCAAGCAGATAACCTAGCTGATAATCCGCGACATCCATCGCCCGCTGTATATTCTTCGCCTTCAACCTGTCTTCATCGGAGGTCAAAGTGTATTGGAATTCCTCCGGGAAAGCATGCTTCCAATATCGATGCATCATGCCCGCGACATGATTGGTGAAGAACGTCGTGAACTCCGGTTTGGTCCGATGCAGAAGATGCTTAAAGACATCAAAGGCGATCGGCGCCTGCATGATCGAGCGACGCGACTTGTAAAGTGGATTGATCTTTTCAAGAATGACCTGCCGCGCGAGAGCGAGAACGGTCGACAAAGACAAGCCGATCCGAACCAGGCCGAGCATCAGTGTTGCGAGCTCTCTGCTCGGTTTCACGTCGGAGACGATCCCCCCATCCAGTGCTGTCTGGCGAAGGTTGAGCATCTGGAACGGCCTGCATTCGGGCGGGATCGTGCCCGGCTGCGGCGCGAAAGTGTCGGGGATGTAGAAGGCGTACGCGTCGTCGGGCGGGGGAGGATAGGATTGCAGGCTTGCAAAAACACCGACCCGCTTCCCGGCTTTGGCGGCGGTCTCCCACACAGGCGGGAATTCGCTCGCTCTCGTCAGATCCTGATTAAGGAACTCAATTCCATGGCTGCGATTGTCCACCCCCCGATGCAATGTCGGCCACGTTACCCAGGGATGAAGTTCCCCCACATCTGTCGTAACAGTGGTGTAGGATCTCGACATGCCTAAAATATTCGCGAAGTTCCCATGAGGATTTCTTCCAATGTACCAATCAACAACTTGCCAGGATACCTCATTTAGCTCGTATAGAATGACGGGCGTTCCTGTAACAGGTACATCAAAATTCCCGTCTGTCATGAGACGCGTACCTTCTGCCAAGGTGCATTCATGTTCTTTGTATCAAAAGAAAAACATCTCAGCAATCATTTGTTAAATTTGGTCGCATTTCACTTAATTCCTGCCCTAGCTTGCCGGGAGAGTATGGCTTCGGACGGAAGGAATAACTTTCGATTTCAGGGAGGTTGATGCCAATGCGAACTCCCTCGCCGTTCGGACTGCCGCCTCCCACCCAATCCACAGAACGACGCTTGCCGACATTCCGAATAGCCACATGCCGAACCCACCTTGGGCGGTGACATGCATGATGTCCTCGTAAATCTCGAAGAAGAAGCGGTGCCAGAGAAAGATATGGAGGTTTGCCATGGCGACGATCGTGATGAGCTTGTGCAGGATGGCGGGGACTGCGATGTCCCTTACAAAGAGGAAAATAAGGGTCCCCGCAATGAGGCAGTAGGCAGGTAGTTTGGCGGCCCCGTAAACGAGGAAGCTGCTGGCAATCGCCAGGGCAGCCATCGCGACCCTGTTTCCTTTCGGAGTCCTTGAGGGATCGGCAAAGAAGTAGAAGCACCAGCCGAGGCAAAAATTCCAGAACCGGGAGTAGGGCAGTGTAGGATGGTCCAGACCATCTGAATAGTTGTCCAGATAAAATCGTAGCAACACGGATGCGACAAACAGCAAAACGACGGAATAAGGGAGTAGCTTCCGACCGAAATTCCGGATGAGACCGATGTAGGACAGGATGTAGACGACGATCAGGATCTGCATCATGACCTGCGGATACCAGGTCGGAAACTTGGATATTCGACCGTCCGTGAAGAGGTTTCGGATAAACAATAATTCTAAAACATCGAATTTACGTAAGATGATGAAGAAGAATAAGACCATGAAGAAGCTGGGTAGCAGGATGGATCGCCCGAAGCCGATCAATCGATGCCGCATCTGTGGGAGCGAGGGAGCGTCAAGCACGAACTTCGCAAAAAAATAGCCGGAGAGCGCCATCAGGACGCTCATGCCACCCGAGAAGTTAAATCCCAAAACCTGGTCGATATCGGGGTTGGCATGGTTCAGCGCCACGAGGGATATCGCCGCCGCACGCAGGACGACTCCTGCCTCCATGCGCCGCGTCTTAAACATGGGCGACATGTTTGAGTTCCTCCAGTTCGGCAAGCGAGAGTTGATCCCAGCGCGGGGGGATGAAGCCGAGATATCCTTCCAGTGCGATGCTGGCATTAACGAACGAGAGCGAGTCCGTTGAGATGTCGATAAACCTTGTCTCTCGCCCGATCCTATCTGGGCTCTCCGTGCCAAACTCCTCGAAGATTTCGAAGATGCTGGTGGCCGCGACGTCGAGAAGGAGAATGTCCGCGCAATGGTGCGCAATCCGTCGCGAGGCGAGGCCCAGGAAGGCGGTTAGCTTACGGAGGCTGAACGGTTCGTTGTTGAACCCTTCGAACATCGCCTCGAATGACGGCGCTTTTTCGCGGGATGGCGCGAGACCGTCCATCGCCTTAAAATCATATTTGCCGTTCGACAGGCGCGGCAGGGCTTGGACCTGAACAACGGTGCATGCATGGGGGGGCAGGTGGATCTCGCCCTGCAGAACCTGATCAATGATGGCGAGTTCATCAGTCCGTGCCGTGGTCAGCGTGGTCTGGTGACACGCCTCGAAGAGGAGACCCGGATCGGCAAAGGCGGGACCCTGGCGGCGCAGCTGTCGCGGCTCGACCTG
>NZ_JBXAFX010000043.1:0-11178 GCF_058793515.1 Novosphingobium sp. GW835-FHT14H07
GAGGAGCATGGCCAAGAATGGCGAAAATCCGCCAATCAGGCCGCGTTCCTCCGCATTATGGGGACCTCGTGATTAGTGAAGTTATGCTCACCTCGCCATAACTTCACATACGGTTTGACGTAAGCCGGCGGCATAAGGCGAACATCATGCCCGAGCTTGATCAGTTCACGTGCCCAGTGATGGGACGTGCCGCACGCCTCAATACCCACTAGACAGGGCGGCAGCTTCGAGAAAAATGTCAGCACCTGTGCTCGACGCAACGCCTTGCGAACGACGGTCTTGCCCGCCGCATCAACGCCGTGAACCTGGAAAACGCTCTTGGCCAAATCGAGGCCGATCGTCATAATCTCCATCTGGGTGGCTCCCATCTGCTCGTGATTGCCTGATAGCCTTCACATCTTGGCACCTAGATGCCGTGAGCGGGAGCCATCCAACCCATCTGCTTTTGTCGAAATCTGCCACTCAGCTCGATCGAGCGGACCGAAAGCTGCGACCACATCGCATATTCTGGTCGAACGAACGTGGACCGAAACTGTGATCGGCCGTTGGAACTGGATCGGCACCGGAGTTCATCACTGCAAGAGTAGACGCAGCCGAGTGGTGCTATAGGGTACGCTTACCTGCAGGATGCAGTCAGTTATCTGGCTTCGGCCAGCACAGAGTTTAGCGAGAGTGGCTGAATTTGCTGGGTTGCTGCCATTCGCGTCCACAGCCCCTAGCTTCAGCTTTGCGCCCTAATTTCGCTCATCTAGTTTGTAGGCGAATGATCCAGGAAGTAGTCGATCGCTCAGGCGTCAACCTAACATCCTTGGCTAGCTGGGGGACCTTAATTCCGCATGACTCAAAGCCCTCTGATTTTTTGCATTCCGGGGTGCTAGTCTGAGACTTGCTGGGGTCACAACCGGCGAAAGGCCATTTGATATCGCTAAGAAGCTTGCGTTGCTCGAAGCGGCGTTAAGCTTTGCGTGTGGCTGTGTAACTATGTCTTTGATCACGTCGAACACGGCAGTATGGACCAATCCGTGACAAAGCGCCTCTTTCTCTATCTCGCGGCATTTCTTGCCGCGCTGCTACCCGTAGGGGCGACCTATGCAGCGAGCAGTTGCTCGCCGATGGCCGCGATGAACGACGACCACGGCGACTGCGGCGATTGCAAGGATGACATGAGCCAACAGTGTCAGAGCTATTGCATCGCCTTGTGCCAGACGCTCCCAGCAAGCCGCGTTTCGTCTCTTGAGGCACGCGACCCAGGCTCGCTCACTTTTTTACCACTTCTCGCCAAGTTTCCTCCTCTGCCTGTCGGAGGGCCGGAACCGCCGCCTCCCCGAATGCTCCGCTGATCGACGGAATTCAATTTCAACGGAGATAAACATCATGAAGAAGTACATCATCACGGCAGCAGTGCTGCTCGGTTCCAGCTCAGCTGCTTTTGCCGCCGCGCCGGAGCAGGTCGCATCGCTCGCAATGTCCTGCTGCGACCTCGTGCTCGCATGCTGCGAGGCTGCAATGGACTGCTGCCCGTAAGGGACTAGCCAAGGCATAAGGGCGGGCGTCCGGTCACCAACTGGGCGCCCGCTTTCTTTTGGACCGCTCTTGCGCGAATGCCTAACAGTCGAGCAAGCCTCGTAAAAGCTATTCATTATAGCCTTTAACTTATTGGCATTCGGGATGTTCACGAAATGCTTTTCGAGTGACCATCCCAATTGCAGCCATCAGGCTGATCGTCCCGGACCCACCAGAATCAATCCTGCTCCGACGAGACAAATCGCCGCGCCAATGACATCCCAGCGGTCGGGTCGTGCGCCTTCGACACTCCAAAGCCAAATCAGTGACGCTGCGATGTAGACGCCGCCATAGGCTGCGAATGCGCGGCCCGCAGCGGATGTATCGACCAGCGTGAGGAGCCAGGCAAAAATCGCGAGCGACACCATGCCCGGCGCAACCCACCAGGCAGATTTGTCGAGCCGCAACCATGCCCAGAACGAGAAGCAACCGGCGATCTCCGCCAGCGCGGCGAGCGCATAGATGAGTCCGGTTTGCAGGGTTGGCATGGTTAGTGCTCGATCCGTGGCGATAGTGGGGCTGGGCAGACCATTGCCGGGTGTCGCAGCATCGTCAACGCGGTCTGGTGGATCCATGCACGCGAGGCCGAAGCGTTGGCGCCAAAGCAGCGATCTTCGATCACGTTGCGGTCAGCGTGCGCGGGGCGAGGGTCTCGATGATCTTGCAGTCGGCCACGGTCCCGTGACGGCAGGATCCGATGACCCGGTCCAGTTCGCCGCGCAGTGCGCTCAGATCGGCGATCTTGCGGTCGATTTCGGTGAGGTGGACGCGCGCGATTCCGTCAACGGCATCGCAGGATTGGGCCTTGTCATCCGACAGCGTGAGCAGTTCGCGCACGGCTTCGAGCGTGAAACCGAGATCGCGGGCGCGGCGGATGAACGACAGGCGCGCCAGATGATCATTGCCATAGGCACGGTAATTGGCACTTGTCCGGGCGGGTGGCGGCAACAACCCGATCTTTTCATAATAGCGCACCGTCTCGACCTTCGTCGCCGTGGCGCTCGCGAGTTCGCCAATTTTCACTGCCACTCCTTCGGGCTTGACCCTATAGTTGCTACAGGGTGTAGATAGAATGCCGACTCGCAGATTGTCGAGAAGGCAAAAAGATGGCTGATGATTGCTGCAAGGCCGCGTGCGGAACGACGGCAACTCTGAACGACCCGCGCTGGCGCAGGGCTTTGTGGATCGCGCTCGGCGTGAACGCCGGCATGTTCGCGGTGGAAATGGCGGCAGGGGCCGCTGCGGACAGCCGCGCGTTGCAGGCGGACGCACTCGATTTTCTGGGGGATGCCACCAATTATGCGATCAGCCTGCTGGTCGCCGGGATGGCGCTGGCATGGCGCGCGCGGGCGGCGCTGGCCAAGGGGCTCGCCCTCATCGGTCTAGGTGGTTGGGTCGTGATCACAGCCGTTCTGGCGGCGCTCGGCGGAGCTGCACCCGAGCCTGAACTGATGGGAATCATCGGCGCGCTCGCGCTGGCGGCCAACACCGGTGTCGCCATCATGCTCTACCGTTTTCGCACTGGAGACGCGAACATGCGCTCGGTCTGGATATGCTCGCGCAATGACGCGATCGGCAATATCGCCGTTATGGCGGCCGCACTTGGCGTGTTCGGCACCGGAACAGCCTGGCCCGACCTTATTGTTGCAGCGATTTTGGCACTGCTCGGGATCAGCGGCGGCATTCAGATTGTCCAGCAGGCACGGCGTGAATTGCGGAGCGTTGCGGCATGAAGGTTTCCCGTTCGACACATATCGCGCTCAAGCCGGAAACAGTCTGGGCCGAGGTGCAGACGGCGCGCCTGCTGCAGCATATCGCCTGGCCGCTGGTGCGCTTCATCCCGGTCGATGACGCGGCGTTCGACAGGTTTCGGCCTGGCGAGCGCTATGAGGTCAAGCTCCGCCTCCTTGGCATTATTCCGTTCGGGACACAGTGGATCGTGACGTCCCAGCACGAAGCTGCCGGCACCGAATGGCCGAAGCGTCTGCGCGATGACGGCTATAGTCACCTGATCACAAGGTGGGACCATTGGATTACGGTTGCTCCGTATCGGAGCGGGGGGACACATTACACCGACGAGGTTGAGGTGTCCGCCGGCTTGTTGACCCCGCTTATCTGGGCATTCGCGCAGATCTTTTATTGGCACCGGCAGGGACGCTGGCGGGAGCTGGCTAGAAGCCTAAGCGCGCGGCGGGTAATTGCGGCCGAAATGGCGGCATATCGGTCAGCTGAAGCTTTAGGAAATCATGGCCTTGCCTGGCGCCATCTTGAACGGGTGCACATTATTGCGCAGCCCTTTTGGGGCCTCCATCTCGCCATTCACGGCGCAATGTTCAGTCTCGCCATCCGGCAGCGCGATTGGAGCGAAGCACTTGGCCAGATCTTCCGACTGCTTCTTGCACCGATCGGCGCGCTGACGGGAAAGTTGCCGATCGGAAATACCGGGCGGTCGACTGTGAGCGCCTTTCAGCCAATGCCAATTCCACCTGATCTTCTTGAGCTCTTGCAAGACGGGATAGGCAAATGACCTTAGGCGTTCACGGTTGCTTTTTACGGTCGGTACGAGTAGGTCATTAGCGTGCGGGCTATGTTCCTCCTGTTATGGCTGGCTATCGGCCTTGCCTTTGGCGGCGTTGAATCGCCGGCTGCAGCGCATAGTGCGAGCGGGTACGACAGCGTCATGATGCTGGATGCTCACGCTGATCATGCAAACAGGGACGGGCACCGGAATAGTTCCAGCGATGACGGTGGCCCATGTCATGGGCTGGTTCATCATCATTGCAGCATCGGACTTGCCAGCGAAGGGACAAGTGATTTTGGTCTGCCACTGGGCGGCGATACCTCGCATTCAGCCTTGAGTACCGCCGTTCTGAGTTCGTTCGCTCAAGCGCCTCCCCTTCAACCGCCGTCAGCCTGAACCCAGTCGCTCAGTGCACTCGGGCCATTGCGCCCGTGTGCCATTTGCACCTGTGTTCAGGAGTTTTCCATGCAATTGCTTTTGTGCGTCCCCACCCGGGCGGCGATGCTGGTCGCTGCCTCGCCAGCGCTGGCTGCCTCCCCCTTTATCAGCGGTAGCGAAATCGAGCACCCACTTGCCGATGCTATCCGGCTAATCACAACCCGGACTGTTGCGGCTAACTCCGTGTCTCTCCCTCTGCGCAGGGCGTATCCCACTCCAAAGACAAGACGCGCCGGCAAAGGTCAATCGTCCGACTTGCCGATTGGTCACCCATGCAGGCCGGTCTTTATGAAGGAGCGCCATCTCGATGCATAAGATTTTTGTGACTTTCTTAATCGCCGCCTCATGCGCTTCGATCGCCCATGCACAGGTCGGATCGATCGCACCCTTTTCGCAAGATTCGCCAGTTTACACGCTTGAACAGGCAGTCAGTTCAGCTGGCGGATCCGCACCCGCCACGGAAGCAGCCAGTGCTGCGGTCGAGGCAGCGCGCGCGGGTCGCACCGTTGCGGGCTTGCGGCCGAACCCGGTCGTTCAAGGCCAGGTTGAGAACGTCATCGGTTCCGGGCCGTATCGGGGGGTCCGCAGCGCGGAATCCACGGTCGGCTTTGCGATCCCGATCGAGCTAGGCGGCAAGCGCGGCGCCCGCGTCGCGGTCGCCAACGCGCAATTGTCCCGGGCCGAGATTCAGGCCGCGATCATCGCGGCGGACGTCCGGCTTCAGGTGACACAGCTCTATGTCGAGGCGGTCGCGGCCGATCGACGGGTGGCGACGGCACGCGACCAGGCCCGGATTGCCAGCGACGCGCTGCGCGCCGCGAGTGTCCGCGTGCAGGCGGGGCGTGCCTCCCCGCTCGAACAACAGCGTGCTGACGTCGCTCGGATCAATGCTGATGCCAATGTCGAGCGGCAGGTACGTTTGGCGGAAGCGGCGCGAGCCAATCTGGCGCGCCGGATCGGTCGGCCGATCGACGGCGCGCTCGATGACACGCTGCTCGATCGGCTTCCGGGTACAAACGTCTACGGCCCGGTGGCGCCGGTCGATACGACCGGCACCTTGGCGTTGGCGGCTGCGAACGCGGATTTCTCCATCGCAGAAGCTGGTGTGCGGCTCGCGCGCGCCAATCGCGTGCCTGACCTCAATGTCGGTCCTGCGATCCGCCGCCTGGAAGCGACCAACGACATGGCGGCAGTGTTCACCGTGTCGATTCCGATCCCGGTGTTCAACAATGGTCGCGCGGCGATCGCACAGGCGACCGCGCAGCGGACGCAGGCGGATGCGCAGCGCCGCGTGACCGCGCTCGACATCGAACAGGCGATCACGGACGCGCAGGCGCAGGCGGCCAATGCCGCGACGACCGCTCGCGCGGCGTCGGGGCCAGCGCTCGCGGCTGCCCAGGAGGCCGCCCGCATCGCACGGATCGGCTATCGCGAGGGCAAATTCGGCCAGCTCGAATTGCTCGATGCGGAACGCACACTCGCCGACACGCGGGTCGCCGCGATCGACGCGCTCGCCAACTACCAGAATGCCCGCGCGCAGGTTGAGCGACTGACCGCTCCTGCGCCGAATGGGGGGAACCAGTGATGAAGAGCATTTATCTCGCGGGCGCGGCGTCGCTCGCCCTGCTGTTGGCTGCCTGTGGCGGCAAGGACGCCGGGAATGAAGCAACTGCCGAAGGCGCAGCCGCCAATGAAACGGCAGCGGGCGCCGAAAAAGACGGCGCTGAAGGCGGTCATGCCGATGAAGGCGTGGTCACGCTCGGTGCCGACCAGATCGCCGCAGCGGGCGTGCAGGTCGGACGGCCGATCATCGGCGGAGCCGGAACGATCGAGCTGCCTGCGATCATCGAGGGCGACCCCCAGGGTACGCAGGTCGTCTCGGCCGCGATCGCGGGGCGCGTGGTCGCGCTGACGCGCAACCTTGGGCAATCGGTCGGGCGCGGCCAGACCATTGCAGTGATCGAAAGCCGCGAGGCGGCGCAGATCAAGGGTGAGGTCGAGGCGGCGCGTGCGCGGCTCCAGCTCGCCAATTCGAACCTCGCACGCGAGCAGCGGTTGTTCGCGCAGAAGGTGTCGCCCGAGCAGGATCTGATCGCAGCACGCACGGCGGCGACGGAGGCGCGCATCGCGTTGACGCAGGCGCAGAGCATGGTGTCGGCCGCTGGCGTCGGTGGCGGCGGGCTCAACCGGCTCGGCATTGCCGCGCCGATCTCGGGCCAGATCATTGCGCGCCCCGTGACGCTGGGACAAACGGTCGCGGCGGATGCCGAACTCTATCGCATCGCCAACCTGAGCCAGGTGTCGATCGCGCTTAATCTCAAGCCCGAGGATGCGGGCCGGGTGCGTCCCGGCAATACGGTGCTGGTGAAGGCGGCAGGCCGTCAGGCGACCGCCCGCGTGACCTTCGTGTCGCCGGCGCTTGATCCGCAGACGCGGCTCGTGCCTGCGCTCGCCACCCTCGACAATCGCGGTGGCGAATGGCGGGTCGGCGAGCCTGTGACGGCAGCCGTGCAGCTCACGGGCAGCGGCGGGAGCGGGGCGGTCCGCGTGCCGACGACGGCGGTCCAGAGTTTCGAGGGCAAGTCGGTCGTGTTCGTGCGCACGCCCACCGGCTTCAAGGCGACCCCGGTCCAGCTCGGCGATGCGTCGGGCGACACGGTGATCGTCCGGTCGGGCCTGACCGGCAACGAACAGATCGCCACCACCGGAAGTTTCACGCTCAAGGCCGAGATCGGCAAGGGCGAAGCGAGCCACGAGGATTAAGCCATGATCGCCCGTATCGTAACCTGGGCGGTCGAGAAGCGCTGGCTAGTCCTGCTCCTCACCGTCATCGTCGCCGCCATCGGCGCCTTTTCCCTCTACCGGCTACCGATCGACGCGGTGCCGGACATCACCAACAATCAGGTCCAGATCAACGTCCGCGCGCCTGCCCTCTCGCCCGAGCTGGTCGAGAAGCAGGTGTCGTTTCCAATCGAAACCGCGCTCGCCGGCACCCCCGGCCTGGAATATACGCGCTCGTTGAGCCGCAACGGCTTCGCGCAGATCACGGCGGTCTTTTCGGACGCGACGGACATCTATTTCGCCCGCCAGCAGGTGGGCGAGCGTCTGCGGGGCGTGCAAGAGAATCTGCCCGACGGCGTGAACCCTGAAATGGGTCCGATCGCGACAGGCCTGGGCGAGGTGTACATGTACACCGTTCGTCTCGATCATCGCGAGGACGACAAGCACAAGCCCGGTGAACCGGGCCAACAGCCCGATGGCAGCTACATCACGCCAGAGGGCGAGCGACTGACGACCGAAGAGGACAAGGCGACCTACCTGCGCACCGCGCAGGACTGGATCGTGACGCCGCTTCTGAAGACCACACCGGGCCTCGCCGGTGTCGACTCGATTGGCGGTTACGCCAAGCAGTTCCTCGTCGTGCCCGACGTGCAGAAGCTGGCCTCGCTCGGCATCACGCTGACGGACCTGGGAAATGCGCTGGAGCGCAATAACACCAGCGTCGGCGGTGGCTTCGTCAATCGCAATGGCGAAGGTCTGGCTGTTCGCTCGGATGCGCTCGTTCGCAATGCCAGCGAGTTGGCCAGGACCGTGATCGCGACACGTAACGGCGTGCCGATCACGGTCGAACAAGTTGCGACTGTGAAGACGGGTCAGGCGATCCGCATGGGTTCGGCATCGGAGAACGGTACCGAAGTCGTCGTCGGCACGGCGATCATGCGGATCGGCGAGAACAGCCGCATCGTGTCGACCGCGGTCGCTGAGAAACTGAAGACGATCAACGCTTCGCTGCCTCCTGACGTCGTAATTCAGCCGGTGCTGAACCGCACCGAGCTGGTCAATTCGACGATCAAGACGGTCGCGAAAAACCTGTCCGAAGGCGCGGTGCTGGTCATCGTCGTGCTCTTCCTGCTGCTCGGCAACTTCCGTGCGGCCCTGATCGCGGCGTTGGTCATCCCGATCACCATGATGCTGACAGGCTTTGGTATGCTGCGCGCTGGGGTCTCGGCCAATCTGATGAGCCTTGGGGCTTTGGACTTCGGTCTGATCGTCGACGGCGCCGTCATCATTGTCGAAAACGCGCTGCGCCGGCTTGCCGAGCAACAGCATCATGAAGGCCGATTGCTCAGCGTCAAGGAACGGCTCGCGACCGTGGCAGCCGCTGCGCGTGAGATGATCCGTCCCTCTGTGTACGGGCAGGCAATCATCATCCTCGTCTACGTACCGCTGCTCACGCTGACCGGCGTGGAGGGTAAAACGTTCGGACCGATGGCGCTGACCGTCATCATCGCGCTCGCCTTCGCCTTCATCCTCTCTCTCACCTTCGTGCCGGCGATGATTGCGATCTGGCTGTCGAAGAAGGTCGAGGAGAAGGACGGCCGCATCATCACGTGGCTGAAGAAGCGCTACGAACCCGGTCTCGACCGGGCCATGAAGCGCCCGACGCTGACGATCGGTGCGGGTGTGGGAAGCCTTGTGGTGGCGGCGCTTGCTTTCACTACGCTCGGCTCGGTGTTCCTGCCGCAGCTCGACGAAGGCGATTTGCTGATCCAGTCGCTCCGCATTCCGGCAACGTCGGTCCAGCAGAGCCAGGCGATGCAGGTGCCGATCGAGCGGATGATGTCGAAGCAGCCGGAGGTGCAATTCGTCTATTCCAAGACGGGCACCGCCGAGCTGGCGGCCGACCCGATGCCGCCGAACGCGACCGACATGTTCGTCATCCTGAAGCCGCGCAAGGATTGGCCGGATCCTGAGCTTCCCAAGGAGGAGCTGGTCAGCCGGATCGAGGGTAATCTCGCGAAGATTCCGGGAAATGCCTACGAGATCACCCAGCCCATCCAGATGCGCTTCAACGAGCTGATCGCCGGCGTGCGCGGCGACATCGCGGTGAAGGTGTTCGGGGACGACTTCAACCAGATGAACCGGACGGCCGAGCAAATCGCGGCGGTGCTGCGCAGAACGCAAGGCGCAGCGGACGTGAAGGTGGAGCAGACGACCGGTCTTCCCATGCTCGACATTCGCGTCAACCGCGACGCGATGGCGCGGTTGGGCGTTACGGCTCAGGATGTGCAGGACACCGTGACTGCGACGATCGGCGGGCGAACATCGGGCCAGATCTTCGAGGGCGACCGTCGCTTCCCCGTGGTGATCCGCCTGTCGGAGGCGCAGCGTGCCGACATCGGCCTGCTCCAACAGGTGCAGGTGCCGGTGGCAGGCGGCGGCTATGTACCGCTGTCCAGCGTCGCCGAGATCAAGGTGGTCGATGGTCCGAACCAGATCAGCCGCGAGAACGGCAAGCGGCGCGTGGTGGTGCAAGCCAACGTGCGTGGCCGCGACGTCGGATCCGTCGTGGCGGATGCGCAGGCGGCGATCGGCAGCCAACTCCGGCTGCCTGCCGGCACCTATCTCGAATGGGGCGGCCAGTTCGAGAACCTCCAATCGGCAAGCGAACGGCTGAAGCTGGTCATTCCGGCTTGCTTCATCTTGATCCTGCTGCTCCTCTACGGGGCGTTGGGATCGGTCCGCGACGCCGCGATCGTGTTCACCGGCGTGCCTTTCGCGCTGGTGGGCGGCGTCCTGTTGCTGTTCCTGCGGGGCATGGACTTCTCGATCTCGGCGGCAGTGGGCTTCATCGCCCTCTCGGGCATCGCGGTCCTCAACGGCCTCGTCATGGTCAGCTCGATCCAAGATCTGATCCGATCAGGGATGAGCCGCGAGGAAGCCGCGCATGTTGGCGCGATGCAGCGTCTGCGACCCGTCATCATGACCGCGCTAGTCGCCAGCCTCGGCTTCGTGCCGATGGCGCTGGGCGAAGGCGCCGGCGCAGAGGTTCAAAAGCCTTTGGCGACGGTCGTCATCGGCGGTCTGATCTCGGCGACGCTTCTTACGCTGTTCGTGCTGCCGACACTCTATGCCCGGTTCGGGCAGAAAGTGATCGAGAAACCCGAGCACTACAATGAGGAGCATGAAGGGGACGACCACGGTCAGACCTTCGTGAACAACTTGGCCTGATGGATGGGCGGGGCGATCCGCGATCGCCCCGCCCATCTCTGGGAGATGGGGATATGCCTCGCACCATAACCAGCTCGATGCTTCACGGCGGGCCACTGCGCATCTGGTCGGCACTCACCGATCCGGATCATCGCCGGGCGTGGAGTCCGCTCGTATTTCTCGATGATCCGTCCCGGCTCGGCGACACAGAATGCACCTTTGCGATCCAGGGCATCACCCGGCCAATTCGGACGCCGGCCCTGGTCGATCAATTCGATAAGCCGCACGCCTTCGCTTGGTCCTGCGGCATCCCTTATCTGTTCACGCTCGAAGAGCGGTACGAGCTGGCAGGGGACGACGGTGGCACCAGGCTAACACATAGCTGCACGCTGCGCGGGGCGCTTTCATTCCCATTCGCGGCGATGATGTTGCGCCGCCTGCATTCCCTGATGGTCGAGGCAGACGAACGCTTCGCGACCTATCTGCGCTGGCGGGTAGGCCAGCCTGCCCGTGGGATCAATCGTCAGCGCGTCCCCTCCCGCTACAGGAGGAAGGCGCGATGATGACGCACTGGAAGCGGGCACTGCCCGCTCTTGTCCTCGCTGGTGGGCTGGGGGGTTTCTCGGAAAAACAAGCACCGACCCCCCCAACAAAGACAAAAACCC
>NZ_JBXAFX010000043.1:11188-16519 GCF_058793515.1 Novosphingobium sp. GW835-FHT14H07
AAAAAACCACCCCCCCGGCCCCGCCAACGGAGCAGCAAATCCATTCGTCCGATAGCGCTGTGGCGACCGGGGAAATGGGCCGGCATCCGTATCGTTGTTCCGATGGGGAACCCCTGTTCGTCGACTACAAGGACAGCGGGCTGCAGATTGATTTGCGGCGCTCCAACAGTGGGCCGCCGATGACACTGACGGCTCCAGCGCAGGGCCTGCAATATATTGGCGAGACGGCCACCGCGACGTTCAAAGGGTCGCAACTCACGATCGTGGAAGGCGATGGCCGCACCCGGATCTGCGAACGGGAGGGCACCCGATGAAACGTCCCGTCCTCCGACACATCGCACTGCAGCGGGAGAGAAGCGATGTCTGACACGTCGATCTCGAATGTAATGGCCATTCGTGCCGAAGTGATCGCACGAAGTCGCGCCTTGCGCGAGGCGCAGCCAACGGCACCGCCAGGCGTCGCGCCGACCGCTCCGGCCTCAACCTTTGCCGACACGCTTAACGCTGTGGTCGCCAAGGTCAACGAGACCCAGGAGCAAGAGGATGTCGTTACCGAAGCGTACGAACGTGGCGAAACCACCGACATTGCGACTGTCGCGCTCATTCAAAGCCGTGCGTCCATTACTTTCGAGGCGACCCTGCAAGTCCGGAACAAGCTGCTCTCGGCTTATCGGGACATTTTGAACATGCCCATCGGATGATCGCGGAGAAAACCAAAGGTCGAATTTTCATGGTTGTTGGCGAAACATCACCCCTCACGGCCACGTGCCGCACGATCAAGATGGAAGATCTCGACACGGCGGGACTGCCGGCACCTGAGCCGATAGCGCCGGACCAAGGCGCGCCATTGTGACCGACTTGCGCGCCTCGCTGCATCAAACAGGCTTGGCGACCACGCGCCTCGGCGCGGTTCTCGTAGCTGGCTTGATTGTAGGGGCGTGCAATCCAGCGCCGACCCAGCCCACCGAACCGACGCATGAAAAGCATCTGACGTCAAAGCTCATAGGGCAGCGCATCATGTACTGTGACGACGGCACGCGCGCCGATGTCGACTTCATCGATGACGGCTTGAAAATGGCCGTCACCTGGCTGCCGAAGGGCAGGACCGAGATCCTGCGCGCGCAGCGAACCGGTGACGAGTTTCGCGGCGACCATTCGCGGGCTGTCGTGGCGGGCGGATCGATCGCGTTCACGCGACGCGGGAAGATCCGCGTCTGCCACCGAACCCCGGAGGAGTCCTAGGAAATGCAGGCACTGCTTTATACGCTTGCGCCTGTCCTGGCGGTCGTGCTCGGCGCGATCATAGCGAGCCGCACAAAGTTACAGCCCGGCCTTGTGGCGGGCCTGCAGCATCTCGCTGCCGGCGTCGTGTTTGCTGCGGCGGCGACCGAAATCCTGCCCCAGGTCAAACATGAGGCTTCGCCCAGCGCCACATTGATTGGCGGGGCAGCGGGCGTTGCAACGATGCTGGCGCTCAAGGCTTTCGAGGCCCGCTTCAGGGGGCCGATGGCACTGCTCGCCGCGATCGGCATCGACATCCTCGTCGATGGTCTGGTGCTCGGCCTGGCGTTCGTCGCCGGTGAGAAGGCAGGTTTCCTGCTGACGATCGCGCTCACTCTGGAAGTGTTATTTCTGGGGCTGACGCTCACCAACGAGCTGGCGGAAACCTACCGTTCGCGGCTGCGCATCATCGTGATCGTCTCGGCAATGGCGCTGCTGCTGCCGATCGGCGCGCTGGCGGCCGTTCCGGTCGCCACGCTCTCCCCGGTGATGATCGCCGGTTTCCTCAGCTTCGGACTTATGGCGCTGCTCTATCTCGTCACGGAGGAGCTGTTGGTCGAAGCACACGAGAAGCCTGACACTCCGCTCATCAGCTCGATGTTCTTTGTGGGATTCCTCGCCCTCCTGACGCTCGAGGAGATCATGGGATGATCCCGAGCAACGACAACACTGGTGGGGAAGAGCGTCGCACGCTCTGGATCGTCCTGCTGCTGAACGCGGCGATCGCGGCGGGCTTCTTCGTCTCAGGCTATTTTGCAGATTCAAGCGCACTGATCGCCAACGGCGTCGATAACCTGTCAGACACGGCGGTATATGCGCTGAGCCTCGTCGCGCTCACTCGGGGCGAGACATGGAAGACACGCGCCGCGGTCGCTTCGGGCGTCATGCTGCTGATCTTCGCGGGCGGCATACTGCTCGACGTCGCACGGCGATACGTGCAGGGCAGCGAGCCGATCGGACCAACCATGATGGTCATGTCGGCGATCGCCGGCGCTGTGAACTTTCTTTGCCTGCGGCTGCTCCAGCGCCTCAAGGATCCGGACGTCAATCTCCGAGCCGCGACCACCTTCAGTTTCAATGACTTTATTTCCAACGGCGGCATCCTGATCGCCGGCGTGCTGGTGCTGTGGCTGGGCACCAACTGGCCGGACCTGCTGGTCGGCTTCGCCACCGCCATCATCGCCATCAAAGGCGGTGTCGAAATCCTGCGCGACGCGCGCGCCGAAACCAAGAAAAGCGAAAGGAGGTCGTCATGAACGACAAGCTCGAACTCGACATTCCAGTGTTGTTGCCGGACCTTCCTGACGCGGCCGATGCCTGCCTGGACCGTCTCGTATCAACCCTGTCAAAGCGCGAAGGTGTCGAGCGGGCGCATGTGATCTGTCTCGACGGCAACACGCCAGCGGCGCTGTGCATCCATTTCGATGCCGCCAAGCTGCCGCTGCCACGGTTGCGCGAGATGGTGCGCGCCGCAGGTGCCGAAATCACCGAGCGCTACGGCCATGCGATCTGGCAGGTGACGGGGATCAACCACGAACGTCGGGCGCGCACGGTCAGCGATGCGCTGTGCGCCTTGCCCGGCGTGGTCCAGGCAAGCGCCAGCACCAGCGGGTCTGTCCGGGTCGAATATGATCGCCGCGAAACCACCGAAGAGGAGGTGCGCGCTGCGCTTCGCAAGCTGAAGGTGAGGGTGGGCAAGCGGGTCGCTGCCGATGAACATGCCGGCCACGACCACGGCCCCGGGGGCCACGGCGCGGGCGAAGAGAAGCACGGCCCCGGCGATGGCCACGACCATAGCCACGCCGAATTTCTCGGCCCCAATACCGAGCTGATCTTCGCGCTTGCCTGCGGCGCGCTACTGGGGATCGGCTATGCGATTGAGACGCTGGCTGCCGGCGCACCGGAGTGGCTGCCCACGGCCAGTTATGTCGCAGCCTATTTCTTCGGCGGTTTCTTCACGCTGCGCGAGGCGATCGACAATCTCAGGCTGAAGAAGTTCGAGATCGACACGCTGATGTTGGTCGCCGCCGCCGGCGCCGCTGCGCTGGGCGCATGGGCCGAAGGCGCGCTGCTGCTGTTCCTGTTCAGCCTGGGACATGCGCTTGAGCATTACGCGATGGGACGCGCCAAGAAGGCGATCGAGGCGCTGGCAAAGCTCGCCCCGGAAATCGCGACCGTGCGTCGCGACGGGCAGATCAGCGAAATCCCAGTCGCGCAGATGGTCGTCGGCGACGTTGCAATCGTCCGCCCGAACGAGCGCCTGCCTGCTGACGGCTTCGTCATCAAGGGCACCAGCGCGATCAACCAGGCCCCGGTGACGGGTGAAAGCATCCCGGTCGACAAGGTGCCGGTCGCCAATGCCGCAGCGGCGCGGGCAAAGCCTGATGCAGTGGACGCGGCAAGCCGGGTTTTTGCCGGTACGATCAACGGGAGCGCCGCGATCGAGATCGAGGTGACACGCCGTTCAAATGAAAGCGCGCTCGCCAAGGTCGTGAAGATGGTGAGCGAAGCGGAGACGCAGAAGTCGCCGACGCAGCGCTTCACCGACCGGTTCGAGCAAATCTTCGTACCTGCTGTCCTCATCTTCTCTGTGCTCCTGCTGTTTGCATGGGTGGTCGTCGACGAGCCGTTCCGCGACAGCTTCTATCGCGCGATGGCGGTGCTGGTGGCGGCAAGCCCATGTGCGCTTGCGATTGCAACGCCAAGCGCGGTGTTGTCGGGCGTTGCCCGTGCAGCGCGGGGCGGCGTGCTCGTGAAGGGTGGTGCACCGCTCGAAAACCTTGGGTCACTCAAAGCGATCGCTTTTGACAAGACGGGTACGCTGACTGAAGGGCGTCCGCGCATCACGGATGTCGTGCCCGTCGATGGCGCCGATGAAGGCGAGTTGCTGGCGCTGGCGGTCGCCGTCGAGGCGCTAAGCGACCATCCTTTGGCCCAAGCTATCGTCAGGGACGGCCGCGACCGTCTGAACGATCGCGCCATGCCGACTGTCGGCGACCTCAAGAGCCTGACCGGTCGAGGCGTCACCGCGAGCGTGGATGGCGAGACGGTCTGGATCGGCAAGGCCGAGATGTTCGGAAGTGAGGGCATTCCAGCGCTGGGGCAGGGAGCGCAAGACGCGATCACGAAACTGCGCGAGAACGGTCGCACAACGATGGTGGTTCGCAAGGGGGACCGTGACCTGGGCGCGATCGGCCTGATGGACACGCCCCGCGCAGCGGCAAAGACCGCGCTGCGCCGGCTGCACGAGATGGGCGTGTCGCGGATGATAATGATTTCTGGCGATCACCAGAAAGTCGCCGAAGCGATCGCCAAAAAAGTCGGGATCGACGAGGCATGGGGCGACCTCATGCCTGAAGACAAGGTCGCGGCAATCAAAAAGCTTGCCGGCGAGGAAAAGGTCGCGATGGTGGGCGACGGCGTCAACGATGCGCCGGCGATGGCAAGCGCGACGGTCGGCATCGCGATGGGCGCAGCGGGTTCGGATGTAGCGCTGGAGACGGCAGATGTGGCGTTGATGGCCGATGATCTTGCGCATCTACCATTCGCGGTCGGCCTAAGCCGGCACACCCGCAGAATAATCCGGCAAAACGTCTTCGTCAGCTTGGGTGTCGTCGCCTTCCTCGTGCCTGCCACCATTCTCGGCCTCGGTATTGGGCCTGCGGTGGCGGTTCATGAGGGATCAACGCTGCTCGTCGTCGTTAATGCGCTCAGGCTGCTGGGCTACCGCGAACGAGCAATCATTGCTTTGAACCGCCCCGGGATTGCCGGAGGCCCCAACTCCTGAGAGGAAGGGTCTACGATGAGCAAGACGACGAACAAGTTTGCACCGGAGGTTCGTGAGCGGGCCGTCCGCATGGTGCTGGACCACCAAGGCGACCATTCGTCCCGCTGGGCGGCGATCACATCCATTGCCGAGAAGATCGGCTGTTCGGGTCACACGGTGCTAGAGTGGGTAAAGAAGACTGAGGTGGGCTCTGTTGCAAAAATCGTGAAGCTTGAGCATGCTTGGCGGAGATTGGACGGACGGAACGATGACGGATTTCAAGT
>NZ_JBXAFX010000044.1:0-15505 GCF_058793515.1 Novosphingobium sp. GW835-FHT14H07
ATAGCTTCAATCCGAATGCTCACGCGCCGAACCGCAAGATATTGCTGGAATTGAGAAACTTCTGAATCAGGCACTTACTTCCCCCATCGGTCGAGAACCGCTCCGTAATGGCCGCGCTGGCTACACAGGCCCTGCCAGTGAAGTCGATCTGGTTGGACGCCTCCGTAGCGCAGCAGCCTACGATAAACCTTAGCAACGCCGTAGCCTTGCTCAGCGCTCTGGAGCCTTTGCTGCTCCAAGGTGGGCAGGTCAGCCTACAAGCCGCGACAATGGTGCTTCATGTCTTGCGCCACGGCCCGCGAATCGACGAGCTCGCGCGAAACGATACGGGACGATACCTGAAGGTCATTCCAGCCCGTCAAATGCAAAGTGCGGCGACAGAACGCCTGTCGCTGGAAACAGTCATTACCCTGCAAAACAATGGTTTGCTTTTCGACCCAGCGCCCAACAAGGAATTGGACTTGTTGGCTGAGGCCGTTGCTGCACCAGCCATTTACAAGCTGGACTTGCGCGATGGAGGGATCGAAGGTTGCGCGTCTGCCAAACGCAAGGAAAGCTTAGTGGCCGTCCTGCAACGGGCACAGAGCTTTGGTGACCCGGGCAAGTGCGGCGAGCTTGCAGAACTGCTTCGTGAAAATGCCCCGACCGAGATATTGCGGCGGCTCGTCACACAGGATGCTGAGCTAGACGGCGATGTAGAACTCGTCGAGTTGACCGGCTTCGGCGATACGCTTGATGGGCTAGTCGATCGTCTTTGTCCAAACCGTAATGTGCGCCTCATTTCGTCGGCTACTGCGGAGGAGCTTCACAAAGTTCGCGCGAAAATTGGCCTCAAACCCTTGGATGTTGCATTGTTGGGGAAGTGGCTGAACGATGCGTGTTCAGAGGGAGCACTGCCACACATTGACGCGGCGACTGCGCAGGCTCTGCTCGCTTCGAACATTGATGATACTGTTCTGAAGTACCTACCGCTCAACCGCTGTCTCGGCGAAGACACACTTCATCCGGCGATAGCCCTGTTCCGCGGCCAGCGCTCGCAGGTTCCAGCAAGCCTCGCCAGCTTTGCCAGACTGGCCGATCTCTGGCCAGATCAAGCCGCTAGCGCTCGGCAGAACCTACTGATCGAGAAATGGGGGCCAGAAGCGATCATCCGCTCAGCACTCGCAGCACCCCAACCGGAGATGTTCACCGCAGAAATCTGTGATGTACTCAAGGGACCCGGCGGTGTTGCCGTCGACCTAATTGAACTGTTGGCCGAGACGGCGTGGATCGGCGTTGAGGGACAGGCATGGAAACCCCTGCAAGTGCTGGATTTGCCGCTTGACGCTGAACAGGCTTGGACTGAGCTGGCTGGCGGTTGCGACAGCTTCTTGAAATCCAGTCAACTTCCAACCTGCTTACGCGACGATAACGTACGTGTGCGCTTAGAGAACATCTTGCCCAGCAAGCATGCTTCGTTCTCAATGGCGCTGAAAACTTTGGGTGAATCCGGTATCGCAGGTCTATGCCTTGATGTAGCTAGTCATCTTCCCGACCTGCGTCGCATAGCACAAACCGGAGCAATGCTCGGGGCGGATGCCCGAAACGGGGGCGTGTGGTCTTTGCTCGCGTCGGCTCTCAGGGAAGACTTTTCCGATCCCGAGATGATCGCTCTATCCTCAGCATTGCGCGCCCCAGAGACTGCGACAATCGTAACTCAGATGAACGCCCTCGCCGAGCTGGCAGAGGAGCGCGTGCATGAACAGGTGGCACGCCGCCTGCATCTCGCCGCTTTCCAGGCCAATGTTGCAAACTTGGGCGATAACGCTGGCTATCTTCCAGCAGATCTTCTCGTTCTAAACGCCGACGACCGCTTCGTGAGGTCAGATGCCGTGGCTTACGATGCCGCCGGTCTTGCATCCGCTGCCCTTCTCGACAGGCGCTATGCCGCTTTACTCAATATCCGGGAAGACGCCGTCGTTCTGCCTGCCGTTGGGGAAACCAAGATGCCGCTGGCAGCGGCGCTTGAGCGCACTTTCGGCCCGCTCGTTAAGCATGATCTTGGAGATGGCATCCTGCTTGCCCTAGCAATGTCAGGTCGGGGGGCAGAAATTCGCGAGCTCGCCAGTAGATGGCAGGGGCAGCATACCTTCGACCGAATCATCTATGATCTTGATCAGGTGCCTGCAGACCTCAAACTTGATCCCTTGACCATCCCCAAACGCCTCGAGGAACTGCGGTTTGAAGTCAGCTTTCCCGAGGGCGGCACAGTTTTAGTCTATTCACTCGCAGGTACGGCGTTCAAAGCCCCACTTTCGGGCCGAGGGGAGGCGTTGCTGATCCAGTGCCGTCAGCGCGAAAGGTCTCCGCAAGACATTCAGGCCCGCTCGGTTTGCTGGGACTTGGTGCTTGGCGATGTCGAACCTGCGAGCACCGATGATGCCAAAGCTTTGCTGCGCCAATTCATGTTTGCGCTTGCGCCGGCGCTACTGCTGGGCATGCCCTCCCAGCGTCAGGCTCTCCTGGAACAGTTGGACAGCTACTTCGCCAGCAACCAGCGCTCGCTGGATGATGCGCGTCGAGAGCTGCGTGATGTTCTATATGACAGGCTGGAGGGGATCCGGGCTGGCAAGGTAATCCGTGAAGCTGTCGCGGACTTTCATCGCATCAAGTATGGAGACCTCGAAGGCGCGCGTGATGCCCTGTGGGATGCCGCCCAATCACCGCAAGGTGCTGCCGAATTGCTCGACGCGATGCGCGTCAAGATCGCGGAGATGGGCTATCGCCCCGACCGAGTACTATTCGAGCTTTATCAGAACGCTGTCGATGCTCAGGCACAATGGCATGGGAGCGGCAAAGTCCAAATCGAGGCGAGGCGTGATGATGATGGGACGATCAACCTCATCCGTCTCATCCACTGGGGCCGCCCGATCAACCAGCCTGGCCCCGACCGAACCAAAGCCGACAACGAGGGCCATGAGCGCGACCTTTCGAATATGCTCGCGGTCAGCCACTCTGCCAAGGAAGGCGACGCTATCACAGGACGTTTTGGGCTGGGGTTCAAGACCGTACACATGCTTTCGGACAGTGTCGGGCTGGCCAGCGCCGGGGTGATCCTACGTATTGCCGGTGGAATGGTGCCGGTTGCCTGGGATGAGGGGGAGGCAGAAGCTCGACCCTACAACGACCGTGGCCGCAAGGCGACGTTGATCGACATTCCGATAGCTGATGATCGCCGAGCAGAAGCCACCGCAGCATGGGAAGCCTTTTGCGCTGCTGCTCCAGTGCTGGCCGCCCTGGGTCGCGACGGGGAGATCAGCCTGGTTAACGGAACAGAGCCACCGGCCACCTTCGGCAATGATGTCCGCCCGCTAATCGATGGCGTAGCAACCGTGTCTCTGGATCGTGGGCGGCAGGCGCTCCGGTTCGACGTTGGCGAACGCTTCAGACTGTTCGTTGCTCTCGGCCGCAACGGGCCTCATGCTTTTCCCAAGGAAGTCGCCCAATTCTGGCATCTCGTCCCCTTGATGGGCATTTCCCGCAATGGTGCATGGCTCATGGAGGGACCATTTCCGGTCGACCCTGGGCGCAGCCATTTTTCCGGCTCAGCCGAGGAAAACGAAGCACTGTTCGCTCGGCTCGGCCAACGGCTCGCGGAACGACTGGTCGCGCTGCATGAGGCCAGCGAAACGAAATGGTGCGATTTGGCACGCCAGCTTAACGCCAGTCCGGACGGCAAGGATGCCTTCTGGCAGGCCCTCATTGCACAATTCGTTCCTGATCTGGACTCGGGCGCACCCCAGAGAAAGCTTCATCGGCACGGCGGCGGGATTGCCCAACTGCTAGGGCAATGCGCGCTGGTGCCGCTGGCCTTTGAAGGTAACAGCTGCGCAGCAGATGTTGCATGGCGGCTCGAAGGCGCACTGGCCGACCCGAGCGTTTACAGGCTGCTCCAGAGTTGGTCTGCACTCGACCCATTTCGCCAAAGCCTCATTGGCAAGGACACGGCAGTTCTACTGTCGAGGCTGGGTTTGCCTCGGGGCAAGGCTCTCGACTTGCCGACACTCGTCGAGCTTACCACTGGCGACAGTGGTATTGACGCCGATTTGGCAGGGCGCTTGTCCCTGGTGATCGATGAAGCACTGAGGGCAGCCACCTCCAAAGAGGAGGATGAAGCGTTGCGCCGCGTTCTGCGCGAGCGGAAGTGGCGGGCAGAAGATGGCTCCTGGCAGCCGATCCGTGTGCTGGCGTTTCCGCAAAGCGATGATCCCGATGAGCGCGCCCGTGCCGACTTTGCACCCCCCGCCGGCAGATTGGCAGCTGATTATTGCGACGCTGCTCTGGAGCTGGCCCAGTTTGCCGATCAACGGTCCGGGGGACACCTCGACGTTCTGCAAGAATGGGCCAGGACGGCGAATTCGAGTGATGCGCGACGTCTGTCTTTCCTGCGCTATCTCGCCACTCGAACAAGGCCCGAAACCGTGCCAGTGCTATCAAAGGCGGCTGATTGGCTGCCGCCGGCGGCTGAATTGCAGGCATCACCTCTGCTCGACGGTTTGGAACAGACAGACCGTAACCTGTTGCTACTCAAGCTGGGCTGCGCCCTCTTTTCTGAACGCACTCCGGAACCTCCTGACGATTTCAGGCCTGACGCCGAAACCGTCCTCTTGGCAATTGCTGAATGGTGGCAGGCCGAGCGCGAGACGCTCATCCCTGCCTACGAGCGAAGCGTCTATCCAACCGAAGGCTTTGCTTTTGGGAGCCTTAACGATGACAGCGACGAAACCTGGTTCACCCTGCTGGCTCTGGCGACATTCCAGACCCTGGGACGGATAAAGCCGGACCAATCCCGACACTTCGTTACGCACGCCATGAACGAGGGCTGGTGGCATCAGCTATCGACAATCAATCCGGACGCAGACAACCTCGACCCGTTCGTGGAGCGATTGCGGGCGTGGAGTGAGCCGGACGCCCGTGAAGACTACATGATCTGGCGGCGATGCCTGACTGATCTTTGCCTGATTGCCCGGCATTTGGACGATTATCGCACCCTATTCAGGAGGCTACCGGGCATCATCCGACAAGATGGCCCTGTCAGCATCGGCAACCTCCTGCGCCCGGCCTTTTCGGTCGCTGCAAGCCGAATTGGTGTTTTCGCTCCCCCCCTCGCGCGCTCGCTCGGAATCGGTGCGAACTGGATCGTACGCGAACTCGCGCGAAAGGGCGTTTACTCGCAGGCTCAAGCTGATCTTGTCCTACCCTATGGTTGGAGCACGGCAGACCGAGTTCGCAAACTGGCTCAGCGGATTGGCCTTGGCACGTTTGAACATGGGGTCGATGCAGGGCGAAACCTCCACAAGGCAGTCGAGAATCTAATCGGAGAGGACGCAGCCTTCGCTGGTGACGGTGACCTTCCTTTGCACATCATTACACTCGCCAAGCACCGCGACATATTGAACGCCATTCTCTACGATGCTGACGGCGATGGATGGACTGCCGACGACCTCGACGAGGACAGGAGCGACGATGCCTGAGCCCCTTTCTCCCAACGCACCGGTCAGCCACCCCAAGCATGGCGCTGGACATGTCCTCGCCGACATGGGCGAATTCGCCCTCGTCCGCTTCGGAGCTGCGATTCAGCAAGTGCCGCGCGAGGAGCTGGCGAGCGTGCGATCGCTGGAACAAGCGCTTGCGACCGGCACGCTTGACCCCAGCAGCGACGCGCTTTTGCGAGCGAGCGCGTTAGCAATCCGATCAGTGAACGATCAATGGGGCGTGTTCTCCCGGTCACGTGTTCAACTGCTGCCGCACCAGCTCTGGGTCTGCCATAGAGTCAATCGTAGCTATCCCTTCCGTTGGCTGGTCGCTGACGATGTGGGACTTGGCAAGACGATTGAGGCCGGGCTTGTACTGATGCCTTTGGTCGCCCGAGCACAGGTGCGCCGCCTCCTGATCTTGGCCCCGGCTAAACTTGTGCCGCAGTGGCAGAAGCGTCTGCGGACCATGTTCGATATCCGACTGCAGGTCTACGACCGGGCCGTCGACACTGGGCAGGTCGACTTTTGGGATACGGCCAATATGGTCGTCGCGTCGATCCATACTTTACGTCGGGAAATCGCCGAAGACCGTGAAGGCACAAGTCGGTTCCTCGCGGCTGATCCCTGGGACGCGGTAGTGGTAGACGAGGCGCACCACCTGAATGCCGACGAACGTACCGGTGAAACACTTTCATTCCAACTGCTACGCGCCATGGAAGAGCGGCGCCGGATTGGCTCTCTCTTGCTCTTCACGGGTACCCCGCACCGGGGCAAGGATCATGGATTCCTGTCGCTACTAAGCCTTCTCGACCGCGAAATCTTCGGCCCCGAACGCGATCCCGACGAACAACTGGCACGGTTGCCAGAGTACATGATCCGAAACAACAAGGCGACGGTCACAGATCTCAGTGGCAATCGCTTGTTCACACCGATCACGGTGGACTCGCGTGAATATGCTTTCAGCGCGGAGGAGCGGGCGTTTTATGACACGCTTAGCGCGTTTATCATTGATGGGCGCGCCTATGCCTCCACGCTCGGGGCTCGCGCACAATCACAACGGATGCTGCTCCTCATCGCTCTGCAGAAGCTGGCGGCAAGCTCGATTGCGGCAATCCGCAGTGCCTTGGCCAAGCGGCGGGCAAGACTGTCCGAAATGGCGGAGTCGATGCGCCCGCCTACCGCGATGATATCCGAATCCGACGAGGACGACACGCTCGATGACCGCGCGCGCGCGGACGAAGAAGCCTGGGGCAGGATGCTGGCCGAATTGATGGACGATGAAGTCGCGCGCCTCGACGAGCTGCTCGAACTGGCAGAGCCGATCCGACAGGAACGCAAAATCGACCGACTTGTTGAGCTGATCGAAAACGAACTCCCGCCAAGCGAACCCGTGCTGCTCTTCACCGAGTACAAGGCGACGCAGGCTATGGTGGTGGACGCGCTCCACGCCCGCTTCGGACATGGTTGCTGCGCCTTCATCAATGGGGACGAGCGGCTCGACGACCTCGCTCGCGAAGACGGAACACGGGGGCCAAAAGGCTGGGCACGCGATGCGGCCGCCGACGCGTTCAACGGCGGTAAAGTGCGTTTCCTCGTGTCGACCGAAGCGGCCGGCGAAGGGATCGACTTGCAGGAGCGCTGCGCCACGCTGATTCATGTCGACATGCCTTGGAATCCGATGCGCCTGCATCAGCGAGTGGGGCGATTGTCGCGCTATGGCCAAACTCGGCCTGTTCAGGTTTATATTCTGCGCAACCCCGACACGGTCGAAGCCCGCATTTGGGACCTGCTCAACACCAAGCTGGAACGCATCCAGCGTACGCTCGACGTGGCGATGGATGAGCGGGAAGACATCAGCCAACTGGTGATCGGCATGACGGGGCCTGGCGCCTTCGAACAGCTTTTTTCAGAGGGGCAAGCACGTCCGCGCGAAAGTCTTGATCAGTGGTTCAATCGCGAAAGTGCAACTATCGGCGGAGAGGATCTGGTCCGAAAGGTCAAATCTATGCTCGGCAACGTGGCGCGCTTCGACTTTGCTTCGGTCGGCCGCAATCTACCACAAGTCGATCTGCCGGATCTCGAACGCTTCTTCATCATGACGATGGAACACCAAGGCCGTCGCGTGCTGCGCCGTGACGAAGGGTTTGAAGTGATTGCGCCCGAACCTTGGGTCGATGAAGACTATGCTATGCAGCCACGCTACAAGGGGTTGATGTTTGACCGTCATGCGAAGTTGGGCGCGGCGGAAGGACCGACACGTCTTCTGGGCGTTGGTCATGTACTCTTTGATCGGGCTCTCAAAGAGGGAGAACGAACCGAAGCATGCCTCGCCACTTGCGCTCGACTAGATCGGCCCCTTTTGATTGCGTCCGTCGAAGACCAGGTCACTGGCCAGGATCAGTCGATCACGCGGATCGTCATCGCAGCCTTCAAGGATGAGGCGGGGACAATCCAGGTGCTCCGCGATTGGGAGCTGTTAAAGCTGCTCAATAACCTGGGGCGCAGTGACACAACAGTGCCTCCCGCCATAGAGGGCGACGCGCTGCGTGAGCTTGGAGCCGGACTGCTCGCCGTGATGACGGAAAGAGTGCCGCAAATCGCGGACATGATGAGCCGCCCAGGTCTGCGGAGCGAAATCATGCTGCTGCCTGAATACAGCTAGGTCACATAGGAGGCTTCCGGCACTTTCCGTCGATGTCTGGACTAGAACGAAGCTACCGATTGCACGTCATGAGCGGTTTCACCTGATAGGTTGAGACTGGCCGTATCTCAGCGAACTTCACCGCCAGAAGCCGTCCTGCCTCTGCCCGTACCGGTTGTCATAGTCTTCGCGCTGGTCGTAGGCGCTCTTGCGAATACCCACCTCGACCCGCTGACCGCCGGCATTGCGAATGTGGAGATCGCGCAGATCAATCTTGTTGCGCAGCGCCCAGTCTTTCGCCTCGCGCTCGCTGCCGAAGGTTCCGGCATCTTCGTAATCGAATGCCATTTCATGCTCTCCTTGATGTGGTGATTGACGGTCTGGAAGATTGGATGCGCAGGGTCATGCCGATTGCCTCTGGGGCCTGGTCGATCGGGTAGTGGCTGATTGGCGAGCCCTGACCCGTGAAGGGTGCAGCTGCGCTGTTTTCCGGAAGACTGTTGCGCACGCAGACGCCAGCCATCCGGCAACCACTGAGGCCAAGATGGCCAAACCGAGCGCAACCCATTCCGGTCCGGGGAAAGGGCCAGGCTGGACCCCAACCGGCTCAGCGACGCCGGGAGCACCAACCCCTGTTGCCTTGGTGAACCCCTCCGCTATTGGATGAGACGTGAGAACCATTGGCTCACTGCCACAACCTTGCCTCTCACCTGATATCCCTCGATCACCTGGTGGCATGACTCTTCTCCTATCGGCTGCGTTCGATGCTGCGTTCGGGCAGGTCGATCTGAGGTACTGACCGCAGGCTGTCCCTGGCCACATTGGGAAGCGGCGCGAGGCTGTCGCCACCGGCGCGCAGGTGTTCGGGGATTTTCGGGCTGAATTCAGCGGACGTACGCTTTCCCTTGCCCCCATCGACCTGCTTCTCGCCAAGGGTCTCAAGCGCGCTGGTCTTGTCGCCGGGGTTGCGCTCAATCTGACTGAGCAGACGGTCCTTGTCGTTGGTGACGATCGTGATGTCGTCACGCACGCGGGTCATCATCACAAGTGCAAGGCGCTGGTTGGAAAGGTTGCGAGCGGCCGAGTGCATCTCGCCGATCGCCATGTCACGGGTATCGCCCTGCGCCTGATGCATGTTCAGCGCATAGGCGAGACCCATGCGCTCGAGCATCCGGTCGTTCTGCTTGAGCTCGATGGTGTCGCCCTGGCGGTTCTCGACCGTTACGACCCCGTCGCGGATCGCCAGAACTCGCGCCTCTTCGGACTTCATCAGGCCGCGAGCGCTGTCCTTTTCGTTCCAGCGGACCTTGTCACCTTCGTAGATCGTCTCCCGGTGCTTCTCTGAAAGTCGCAGGGCATCGCGCTTGTCAGCCGGGTCGATGCTGGAAGGGTCGAAGCGCTTCAGCTTGCCCTGTGCATCGCGCAGCACCACCCTCCCCTGACCATCGGTGCCTTCAACGTCATAGCGCCCGCACGCCAGCCCCCCAGGAGCGTTGGCACGTATGACCTCGAGAACCTGGCCCTTGTCGTAGGTGCTGGCATAGCGCAGCTCTTCGCGTGTCGCGTGGGCCGGTAGCAGTGTCGTCAGCTGCATGCCCTCGCCCTTCAGCGCGCCTTCGGCTTTCAGCCCCTCCTGCACCATCCGGTTGAGCGCGCCGCGTGCATCGCGCCCTGCAGAGTATATCGCTGTGCGCGCCCGATCTTCCGGCGACAGCGCCAGCCAGGTTTGCGCCGTGACCCGAAGATGATCATGCCCCGCCTCGATCACGCGCTCCCCAAGCGAAGCAAAGCTATCCCTGAACTGGCCAGCCCTCGCAAGGCCGGCGGCTTCCTGCATGTGGGGTGTCCGCTGACGCAGGCTGGTGTCGAGCCGGGCCATGGCCGGATTGTCCGCCTGGATGAGCGCAAAGGCTTTGCCCGCCTCGATCGAGAGCAGCTGCGCCTTGTCGCCCACCATAATGACCTTCTCGGCGCCGAGCCGGTTGGCGATGGTGAGAAGGTCGTTCATCGGCTTGTTGGCAACGAGCGAGGCTTCATCAAGGATGAGAACCTTGCCTGCGACCGCGCTGCGCGATGCCTCGAACTGCGGCCCTGACCCATGGAGCGCGCCGCGCAAGTGCTGATTGATGAACGAGGAGACCGTCTGCGCTGCGATCCCGGCTTGCAGCACTTCGCCGCCGCGGACTCGAAGCTGGGTATCGTTCCGGAGGTCGCTTACCATCTTGTTGGCAAAGGCAAGGCCGATCACCTCCCTGCCCTCCTGATGGGCGACGCTCGCAATGGCGGAAATGAGAGTCGTCTTGCCGGCGCCCGCGACGCCCTGGATCACCACCGTGCGGTCATCACTGCCGAGCGCCAAGGTGCCCGCGGCGATCTGCTCGGCGTTGAGTGGCTTGTCGCCGGCAGCCTCTCGCAGGCGTGCCGGGGCCTCGCCCATCGCAATCATGGCTGGACTGGCCCCCTTCCCTCGTGCCACGTTATCGAGTGTCGAGCGCTCGATCATCCGGTGTTCGGGCGTGGTATACCGATCAGGCACGCCATCGATCCGGGTGCTTTTGCCTGCGAGCACCTGGCCGCCCTCCAGCAGCCGCTGCATTCGGGCTTCGACACCTTCGGCGGTTACGCCCTTGAGACCAAGGTCGAGCGCGCTTTTCACGAGCTCGGCTCGCGTCCACGAGGTTTCCCGCTCGCCGATCATGCGGATGGCCGAAGCGGTTGCCATCTCAGTGCGCAGCTGTGTTGGGGTCAGCAGGGTCCGCGCCAGGCCGTTGGTCGTGAGTTCGTCAGCCGGACGCGTATAGATTCGGGCATTCGCGCGAATGTCATTGATCGCCTCGCGCACGCGCTCGGCGGTGCCAAGCTTGGCTTCGGCCGACAGCTGCGAGCGCGACATAGCCTGTTCGGCAAGGGCCTTGGCGTCGAAACCAAGACCTTCCGCGCGCCGCGCCCATTCTGCCTTGAGCGCCTGCTTGTCGTCGGGATTGAGCTTGGGATCGCGGGTCCGCTTGGTGATCTCGCGCATCGCTTCGGTTTCGGTCGGACTGCGACCCAACCTCTCCGCGGTTGCCAGAATGTCCTGACGCCTCTGGCTAAAGGCATCGATGACATCGCGCGGCACACCCTTGATCTCGAACTGGCCGTGCTTG
Source organism: Novosphingobium sp. GW835-FHT14H07 (assembly GCF_058793515.1). Lineage (NCBI taxonomy): Bacteria > Pseudomonadati > Pseudomonadota > Alphaproteobacteria > Sphingomonadales > Sphingomonadaceae > Novosphingobium > Novosphingobium sp. GW835-FHT14H07. The sequence goes on from NZ_JBXAFX010000044.1 coordinate 11,304, forward strand.
CCGGTAATCTCTGTCTGGTATCCCAGCTTCTCGAGGTTGCTGCGCAGGGCCGCGTTATAGATTGAGCCTAGGACCGAATTGTTCTTCCAGATCTCGCCGTTCCAGAGCGCCTTCCACTTGCCCGCCTTGTCCAGCGTCATCGCGGCTATCACGGCATGGGTGTGGTTCTGCGGGTCGAGTTTGCGGCTCGTATCGTGCTGGAAGAGCGCGTAGACGAGGTTGCCGGTCCTGACCGGTTCGCCATTGCCATTCCGGGAATAGTCCCGCGCTTCTGCGAAGTGCTTTTCCAGATAGGCCATGACAGATTTGACCGCACTGGCTTGCGCCTCCAGAACGCGCTTGTCGCCCCCCAACTGGATCATCAGACTAGCCGACTTCGGCATCGAGAAAGTCAGGTCGATCCCGGCGCGGCGGTTGGCATTGGTATTGACGATGCTCCCGTCGGGAAGCTTGCCGTCGAGCAGCTTCTCGAAGTCGTCCTTCGAGACCTGCCCCTTGAGCCCGAGAGCCTCGGCACCCTTCCCGCCCCACTCGCTGAGCTCAGCCGGGCCATCGCCAACATAGTAGTCATCCTTGGCGAAATAGTTGGCTGCGCCTCCTGCCGATCCCACTGATGCGACCGAGAGCATGTCAGGCCCCTTCCCGAGGCGTTGACTGGAACATTGGACGAGCGGCATCGCCCAGCAGAAGCCAGGCTGGATCGACAGTGAATTTGATGCAGACAAGCGCGACGAGAGTGGCTGGCGGATCCCTGTGACCGCCTTCATAATTCTTGACCGTCTTCACCGCGATTCCGAGGTCCGAGGCGAACTCGCCCTGCGTCTTGGAAAGCGCCGCTCGCAGCGTCCGCAGCCGTAGGCCGAAGGCAACGCAGGATGCTGGTGCCGGCTTCCGGACAGTGATGTGAACCGTCATCGTTCCGGCTCCTGATCGTCATCAATCGAAGGCTCTGCGCGGCGCTTGTCCTCGGCCCCGAAGCCATGGATGTTTTCACGCTGGATCTCGCTCTCCTGGCCCGCATCCCGCGCATCCCTGTCGCGCTGCTGATCGGTGCGATTCTGCGCCCGAGCGGAACGCTCCTCGACATCCTTCAAAGCGAATTGCTGCTTCTCGCGTCTGTCCTTCTCGCCAGACTTGCTGAACTTAAAGGCGCTGTGGGGGTCGTGATCGCGCGTCGGTGGCCCAGCGCTCTCTTCCTCCTTGCGCTGTTCGCGCAAAACTCGTTCAGCCTCTTCGACGGTTCGTTCGACCGATCGCTCGATCTCCTCGCGCAGCCTTTCCGCTTCCTGCTCGGCATCGGTGCGCTCCGCATCGACGGGCTTTTCAGACCGCTGCGGCTGCCTGTCCGGACCGCTCTCCTCACCTGCCCTCATCAGCATCTCTGCGGCTTGCTCGGGCGTTGGAACATAGTCTGCCGCGCGCATATCCGTGACACGCACGAAGCCGGGCGCGCGCGCCTTGTAATCTTTCCAACTGAGCTCGATCCGGGCTGCCGGAAATCCGTCCGGGAACTTCACAAAGCCGTGCATCGACGGAAGGTTGGAAATGTCGTCCGGGAAGACGAGTTCGGCCACCTGAGTGCGCGGTGTGATGGTCGAAGCATCCCGGTTGCTGTTGTAGCCATAGGAATAGGCCTCATCCATCTGCCTGACCTCGCGCCGGCCAATGAATTCCGAGCAGCGTTGGGCAGTCGCCGGATCGGCCAGTTTGAGGATCAGTTTGGTGCCAGCGAGAGACGTGAGATGCGTCGCGCCATTCTCCCCGTAAGTGTCCTGCAAGGCACCGAAGGAATGCATTCCCAGAATGAAGGCGCCGCCGACCCCTCTGGCGGTCTGAAGGCCGTTCTCGATGGCGGGCAGACGATGGAGCGCATGGACTTCGTCAATGAGAAACCAGGTGCGCAGATTGCGGGTCCGGCCCATGCGAAACAGAGCGTTGACGGCAATGTCCATCCACAAGGTCAGCAGCGGCCGATTGAGCACAAGGTCTGGGTGGGTCGAGGTGATGAAAAGGATCGATCCTTCCTTTACATCCTCGGTCATCCACTTGTTGATCGAGAAGCCGGGCTGACCGTTGGCCGGCTCAGGCAAGAAGCGGAATACGTTGGCGTTCGCATTGAAGGTTGCCCGGATCGCTTCGGCCATTTTTGCAGCTGACGGCGACATCAACGGAGCTGCGATAGTTCCTTCGAGATAGCGGCTGATTGTTTTGAGGTCGGCGTGCATCAGGAAGTAGGCAAGCCCGCCGTTCGAGCGGATGCCGAGCTTGATCATCTTCATGCACATTTCGACAAAGATTGTGCGGGCCGATTTCTGCCAGAAATCATCGTCCGCATTGCGGCCGCTCGGGACCAGTGCGCTGGCGGCACTCATGAACTCGGCATAGTTGTCGCAATCGTTGAAGATCGACCAGGGTTGGCAACGCTGATCCATCGGATTGAGAATGAAGTCGGTGGTCTCTTCGTAGAAGCTCTCGACGAAGGTCCCGGTGAGGTCGAAGATGACGCACCGATGGCCCCGCGCGCGCGCCTGTGCGACGATCTTCTTGAGCTCGGTTGTCTTGCCTGCTCCAGTGGTGCCGATGAACATCGCGTGGCTCTGCTCGAGGCGCCAAGGGAACGGGACACCAGCCAGCCTGTAGGGTTGGTGAAGTCCGCGGCGAGTGCGGCTCTTGAGGCTCTCCTTGAGAACCGCATCGGGGTCCTCTGCCGGAACCCGGGCAAGGCATTCCTTCTGGTGCTCGTTCCAGTTGTACTGCTTGATCGCCGCAATGAGCACATCACGCTCGACCTTGACCGCACCGCGCTCATGGCGCTCGGTGAGAATTTCTGACCCGCGGCGTCGCGAGTAGTCAAAGAACCAGATCGTCAGCGGCACGCAAATGAAGACCGATCCCAGCATGGCTGAGACGGTCACTTGAATGGCCTTTCCCCATGCCGCCATGACGGCGGGATGAAAGGGCACCATATGCATCCGGCCCTGCACCATATCGCCCGACGGGAGGGTCAGGTTGACGGACTTCATGGGGTTCAGTCCGACCCAGTTCCAGAACTCGGCAAGGACCCGCATTAGAACAAGGTTCACCTCATGGTCTTTGAAGGTGATCGCAACGAGCAGGGACAGCAGACAGAGCGTTGTCCCGGCCCATGTGTAAAGAGGGATACGCACCCCTGCCCAGGTCATCAGAATCTGATGGTGAAACAGCTGCGATCCGCGAGTGAAATTGCCGGCATTTCGCTTCACTTTTCCGCGCGCGGAGTCGTGAGTTAGCGTGACGGCTTTCTTGCTGAAACGGATGTCCTCACGCATGGTATTCACGCACGTTGCGCAGAGCCATATCGATGAGCTCGTTGACGTCCTCGGGGTATTGCCGTTCAACCAGAAGCGACAGCGCGAGCTGAGTATGCTCGAGGATCGTCAGAGCGCGTTCGGCATTGAGCGCGATGCCAAGGTTGAGGAGGGGGAGGCCAACGGCAATCGAAGCCCGGATCGCTTCAGCCCGCGAAACACCCTTGCTGGTGGCAAATGCATCCAGCTCGCGCAGCACCTCCTCGGACAGACCGATGCCGATGCCTTTGAAGACTTTACCCATGCAAACCTCACAAGGTTATGCATGGCTTGGATACCGCGGCAGTTCTTATACCGTAGCCGAAACGCCATGAAAAGCGCTTTGCGATCCGAAACATGTTGCGGCGCTATATGTCTGATTTCACGACCTTTAGACGTTGCCCGTCGGTGCCCGAAACATGTTTCACCGCTCCCCAGGGTCGCTAATTTCCGCCTAAACTCCTGCAATTACACGAGATTCGTTCCGAAACGCCTTACGGTCAAACCGTGTTCGGTGTGCTTTCTCAGGGACTTGGCGGCTATGTGCTGAGATCAAAGGTTTGGGGGGAGTCGCATGTCGGAGGTGGCATTCCGGAAGGAAGCCAGGCCAAAGGCCGGCGTCACCCGATAGCGGAGACTGCACTGCATCGACGACGATCGGCAGTGCACGTCTCGAAGCCTCAGTTGCGGGGTGTCATCACGATTGTCCACGAGGGCGCAGAAGCATCAGACAAAAAAACGTCTCGATTTGACCCCACAGATGACTATCATCTGCCAGTCAAACGAGACGCGAGGAATAGGCCTGCACAGCGACATCGCAGTTGAAGGGTCAGCGACATCGTAGATGACGTGTGGGGGGAAGCGGAGGCCGGGCGT
>NZ_JBXAFX010000045.1:0-14317 GCF_058793515.1 Novosphingobium sp. GW835-FHT14H07
TGAGACCGCATACGTTGACGCAGACTGATCAGAACACTTCAAAATCCCCCTTGCAGACGGGGCGGGCCATACGTTTTCCAGGGCCGCCGCCAGGGCATTGTGCCGGCCTCGATCCGTGCAATGATGAGATTGGTAATTTCCTGCGCGACATCGCGCTTTGGTCCGCGGCGCATCGGCATTTCCCTTCTTGGAAGAAAAAGGCCCGGTCACTCGAGTGAGCGACCGGGCCAGGACATCAGGAGGAGGGTGAGGCGTTCAGGCAGCCACTGCCGAGTCTTCGGCGGCGCCTTCGGGTTCCTCTTCGGCATCCGACAGTGCGTCCACCCCCTCGATCGCGTCGATGTCGGCCGTGCCGTCTTCGGAGGCGTCAGGATCAGCGCTTTGTGCGCCCTCCGGCATGGCCGCACTGAACTTCATGGCCTCGGGCAGCCAGGCAAGGGCGGCTTCCTTGACCTCCTGCTCGATGATCGCCTTGCCGGCGAAGATCGTCTCGCACGTCTTGGCGAGGTCCGCCTTCTTGGACGCCGCATAGCGTGCTGCAAGGTCACTTCCGCCAACCTCGGTCAGCGCAGCGAGGCAGGAGGTTTTGCTCACCCGGTCGAAGAAATTCTCGGCAGTCGGCCGCCACAGAGCCGCAACGTCGACATCGAGCATCGACCCAAGCACGGCATGAACCGGATGATACTCGGATCCATAGCCCTTCTTGGCCTCGAGCGAGAGCGCCACCGCATAGGCAAGCCAGGCCGCCTTGGCGTCATCTTCGAGGTCGCGGAAGGCGATGAAACGGGCCGCAACACTGCCCTGCTCTTGCCATGCCTTGTCGAGACCATCCTCAGCCTCGGCGAGAATGCCCTCGGCCGCTGATTGCGGAACCTCGCCGGTCGCAGGATCGCTCGGCCGTCCCGCCTTGATCGAGGTGCCCTTCCCCTCATAGCTGCGATTGTCTGCAAGCGCGAAGATGGCGAAATCGAGGGCAAGCCCCGGATCGCCGATCAGGCAGGCCGAAAGGATATTGCGGCGCTGAACGGCGAGTTCGTCGAACAGCCTCGCGCTGATCGGCTTCTCGCTTCCAGGTGCGATCGCCTCAGGCCGTGCGGGAGCACCGCTTGCGCGGCTCCCTGGGGTCGGTGCCGGCTCTTCTGCCGTCGCGGTCACATTGCCTTGGTCATCGGTCTCGAACGACAGCCGCTTCTCGCTGTAGTAATCGGCCTCGAGAACCATCTCGCCCCGGGTGGTGAGCACGAGGAAGCGCCCGACTTCACCGCGCCATTCTTCGGGCAGCTCGCGAACCGGATTGTTGAGGTCGCTGCGTTCGGCATCAAGAGCCTCGTACTCGGCCTCGAGCTTTCCGAAATCGACGTCCTCTTGCTCTTCACCTTCATCGAAGATCGCGTTGATCTCATCGATCCGGGCATCGATCTCGTCGATGCGGGCGCGCGCCGTTTCCGAGAGGGGCACGGGCGGGAGCCGGACAGCGGAGACGCCCATCTCGCTGCGCGCCTGCCAGGAATTGCTTGCGGCCACCGGGCTGATCCAGGCGAGACCGGTCTCCGAGGTCAGGCGCTCGGCTTCCGCTTCCATCTTTTCGGAGGCGAGCCGGTGCGCGATCTCGATATCGATCCAGCGATCCTCGCCCGCATCGCTGAACAGATCCCGCTCGACCTTGCCGCCGGCAGCCACATAGGCATCTTCGCCGATCAGAAGCGCGATAGGGTCATTACCGCGCATCGAGCCGGTGGCGACCATGCGGCGAATGGCATCGGCGCTGGGGTTGTAGGCATGGCGCATCTGCTCGAAGACGCGCATCTGCACTTCGTGCTGGTCGGTCGCAGCATAGGCCTTGGCGATTTCGAGGGTGATGTCGCCGGCGGCGAGAGCCTCGAAGATCGGCACTGCCAGATTGGCAAGGCGCAGCCGGCCTTCGACGAACCGCTGGGTGAGTCCGAAACGCTTGGCCACGGCCGCGATATCGCTGCCTTCCTTGATGAAGTGCTGGAAGGCGCGGCATTCTTCAGCCGGAGACATGCCCACCCGCTGGAAGTTCTCGGCGAGCGAGGCTTCGCCCGCGGTATCTTCGCTACCCTCGAGCAGCTTGCATTCGACTTCGGCATCCGCAGCCCAAGCACCGCGATCGATGATCATGCCAATAGCGCGCAAGCGGCGGCCACCGGCGATCACCGCATACTGGCCGCGCTTCTTGCTCTTGGTCACCAGCAGGTTCTGCAAGAGCCCGCGGGCCTCGATGTCCGCAGAAAGCTGCGCATCTTCTTGGTCGTTGCGTGTTTTGCGCACGTTCGCATCGCTCAGATAGAGCTTGGAAAAGGGAATCAGCATCTCTGTCACTCCTGATCTGCTCCCGGCCATCACCGGGGCACAGATCCCCTCCCCCTTCCCTTGTTTGTCAGGTTCAAGCAGGCCTTAGGGTTAGTGGTTTTCACCCCTGCGGATGACCAGCGTGGCATGCTTCTTCAACAGCGATCAGCCCGGCACAGCCTACTGCGAAGGCGCCGCGATGCGGCGAGCTCCCCGTCCGAGGCCGGACGCAAAGATGGTCTTGTGCTGCGGTCGATAGCTGTCCAGAGGCACATGCTTAGTTGCTTAGAGGTGAGCTATGAGCCGCATACAATTCGTGAGCCTTTGCATGTTTTTATCGGCCTGCAACAGCGAAGCAGCAGCTTTAGGAGATGCCGCTAGCAATGCATCTGGGCCGTCTCTAGCTGAGGAAGTAATCGAAAAGCCCGCGCCTCATAATGTTACTAGCCCATCACCAATGAACTTAGCGGCTCAAGCTCTTGAGAATCAACTTAGTTGCAGAACACTTCCCGAAGCCGCGATCGCGATAAGAGCGATGTTGAAAAATAAGATCATCCGCGAGATCGAAGGAGGCGGAGACGGCTCGGTCGTGTTCCAGCCTACAGCATCAATGAGGGTTTTTGACTTACCAGTTGTAAGCGTGACTGGCTGGCAGATGGACGATAATGGCGCGATGAAGCCGTTTTATCGCGGCCCCGGCACTGCGCCTCCCAATTTTATTTCAGTCAGCGTTCGGGCTACCATGGATGAAGCGAAGGCGGCAGTATTGCGAAGGGGCTTTCGCGAGGAAAACTACGTCGAAGATCACACGCCAGGAGCTCCTACGCCTTATAGGCGAATATCGGGAGTAAGCTTTGAGGAAGGCGAGGCATTTGAGGATGCACCGGGTGTGGTCACCCTTACGTGTCGTCGCGGGCACCCTGGGGAGCGAAACCCGTAAAGCCGTCTTGGGAATCTACCTCTCCTCGCAGCAGAAAGGCTCTTACGTGCACGGTCCCATGGCCGTCCGATCGGAGGTGATCAGGCTTGGCCCGCCAATCAGTCGATCCCGCCGCTGTCGGTCCACTCGGGCGAACATAGATTGACGGCTTCCGGCAAAACCTGCTGTCGAACACGTCACGCGCCCAAGGGGGTAAGTCCCAATTCTCGCCAATCCGTGCGGCGCATGTGGTGCCCATTAATAGGAAAGTCGCTGACCGGTCATTGCGTTTCCGGCGAGGCGTGAAGCGTTAGGCCTCATCCGAGGAATTCGGCATCGCTGTTCCCAATATTTATGTTTCTTATGCTTGAAACAGCGCGCCGACGACCGACGGTGCTTCCTTCGTCGGAATGAACACCCTTGTGCGGAACGAAATGATCTCGGTGAAACAGCCGATGCTCTTCAACCAGGGTAGCTGATCGACAGGGGCGCCAACGATCTCGTAGCGCTGCTCGTTGGCGACCCGCGAGGACTTGATGGTGGCTTCGAACGGTTGCTTGATAGGGATCGTCCGATGCTCGCCGAGCGCCTTGAGGATCGTTTGCTCCGAGAGTTCGACACTCGAGGTAATGTCGAACTTCTGCAAAAGGTTTGCGACGTCGAGCTCGTGAACGATGCGGCCGAGCCAGCTGCGTCCCTCCTCATCAACGATTCGCCTCACTTCCAGATAGTCGATCGGAAGGCTCGACCATATCGGCAGCAGCAGTCCTGTGGCTAGGTAGATCTTCTCGGTTGTCAGCTTCTCGGCCAGCTCAGCAACTTCGGCACACCAGAGTTGCTCGAAGGTCTCCCGAGGACATTCCGCCCACGCAGACTCGGCAAGATCATCAAGGTGATGGTATTCGCGGCGCAGCGGTCGGTGGAGAATGACGCGGCGGATCAGGTCGCCCCGATCGGTCATGAAATGCCGGGACGGCTCAGCCAGCGCCGCCCTGCCGCTCTTGGTATTGTGCATCAGCACGCACCCGTCCGACAGGTCGAGGCGCTGCTTCACCCTTTCCAGCGTGATTGGCCGGGTACGCGTCCTGAGCGCGAGCTGGAGGAGGTGCGAGGTCGCCCCGGTCCGTGCATCCGTCCGCAGCACAATATCTTCGATGACGTCGGCACTTTCGACCTGGATCGTTTCGACGCCCACATCGAGAGAACCGGCCTCACGCGCTGCGGAAACCCGGGCTTCAACGAGCCCGAGAAATTCATCGAAGATTGCGTTCTGCATACCGATCGGCAGGGCAAGAATCCGATTGAGCCACCGCTGGATAGGGGGAAGGTCTTCTTCGAGCACCCCATCCTGGGAGACGATCGTCAATCCACTGCGGCGCTCGAAGTCGGACAAGGTCACGCTCTTGAGCTTCCCGTCTGCCAGAAGGGCGAACCAGCTGGTGAGCGCGGCCTTGGCATAAGGGCTTTCGAGATTGTCCGCTGGATCGAACAGATTCTGACCACCGGTCTGGCGCTGGCCACGCGTCAGTGCGCCAAGGCTGTCGAGACGCCGCGCGATCGTGCTGGTAAAACGCAGCTCACCTTTGCAGTTGGTCGTGACCGGCCTGAATAGGGGGGTGTTCGCCTGATGGGTGCGATGGGTGCGGCCGAGGCCCTGGATGGCCCGGTCAGCGCGCCAGCCCGGCTCTAGAAGGAAATGCACCCGGCGCTTCTGGCAGGCTGCGTCGAGGCTGGCATGGTAGGAACGCCCCGTTCCGCCTGCATCGCTGAAGACGAGAATGGGTTTGCGGCCATCCATGAACTGGTCGGTCTCCGACTGGTTCGTTCGGGGGGAACGGGTCTCGAGGCGCTGGCTACCATCGGCCTGAGAAATGAGGCGCTTTGTGCGCCCGGTGACTTCTGCGACCTTATCCGTCCCGTAGTGTTCGATGATCCCGTCGAGGGCTGGCTTGATTGGCGGCATCGCGCAAAGATGCTCGATCAGCTCGGCGCGCCGGGCGATCGCAGCCTGGTTGTGCACGGGGCGGCCGTCCTCGTCGAACATCGGCGTCGAACGGGTAGCACCGGTGTCGTCGGTGTAGAACGTCATCTGCTGGGTGGGAAAAGCTCGCTCGAGGTATTCGATGACCGCATCAAGCGGGCTGAGATCAAGGTCGAGTTCGGCCCGCTCTTCGGGTGAAAGGCTGTCGAGCCTTCGGTCGAGGATGCTTTCGGCGGTCGAGACCAGCTGAACCACGACCACGTCATCCTGGTCCAGGTGCTTATTGATGGCGCTGATCAGAGTCGGGAGCTTCATCGAAAGCAGCAGCTGGTTGAAGAAGCGCTGCTTGGTGCTTTCGAAGCGGCTGCGGGCTGCGGCCTTCGCGCCGCCGTTCAGCGTGCTGCCGTCGATCTCGTCGACCACACCGGTCAGCGCGAGCGCCTCCTCCATGTTCTGGTGAATAATCGCCCAAGCATCCGCATAGGTGTCGTAGACAGCGATCTGCTGGGCCGTCAGGTCGTGCTTGAGGATTTCGTACTCGACCCCGGCAAAGCTCAGCGCCCGTGCCTGGTAAAGCCCAAGGGCCTTAAGGTCGCGCGACACCAGCTCCATCGCAGCGATGCCACCTGCCCTGATCTGGCTGATGAAATCCTCGCGGTTGGCAAACGCCGTTCCTGGTCCCCAAAGGCCGAGCCGAACCGCATAGGCGAGATTGTTGACTTCAGAGGCCCCGGTCGCCGAGGCATAGAGCACGCGGGCCTTGGGCAGATGGTTCTGGAGCATGACGCCGGCGATGCCCTGCTGGGAACCTGATTTGCTCCCGCGGGCGCCCTCGCCTCCTGCCACCCCGCCCATTTCGTGGCTCTCATCAAAGGCGATGACACCTTCGAAATCCGCCCCGGCCCAGTCCAGCAATTGCTTCAGGCGGGTCGCATCCTGCCTCTGACTGCGCAGCGTAGGGTACGTGACGAAGAGGATCCCCTCGCGGAACGGCACTGGCTGATCGATTTTCCAGCTGGAGAGCGGTTGAATGTCGGCAGTCATCCCGCCGATCGCGCTCCAATCCCGGCGCGCATCTTCGAGCAGGCTCTCGTTCTTGGATACCCAGATCGCCTTGCGGCGTCCGGCTAGCCAGTTGTCTAGAATGCAGGCGGCAATCTGTCGGCCCTTGCCCGCGCCAGTGCCATCACCGAGGAAGTAGCCCTTGCGGTAGCTGTGTCCGTCTTCGGCCAGAGTGAGAGCGACACCTTCGTCAGCCGGGACGAACTTGCCCGGCAGATACTGCTGCCAGGCATTGCCGGCATAGATCACCGTCTCGAGCTGCGCTTCCGAAAGCAGGCTTTCTTTGAGGATGCGGCCCTGCAGGCTGGGGCAATACTCCGGCACCGGCGCTGGTATGGAGCCCATGGCCACACTTTCCACCAGCGGGGTCGGGTGCGCCTTTGCACCATCGATGTCGATCCGGCTCGGGCGGTAGGGCAGATAGACACCGGCCTGCTCGCCCAGAGGGCGCGGCGTTGCCAGGCTGCGAAAAACAAGCGGCGATATCGATGGCGCTTCGATTACGCGCGGTTTTGCCGCAGGCGGCTTTGCACTTGTGCGCATCGCCTTGAAAAGCGTGCCGGGCTTGGTCTGCTGCCGTGCGTAAATTGGTGAAGCCTCGCAAGGACCGACTGCCCGCTTCACCACTGCAACCGCCGCGGCAATCTCGGCGACAGTCGATCGAGCGAGGATTGCAGGACGTATGTTTCCGGGAACCTTGTCGATCACGTAGAGGCGAACCGGCACGCTGGTCCCCTGCTTGTGGTAGCACCTGGCAAGGCGGCAAGCTGTTTGCACCGTGCAGTTCTCGAAAGTCTGGTCATAGATTTTCGAGAGCCTAGCGCTGGTGGTGAACCAGTCCGGCATGATAGCGACAAGTCTGCCGCCAGGAGCCAATCGACCGAGCGCGGCGCGCAGATGGCGGACAGCAGCGAATTGATCGACGCCCCTTCCCTCCGAACGGGAGAACGGGGGGTTCATGAGAATCAGGCTGGGGCGCAGCGAAGGATCCAGCGCGGAAGCCAGCATCGCACCGTCGATCCCGGTAAGCTTGGCATGTTTGAACAGCAGAGCGAGTTTCTCACGGCGTTTGGGATCAAGCTCATTGAGGTGTAGCTGTCTGACTGTCGGTAGGCTGGCCACGAGCGCACCATGTCCCGCACTCGGCTCCAGCACGATGTCGTCTGGCCGGGGCTGCGCAAGGACAGTCGCGAGTGCCGCAAGATCGGCGGGCGTGGAGAACTGTTGAAACCGGATCTGGTCTTCGCTCCTGACCGTATGGGTTGGCAGTTGCTCAACCAGAAGACTCAAAGCGGTGATGTCGTCCAACCGCACCGGAGCAGGCGACCTCAAAAGGTGGCGGGTCATCCCTGCTTCGAGGAGATCATAGGCATCACGCTGTGCCCAGCGGCCTTCAGCCGAGCTTCCGCCGTAGAGGCGCTTCATTGCGTCAAAGAGCGACATCTTGGTGAGCGATCCACCGGCAAGCTCCAGCGCGACTTCGTCGAAGGCCTGATCAAGACGGGTGTCGAACTGGGTGAAGAGATCGGTCATGCGCTGCTCCTGATGCTGATGCGCATCAGAGCATCCCCCTCCCCTTCCGCCCCGACAGCGTGGGCGCTTGGAATTGCGCAAAAGGCGCAGACCAAGGTTCAGCTAGGAAAAGCGGCCGAGATTTAGCCAGGTGGCAATAGAGATTCTCGGGCCAAATATGGCCCATAATTTGACTTTGCGAAGCTTATCGGCCATATATGGCCCATGCTACTCACCCTCCAGGATCAGCTGACGCACCTCGGTAAGCGGATCAAGGCCCGCCGCCTGGCTCTCGATCTTACCCAGCAAGCGGCAGCTGCCAGAGCAGGCGTGGCCCACAGAACATGGCGGCGGATGGAAACCGAAGGCAGGGCATCCATCGAAGACCTTGTTCGCACTGCCATTGCACTGCGCTGCGATGAGGGCATTGTAGCGCTGTTCCCGCAAGTTCCGGCGACCAACATGGATGAACTGCTTGCACAGCAGCGCCAGGCAGCCAAGCGGCAGCGCCAGCGTGCCAGCGGGCGCTCAGGCGGAATTGACTCATGAAGCTGGCTCCGGGAACGCCCCTGGCGGTTGGACTGCTGACCGACGAGACTGTAGCGCCGCGTTCTGTCGGCAGGCTGGCAATGGCCAGCGGATTGGCTCAGCTCGAATGGTCGGCAGAGATCATCGCTGCGCGCCTTCCGATTGCTCCGCTGCACTATCCGGCTGAGACAGGCCTGCACCCTGCCCGCAGCCGAATATTCGAGGGCCTCCACGGTTTCCTTTCAGACTGCCTGCCCGACGCCTGGGGCTTGCTGCTTTTGAAGCGGCGCCTTCAAAGGATGGGTCACCGGTTCGAAGACCTTAATGCGGTCGACCGGCTTGCCCTTGTGGGCACGAAAGGTCGGGGCGCCCTCGTCTTCCAGCCCGACACGCTTGGTTTCGAGGCTTCAGGTACCATCGATCTCGATGCTCTGGCTGATGAGTCCCGCCAGGTTCTGCTCGGCGAGGAGACAGAACTCGAAGCGCTGCTGGCACGCCTGGGCGGCGGCTCGGGCGGAGCGCGGCCGAAAGTTCACGTGGCGATCGACGCGGACGGCAAGCTTTCCGCCGGAGACGAGCTCGCTGCAGCGGGAAGCAAGAACGCGGGTGAGGAATGGATCGTCAAGTTTGCAGCGACCAATGACCCCACCGATATCGGGCCGTTGGAAGAGGCCTACGCCCGGATGGCCCGCGCCGCAGGCATCGATATGGCGGAGACGCGATTGATCCCGGCGTCGAGCGGTCCGGGTCATTTCGCGACAAGACGCTTCGATCGACCGGCACCGGGCAAGCGGCTGCACATGGTGAGCCTCGGCGGAGCGCTTGAAGCGTCGCCGCATATGCCCAGCGTCGACTACGACGGGTTCCTGAAGGCGACTTTGGCCATCACCCACAGCATGGCAGACGTCGAGCAGGCCTTTCGGCGCATGGTCTTCAACGTGCTTGCGCGAAACCGTGACGACCATGTTCGCCAGCACGCCTACCTGATGGACGACCAAGGGGACTGGCGGCTCGCGCCCGCCTTCGACCTCACGTTCTCAAACGGCCCCGGCGGCGAGCATTACATGGCCGTCTTGGGTGAAGGTCGCACCATTACCCGTGAGCATGTCGAGAAGCTCGCAAAGGTCCATGGGGTTTCGCCGAAGCGCACGGCTTCCATCGTAGACGACGTGCGTGCAGCGCTTTCCAACTGGGCGTCATATGCGCGTGACGCGGGGGTCGGGATATCTATGGCTCCGGTGTCAGAGGGTTTAGGTTTGGTGGCGCAAGAGTTTGGTTGAGGGTGGCTTGGCTAACCGAAAGCCGACAGTCCCCCGCAGAGGCAAAATCCAACCAAAAATTGCCGTTCCGGTGCGGTTTCGCAAATGTCCGCTTACGCCAAATCCGATCATTCGAATGCTGGACGCGGAATAGTTGGCCGCTCGCGGTGCGGTTTGAGGCGGACGCCGAGTACTTGTCAGGAACCGGCATCGACCGATATCGGTGCGATCATCTTTCCATCGAACACCAGCAGTTGGCATTCGATTCCCTCCAGGAATCCCTTCACTTTCGATAGGTCCTCGCTAGTGGCGATGAGGATTTGAGAACGCCCATTCGCTATCCTGGACGCCTCCGACAGCAGCTCAGCGACGCTCGCCTCTGCCGCCTCCTGCTGTCGGGGTTCGTCGAAAACTACCAGACCTGGATGGTTGGTCGTGCCGCCATGGGAAACGTCCAGCAGCCCGAGTTGATAGGCCCACTTCAGTCGAACGCTGTCACTAGCGGAAAGCTCAAAGCCGATCTCGAAGCCCTCTTTCTCCGGCCGGTAACTGTCATGCGACAAAGTGAGGTCCTTCGCCGGGAAAGTGCCGAACCCATACTTGACGAGCTGGGACCGGATCGAGGTCTCCAGCTTTGACAGCTTGCCGATGTCCTCGTCGCTCAGCCTCGCCTCCGGCAGGTCGGCGCGTTCGGCCAGCATATCCCGCCAGGCTCGTGCCTGCTCGCTCAACGCATCAAGCTGCTGCTCGAACCGCCCCAAAGTGTCGCCGATGCGAACTAGTTCCTGTTCGAGCCGAAGTCGTTCTTCGATGAACGCCGCAGACGCGGCATGTGAAGGAGCGATCAGATCGGACTTCAGAGCGCGTAGACGTGCCGACTTACGTCTGACTTCCTCGCCCGTCGATACCAGTTCCAGGTCTAGTTCGCGGATCATGGCGACCGAACGATCGGCGAGCCGCTTGAACACCTTCCTCTGGGCGCTGAGGTATTCAATATTGTCCTCAATGGACATCACCGACTCCAACGTCCCCTGTGGCAGAAGCGACCGATCGATCGCCTGTTCACACGTCGGACAGTGGTTGGGGTCGAGCTCGCGTGAAAGCGTGGAGCCAAAGTTCTGGAGCTTTAGAGCGTCCTTGTTCTTCAGAAGGTCCTCCTCGAGCTGGGCGATCCGCTGTGCGGTCGACGCCTGCTGGACGAGTTCGGCCTGTCGATCCCGGAAAATCGTCGACCGTTCCGTGTTCAATGACATGATCTCGGCGCTGAGTGCCTCGGCCTCCGCCGCCGCGCCTTCGACTACACCTTCCACCTCGGGGATGGATTCGTTCTCGAGCGTCTCAAGCTGCTCCGCCAGAGCCGCGATGCGCGTCTGCAAGCGCAGCCATTCGCCGTTCTGCTGGTATTCAAGATAGGCGGTTTCGACATCGCTTCCCAACACGGTCGGCGCCATCGGCAGGCGTGCGGCTCTGAACCCCGATGCCGTGGCAAGCGCAACGATTGTATCGACGGATTTTGCCCAATCGGTCTTTGCCGCGCCCATGCGCAGTTCGAGGTCCTGACGCCTAAGCTCCATGTCGTGGGTATCGAAATTCATCAGAAACTCGACGCTTCGCCGGTGGACTTCTCGTATCCTGAACTGAGTCGGTATCGCGCCGGGTATCGCGGTCCAACCCACCTTCTGCTCGACGAAGAACAGCGGGAATAGGGTTTCGACATATAGCGGGCAGTCGCCGCCATCGAACCTCTTCACCATCGGCAGGTTCCAGCTCATGAACTCAGCCAGGAGCCGATGGAAGCCAGCCTCCCGCTGAGCGCCGCCAGCGTCCATCACGAAGTAATCTCGGCGGGCATAGTCGCCGGGGCCTTCGGTCAGCTCCGGGCCACCAATGACGCTTATCAGCCGTCGATCACCTTCGGCGATTACGTTGCGCCGCACCGTCATCATCTGACCACTGGCGTTCTCAATTTCTACGGCGACGTACGACTCGAGGATTTTGTGCTCGACCCCGTTGGCGGGATCCTGGACGTATTCCCGCATCGCGTAGGAGAGAGGGATCTCGCGCCTCGGGCTGAGCATCTGCTCAAGACCTAAAGCATAGAGAAACGCGTGGAGGACAGTCGACTTGCCGGACGTGTTGGGCGCGTGGAGAACGGTCAGTCCGCCGTCAAGCCTGACGTCGGTTCCGTATAGACCGCCAGTCGTTTCAGCGCGCAGCCTGATATGCCTGATGCGGAGCATCAGAATGCTTCCATCTTCATTATCCGCTCCACCACCTGCTCCGTCGTCAGCTTGCCGACGTCATCGAGAAACGAGGCTTCATCCTCGAGCAGCTTCTCCTTCCGGATCGCCGCCACCGCCTTCTTGCCTTCGTCGGACAGCGCCAGGGCCTTGCCGTCCCGAACGTGAACGAGCCCGGTGGCGGCGGCGAACGCCGCTGCCCGGTTTACCCAAGGCTCGATGCGGACCGAAAGGTCAACCGGCCCCCTACGCCTCGCAAGGACCTCACGCATCTGCTGTCGCGATTTAGCCGTGCGGCTCAAATGGGCGAGGAAATGAACCTTCTGCAGACTGCAACGCTGCCCGCGTGACGACGCCAGAACGAGCAGCAGCAGCGAGACGCCCCAACCAAGGCGCAGGTCGCCTGGGATCGGCTCGGGGCGCTGTGTCACTGAGAACTCGCCGGTCAGCTTCGACCGGATGCGATTGGCCTCTTCCATATCAGTCGAGCTTCAGCGGGCAGCGCATGAGCCAATCGCTCACGGCACCGAGCGCGATCGTGTCGGCCGTGCCGGGATCGAGGTTTGGAACTGCCGCCAGTATCGCGGTCTTCAGAGAGTCGATCTCGGCGTCCAAGGGGTCGCCGACAAGCCTGCGCGATCCGAGCCGCAGTCGCCTCAACCTTTCCGAGATCAGGCGGACAACGTTTTCATAGGCGTCCGGCGCCATGGAACGCAGCGCGTCCTTTGCATTCTCCGATTGAACGAACACGCGGAGCAGATCATCGACGACGTCCTCCAACTCGCCGGGGTCCGACACACGTTTCACCATTTTGGCGCGAAGATTGTCAGCCAAGCTCTGATCCCCGTCGGATACTGCCGCAACGTCTTCGTTTGTGGGCTCCGGCACTATCGGGCGGATGCGCTTCCGCAGAAGCATTCTGTGATTCCACGTGTCGGCATCGAAGGTCTCCCGATCCTGAATGATGATCTGGAAGTCGTCATCGACATACGGCAGTTTCTTCGCCCTGACCTCAGCCGCCTTCTTCGCCGCGTGCTCGACTACCGCTTTGCTGTCGTGCAGCGGCACGGCCAGTATCCAGCGCTTGATTTTCTGGCCCTTCAGGATGGCCGCCGCACCGCCGTTCGGATCGCACAACTTCTTGATGTCGGCCGTGATCTTCAACTTCTGCTTGTCCGCACGTACCGCGACGTCGACCGGCTCCTGGACGGCGTAGCACTGATACGCGAGCTGCTCGTGCAGGCAGATGAAGTCGAGCCCGCAATCACCGAGATGCTTTGCAGGGACCTTCTGAACGTTGTGTGCGCCGTGTTGCGCCTGGAGCAGGTGAAGGACATGGCCCTCCCACTCGTCGCCGTCCCAGATGTCGGATTCGCCAGCCAAACCCTATTAGTCCCCGTCCCATGAAAATGCTGGCCCAGCAGGCGCCGTTCGAAGATCCAGAATACTCGGTTATCCAACGAAATAGCCCCCGAACACAGATTTATCGCGGTGCATTAGATACGCAACCACCGATTGTTGGCTCCTGACAAGAGCCGCCTTTCCGCCAAACGCTTTAGAACGGCAGTTTTGTCCCACCTTGCGTCATACGCCGATGCTACTGCCCCGACGGTGGATCCATTCGTTGAACTCCGCCCAGTCGATGCCAGAGCTTGGAGACCTTCGCGAAATTCGGAGGCCGGGTCTGGCGTAGGTCTTGGTCGCTTGATGCGCTGCCTTCCGTCCAGGTGCATCGTTGTCCTGGGCAATGATCAGCGTGCTGAGGTGCTGAGGGAGATGTAGGAGTGGCAAGCGAGCCGCGCCCATGGCCGCCCAGCAGGTTACGCCGGTTAGACGGGTGAAGGCGGCCGCGTCTTCGAAGCCTTCCGCAATTGCCAGCATCCCATCAGACAATGTTGGTTGCCATGCCCCCTGCCCGCAGCTCCCCAGCAAGAACTTGCCGCGATGTCGGCCTGATCTAGGGTCCAGGATGATCCTTTGAACCGCCACAAGCCGGCCTAGGTCACGCACGGCCACAAGCAGGGCTTGATGAAACGCAGTGTTTGGCTTTCGGCCAAGAGGGCACCGCGGATGGAACCGGATGTCGGGAAGGTCCGGGAGCAGAAATCTGCCAACGAGATAGCGCTCTCCCAGCGTTCCATGAACGTCGATCGCATCATCCCACAGGCGCTGAGCCTGTCGCCTAGAGTCAAGACTTGGAGCTGGACGGGGTTCGATCCCTCGAACTCGATCTGTACCCTGCAAGGCATGCATGATGTCCCGTGGACTGCAGCCAGCAAAACAATGGACGAGGATCCCTGATATGCCTTGGCGGATCGATAATGAGGGCGTTTTGTCGTCATGAGCAGGGCATCGGCACATGGCGTAAGAGCCGTGCCATGTGCCGCGCAGAGCTGCGACAAGGTTGATCGTGTCCTGAGTTGGTCGGAGTGCGGATTCCGAGGTCATCGCGCGCACTGTTCCGATTTGATCGCGCGCGGCATTCCGAGGTGATCGCGCGCAG
>NZ_JBXAFX010000046.1:0-14145 GCF_058793515.1 Novosphingobium sp. GW835-FHT14H07
AAATCGTTCATCGCAACTGACCTTGACAGTACATGAGCCCAATCTTGGAAACCGTGTCAGAGTTTGCAACAGAGCCCTCTGCTCGAAGCACGGCGCTCGCTACTTTATACAAATCTAACGGTCGCTGAAGTCGGCTACTCGCTCGGGTTTCCGGACCCGGCCTATTTTTCCCGGTTCTTTAGCCGCCATGTGGGGCTGTCTCCAACGGACTTCCGTAGCTCTCGTTCGTCATAGCGCGTCATCACGGCTTCGTCAGTTTTATTCCCCTCAAAAATGCATATGACTTGTATGTCATTAAATTCCTATGACTTATCCAGAGTTGGATGACAGATGATCAAGTCGAAAATTGCACGCCTAATTATCCAAATCACGAATAGCGGAACTCACCATATATAATCTACATAACTTTCTAGGCGTACTTCGTAATCGGGGTCTAATCGGCGCCGATAACCATAGTTCCATGCCGCACTCGTGGCATAACATTTGGCAAAGAAAGGCATTTTTCAATCACAAATGATCTGCATAGAGTATCGTACTTTTTATCGTGCAAAATGTGTTGAAGGCGGCGGGTGGTCGAAAGCATCGCAAATCCGTGCAGGAGAGACCAGCAAGAAATTGCAAGAGCCTCTAAATAATGCTCATCATGTTTCGGCACCAAAAGAGATATATAATTAGAAAATATATTAAACTTATTCTGTACGTCTCGCATATAATCGTCGCTCGCCGGGAGATCTATAAATATATCTGCTGCAAAACATAGTTGATATAATTGCGGATGCTCCTCGGAAAACCGAAGGTATCTATCAAATACGGAACGTACCTTTTCGATAGGCGCTTCATAAGGCTCGGCTGCTTGGGCCAAGCCGTCATTAATCATCCTTAATCCATGAGAGATCAGGGCTTCCAGGAAACGGCGTCTGTTAGCAAAATGTCGATAAGGCGCTCCCCGAGACACCCCGGTTGCGGCGGCCATTTCCCGAAGGGAAAGGTTACCGTAGCCAACCCGTTCGATTTCAACAACGGCAAGGTCAAGGAGCGCACTCTGAAGCTCTCCATGGTGGTAGGGACGATCTTTGCTCATGCGAGGAGTTTGGCAGAAACCTCGGGTATTCTCAATGATTACGGACAAGCGGTCGATAAATCCGCAGCAGCCAAATACCCGATCGAATGTGTATGGGTCAGATTGGAGGTGCGCAGGCATATTCATAAATTTCAAAGGTCGTATCTCCGCCTGGGCTGCGGATTTCACAGCGCAGATGTGGGTACAGACGAGCTTGATGGCGACGAGATTGTTCTTGGGGTACCTGTCGTAGTAGGTGGCTATGCTGCGGAACCGTTCGATCCGAAATTATGCCGGATTGGACCTGTCGATGGAAACGTCGCACGTCTGCGTCGTCGATGCCGATGGGCGCAAGGTTGGAATGCAATGCGTAGACAGCACGTCAGAGGCGATCGCCGCGGTGCTGGAGCGCTATGGTCCCATTGAGCGCGCTGTGATCGAAACGGGCCGGATGAGTCCGTCGGTTGCGCTCGGGCTGCGCGAACTTGGTGTCGCGATCATCTGCATCGACGCGCGTCAGGCCCACCAGAGCCTGAAGGCGATGAAGGCGAACAAGACCGATCCGCATGATGCGGCCAGCCTTGCCCAACTGGCGTACACCGGCTTCTCGACAACACGATCCGCGGCCTGTGCGCCACATTCGGCTATCGTCCCTATCCGTTAAAAAGACTCGGCCTTGAAGTAGCGCCGGTGTCCTGATTCAGTCTGCGCGAGTGGCGGAGACGGGTCGATGATGGGCGAGCTGACAGTGGCGCAGGAGGCGCTGTTCTACACCTTCAGCCTGGAGCGGCATGTGCCGGCGGATCATCTGCTGCGCTCGATTGACCGGTTTTGTCGATCTGTCGGACATTCGCGAGCATCTGCGCCCCTGCCTCCCGATTGCGGTGAGAAAGCTTGTCGACTTCGGTGTCCCGCGAGGGAACGCAGGGTCGGATGATCTGCGAAGGTCGAGGGATGGGCCGCCGAGCTCGCTTCAAGTCAATGCAACGTCCGGCCTTGTGAGACCCGATACAGCACCACCGGCCTCAGGGTCGGCGAGTGCGGGCAGATCCTTGAGACCCTCAAGGGACAACCGCCAAGCGATCGCAAATTACAGATCACGACTTAGTTGGCCGCTGAACTGCGCGAAACTTTATTTCAGGCCCTTCCCCAATCTGGAAGCCGAAGGTGGCGCGTTCGATTGAGGTCTCACGAACTACGGCTACCCGCCTCGCTTCTCCACTTGACATCGTAAATCTCGCCTGCAATGTATGCGCCGACAACATCGCTCATAGCTTGCATGATCCCGATGAAGGGACGCAGCGGTTTGGGAAGTTAGGAGAGGATGTATGGTGATAGGAGCGCCGCGATGCGAACGCGGCAACGCTACGCGTACGCGTCGTGAAATGGCGGACTCGTGCCGATCTCGTCTGAAGGTGCCTCATAGTGGGAGCGACGGGCGGCCATCGAATATAGGCGAGTCCTCAATCCCAACCGATACACGATTATTCGCGCCGCTAGTCAAACTTCATAATGTTTTATTCGCTGAATATGTTCCTGCAGCAAAGCGCAGGCGCGTAACACTTAAAAAGGCATGCGTTCATGACTAAGCTATTTCCTGACGGTCTCTCTTTCAGTGGATACAACACTCCAAGTAGAATTGAATGCGATATATATGATCTTGAGGTGGAGGGTGATGTTCCCCCGGATCTTAATGGTAGATGGTATCGCTCCGGCCCGGATCCCCAATATCCGCCATATCTGGGAGACGACATTTACGTGAATGGGGACGGGATGATCTCGATGTTTAACTTCGAGAACGGCCATGTCGATTTCAAGATGCGCTATATTCAGACCGAAAGATGGAAAGCTGAGCGGGCTGCCCGACGTTCTCTCTATGGGAAATATCGCAATCCGTGGACTGATAAACCTGAAGTCGCCGGGAAAAGCCGAGGGACCGCAAATACCGCGCCAATTTGGCACGCTGGCCGTCTCCTGGTGCTCAAGGAGGACCATGTGCCGATGGCTGTCGATCCGGACACTCTAGCCACCTTGGGCGATTTCACTTGGAATGGGCAGCTTAAAAGTAAAACAGTTACAGCCCACCCGAAGATAGACCCCGTTACGGGTGAGCTTCTTCTGTTTAGCTATGAATGTGAAGGTGATGGTTCGTCGCCAATGTGCTTCCTGATCGAGGACAAAAGTGGGAATCTTGTTAAAGAAGAGTGGTTCGATCCCCCATATGTCGGGATGGTCCATGACTTCGCGATCACGACTGATTACGTGATCTTTCCAATCTTTCCGACGACAATGGATCCCGAGCGCTTGAAGGCAGGTGGGGATCATTGGAAGTGGGACGGGAGTTTGCCTAGTTGGGTTGGCATTATGCCGCGAGCCGGCAGTACGACCGATATCCGATGGTTCAAAGTGCCTACGTCGTGTGGCTTTCACGTCATCAACGGCTTTAACGAAGGCACAATAGTCCATCTCGATATGATGATCTCCAAGCGGAATGGCTTCCCCTACATCGGCGACATCGCAGGATCGGCCGCGGATCCTCAGGATGGCGTCCCCTATCCCACGCGTTGGTCTTTCGACATGACGTCGAACGCCGTCGATGGAGGATTCTCATCGAAGAGTTTGGCCCCATATGGCGGTGAGCTGCCGCTCATCGATCCGCGATGCGTCGGTCGGGATTATCGCTACGCCTATATCTCAATGGTGGATCCGGAGAGGCGGATATTGATGGCCGGCCCTACCTACATGGGCGCTAACATGATCGGCAAAATCGATCTGACGACCGGCGAAGTCCAAACCTATCACGGGACTGACGAGACTAGCTTCCAGGAGGGCGCGTTCATCCCGCGCGGGCCTGGCGAAGATGAAGGTTGGTATATCAATATCGCCGATCGACATGACCAAAACCGTTCCGATCTGCTGATCTTCGACGCGCGCGCCATCTCCGAGGGGCCGCTTGCAACGGCCCGATTGCCGATTCGTCTCAGGAGCGCCTTTCACACGACTTGGGTTCCGGGAGTATGACCATGATATTGCCTAACGGCGTGACTGAGGCGTCAATGCGCGCAGCACTCACGGAATTTTCCGCGATCGTCGGGAACGAATGGTTCTTTGGTCCCGAAAACGAACGACTGACAGCCTATAACGACGCCTACCCGCTGGACGATCTCGCTCAGCAAGGATATATGATGTCGAATGCGAGTTTGACATGGCGCGGCCCTGAAAACCGCTACTCTGTTGCTGTGTATATCGATAATATCGAGAACGAGACGTTAAAGGCGACCTCGTTTGTACAACCAATCGTCGGTCTTCCTGTAGTTACACTTGAAGCTCCTCGGACTTACGGAATTCGAGCTAGATTTAATTTCTGATTCGTAGGGACGGCCTGCTTTCTCCATTGATCTTCTATTTACCACTAAAGAGGTGGAAACATGCGGTTTGAACGAATCAATCCACTCACTGGCGAAGTAGCATCCTCGGCTGAGGCTATGCAGGCCGCTGACATTCCGAACTTAGGCAATAGGGCTGCCGAAGGTCAAAAGGTCTGGGCAGCGCTGGGTCCCAACACTCGTCGCATGGTTCTGCTGCGGGCGGCATCGGCCTTGGAGGCCCGCAAGGACCAGTTTGTTGCTTCGATGATGCAAGAGACTGGGTCCACACGTGGTTGGGCATTGTTCAATCTGGAACTTGCTGCCGGTATAGTCCGAGAAGCGGCAGCGCTGACTACTCAAATATGCGGTGAAGTAATTCCTTCGGACAAGCCCGGCTGTCTGGCCCTTGTGATGAAGGAACCTGTCGGGGTCGTGCTTGGGATAGCACCTTGGAACGCACCGATTATTCTCGGCGTTCGTGCTATCGCGGTGCCGCTTGCCTGTGGGAACTCGGTGATCCTCAAAGCTAGTGAATTATGTCCAAATACCCACGCGCTTATCGTCGAGGCCTTCGCTGACGCGGGGTTTCCCGAGTCGGTAGTAAATATCGTGACTAATGCGCCAGAAGATGCTGCAGAAGTAGTCGGCGCGCTGATCGACGCGCCAGAGATCAAGCGTATCAACTTTACTGGCAGCACCCATGTCGGTCGGATTATCGCTCGTCGGGCGGCGGAAAATCTTAAACCTTGCCTGCTCGAGCTTGGCGGTAAGGCGCCGCTCCTGATTCTGGAAGATGCCGATCTCGACGAAGCCGTCAAGGCGGCAGCTTTTGGTGCGTTTATGAACCAAGGCCAAATTTGCATGAGCACCGAGCGAATTATCGTGGTTGACGCAGTCGCAGAGGCTTTTGCGGAAAAGTTTGCATCAAAGACGGCGACCCTTGTCGCGAGCGACCCGCGTGAAGGGAAGGCGCCGCTGGGTTCGGTGGTCGACATGAGCACTGTGAACCGCGTCAACGAGTTGGTTGACGATGCGATCGAGAAAGGTGCCAAGATCTTGACGGGCGGAAAAGGGGACAATGTGGTGATGTCTGCCATCGTGCTTGATGGCGTAACTCCCGCAATGGATCTCTATCGCGACGAGAGCTTCGGCCCGGTCGTGGCCTTAATCCGTGCTCGCGATGCCGACCAAGCGGTGGAGATTGCCAATGACAGCCAATACGGGCTTTCTGCGGCTATCTTCACACGCGATATCGCAAAGGGGTTGATGCTCGCGAAGAGGATCAAATCAGGCATCTGTCATATCAATGGGCCCACGGTTCATGACGAGCCGCAGATGCCTTTCGGGGGTACCGGAGCGTCTGGCTATGGCCGGTTCGGAGGCAAACAGGGGATCGATAGTTTTACTGAAACTCGCTGGATTACAGTTGAAACCCTGCCAGGACAGTTTCCGATTTAAACCAAGTCTAATCAAACTTACCAGTTGGGAATTAAAACAATGGATTTCACCACATATATAGATGCATTCAATTCCGGGGATTACGTTAATCTCGTGGATCAATGGTTTACGGAGGATGTGGTCTGGGAGGATGGCGGTCAAACGGTGACGGGCCGCGATGAATGGTTGAATTTGTTCCATTTCGTTCGAAATGGTATCCGTGAGATATTTCGGCCTATCACAGGCTTTGATGGCCCGTCGGGTCATTTTCGTGAGATCGACATGGATTTTCATGCACTAAAGTCGCGGCCAGACTTTCCGTTTGGACCGTTGGCGCCAGGCGACATGATGACGGTGAAGTTCTTTATCATATATGAGTGTGAAGGTAATCGGATTCGTCGCCTGAAAGCAGCGACTTGGCCTGTCAACTATGGAACGAGTAAATTACCGCGCTTGGGCGCTCACGTTACTCAGCGAGCCGCGTTTCAGGCTTTCCAAGCAGCGCTGGCCCATGAGCATGGCGCAAATGCAAGGCAGTATCTTGCCGCTCAATTGCAAATGGGCAGCACCGGTGGGACGCGTTCCAGTTCGCATGAAGACGCGATTGGCTCGCTTAGAGAGGCTGGCGTGGCCACGGCGACGTTGAAGGACGCGAGGGACGATGAACTGTTGCTAGATGCAGGCGGGCGTCTGATGAGACTAGGCCTGCAAAACGGTCTAATATCTCAATTCGAACTGGTTTAATTCGGCGCCGACACGTCCGGCGTCCGGCATAGCGTGAGACATGCCCTCATGTTTGTAAATAAAATCTCCGTTGAGATAAGTTGGGGTGATTGCGATCCCGCCGGGATAGTTTATTATCCCCAGTATTTCCGAATGTTTGACAGCTGCACCGCCGCGATTTTTCGCATGGTGACCGGTATTGACAAGCGCGCTATGATTGAGAGGTACGGGATTGTTGGTTTTCCGATGGTGGATACCGGAGCCCGTTTTTATATTCCCAGTCGGTTTGGTGAAGAAATTCAGGTGCATACCTCCGTTCCCAAGATTGGCCGTAGTAGTTTTGAGGTGTCACATCGCGTCTTCAGAGGTGAGGATCTGGCGATCGAGGCATTCGAAAAGCGCGTTTGGTCTGCCATCGACCAGGAGAGCGGAAGATTGCGAGGCATTCCATTGCCCCCTGAAATCGTGTCCGCGCTTTCCACTCCCTCCATCCATGAAGGTGTTTCGTCGTGAGCAAGCTGATTATCACCGTTGCTCCTACGGGCGGCATGGCATCCAAGAAGCAGAGTTCGCTTCTTCCCACGCAACCCGATGAAATTGCAGCTTCCGTATACGCATCTTACAAGGAAGGGGCAGCAATTGCTGCGCTTCACGCTCGTAGGCCGGATGATGGCGCAACTTGTAACGCGGATATTTACCGTGATATTAACGGACGTATTCGCGATTGCTGCGACATCATTATAAACAATTCCACCGGGGGCGGATCAAGCGGTGACATGCTTGTCGAGAGGCCGGACGGATTGTTCGAATCAAGCTTCGAGGAACGACTAAAGGGCTGCGAAGCCGGTGCGGAGATGGCGACCTTCGATGGCATGACCTTCGTCGACGTCCATGGCGGACGGGAAATATGCGTAATCACGCCGCCCAGCCGCTGCGAAACGCTGGTGCAGCGTATGACGGACAGGGGCATCAAGCCTGAATGGGAGGTATTTTCACCAACCCATATATTGCAGGATGTAACACGACTCATTCAGAAAGGCTATGACAAGCCTCCCTACTACATCAATATGGTCCTGGGCGCAGACAAGGGCTTTCAAGGCGCCATGCCCTATAGTCACGATATCCTAGCGGCAATGATCGCGGCTTTGCCGCCGCAGTCGATTTTCTGTGTGTCGGCGATTGGGGCGGCGCAGCTGCCCGCGACCACACAGGCTATGCTGTTGGGCGGACACGTGCGCGTCGGCCTAGAGGACAATCTTTACTATAGCCGCGGGCAGTTAGCGACCAATGAACAGCTCGTGGCTCGAACCCGCCGCATCGCGACGGAACTGGGGATTGACATCGCATCTTCCGCAGAGGCGCGTGAGATCCTCGGCCTGAGTACCCCGAATTCTTGAATGATGGAGCCGGTCTATCAGCGTGCGCAAATCAGCGGGCTATAATGGAGAAGAGGATGGTCGGAAAGAAGCCACTTGTTCTGATGATCGTCACCCACGACACGAAAGAATTCGAGGGACGTTTTCTCAGAACCTGCCTTGAAGAAGCTGGATGCGAAATAGTCCATCTCGATCCAAGCGTGCGGCGTACGGTCGGAAGCCCCGAGATTCCACCCGAAGAGGTTGCTGAAGCGGCGGGGTGGAGCATTGAGAGAGTGCGTGCGCTTGGTCATGAGGGCAAATGCCAGGCTGTGATGATCGAGGGTGCTATCCGAGTTGCCCTTCATCATCATGAGGCGCAACCCTTCTCCGGCATTATCTCTATCGGCGGGTCGATGGGAACAACGCTTGGCACAGCGGTCATGAAGGCCTTTCCCTATGGTCTTCCCAAGTTGATGGTCTCCACCATGGCGTCGGGGTTCACTGCACCATTCGTAGGGGCGAAGGACATCATAATGTCCAATGCCGTCACGGATGTCTCAGGCATCAATTCGATCAGCCGCGATGTCTATCGCAACGCCGCGCTCGCTATTGCTGGCATGGCGAAGGGTTATGACCCTGCCGCACAGAGGGAAGATCGACCTCTCGTTCTTATGACCACATTGGGTACTACCGAAGCATCAGTTCGACGTGTAAGGGAAGCGCTTCAGGACGACGGCAACGAAGTCATGGTGTTCCATTGTGCTGGCGGCGGCGGCGGAACCCTCGATGCGATCGTTGAAGGACGTGATGTCGCTCTAGTGCTCGATTTGTCGGCAACAGAAATCGTCGACCATCTTCACGGCGGCCTTACAGATGGTGGTCCTGAGCGTGCGATGGCGGCGCTGCGAAAGGGCATTCCGACGATCTTGGCTCCCGGCAATGCCGATTTCATCATCGGCGGGCCGTTAGCGGAGGCTAAGAAGCGGTTCCCAGGCACGCGCTATCACATGCATAATGCTGCGCTGACTGCTGTTCGCACACAGATGCAGGAGCTACGAAATCTGGCCGATCACTATGCCAAAATGGTCATTGAAGCGAAAGGACCTGTACGCTTTTTCGTACCGTTGGGCGGCTTTTCCAGCCATGACAGCCCGGAAGGGCATCTCCATGATATCAATGTGCCCGGCCCCTTCGCCGAATATCTTCGCAAAGTCATTCCCAGCGCTATTCCGGTCGAAGCGGTGGATGCTCACTTTAATGATGAAGTGTTTGCTGACCGCATCATTCTCGCGGCCCGCGATTATCTCAAGATCGGAGTGCATGCGTGAAAGGTGATCTGCCTCTAAGTCCTGAGGATGTGAACGAAATCGTCACAATCCTGAAAGGCAGTCAATATGATCGGTTGGACATCCGAACCGATCGCTATCGGCTTCGCGTCAGCAGGGCCGATGCAGGAGAAGGTCAAGGGGAAGGCTGGAGCCAGGCGTGGTCGCTCGAAGACGAAGCGTCGCCTGCCGGGGCGACTGCCCAGTCGGGTCAGGAAGAAATCCCGGTTCCCGAAGGCATGCATGCCATTCGCGCACCTTTGCCTGGCGTCTTTTACCGCTCCCCAGCTCCTGGAACTGCATACTTCGTTGAGGTCGGCAGCAGCGTCGAGGCAGAATCCAATGTCGGTATCATCGAGACCATGAAGCTCTTCAATCCCGTCCCCGCAGCTTGTGCAGGCGAGATCGCGGAAATCTTAGTCGAGAATGGCGCGATGGTAGATGCCGGCGCCATTTTGATGCTCGTCAAATGATCAGGCGTCTCCTCATTGCCAATCGCGGCGAAATCGCTTTTAGAGTTATTCGCACAGCAAAGCGTCTGGGCATCGAGACTGTCCTTGGGGCGTCCGAAGCGGATCTGAATAGCGCGGCCGCATGGCTGGCGGATCATATCGTAAAGGTCGGTCCGGCTCCCTCGGCGCAAAGCTATCTCGACGTTGCCAAGGTGATCGCCGCGACCAAACTAAGTGGGGCGGATGCGCTGCACCCCGGCTATGGCTTTCTCTCCGAAAATGTGGGCCTTGCCCGTGCTTGCGCGGAAGCGGGGATCGCTTTCGTCGGCCCTTCCTCATCCAGCCTCGAGGCAATGGGTGACAAGCTGATGGCGCGTAAGGTCGGCATCGAAGCGGGCCTCCCGGTGGTCCCGGGCGGTGAGGCAGGCGATAAGGAGGAAGCGCGAAGGCGCGCGCAGGAAACGGGCTATCCGCTATTGCTCAAAGCTGTGTCCGGGGGCGGCGGTAAGGGAATGAAAAGAGTCGATAATGAATCGCAGCTAGATGGTCAGATCGATCTTGCCATGGCTGAAGCGCAGGCTTCCTTCGGGGATCCACGCATCTACGTCGAGCGCTTTATCACGAGCGGCCGGCATATCGAAGTGCAGGTGCTTGGCGATGGTGTGAATGCGATTCATCTGGGCACGCGCGACTGTTCGATACAGCGCCGCTTCCAGAAGCTGGTCGAGGAAGCTCCAGCAGCCCTTCTTCCCGATGACAAGCGCACGGCTATCGAGCAGGCGGCGGTCGATTTGGCCAAGTTTCTGGCATATCGAGGAGCAGGTACGGTCGAATTTCTGGTAGATGCCGTTACTTTCGATTTTTATTTCCTAGAGATGAATGCGCGTATCCAGGTAGAGCATCCCGTAACGGAAGCGATCACCGGCGTCGATCTGATTGAGCAACAGCTGTTAGTAGCAGCCGGTAGCAAATTGGCGCTGACACAGGAGATGATACGGCCTCGCGGTCATGCCATTGAGGTGCGCATCAACGCCGAAAACTGGCGCGAAGATTTCCAGCCCTCGCCCGGGCGCGCCGCATCGGCCAAGTGGCCGGCGGGCGAAGGCATACGCGTCGATACCCATATATTCAATGGCGGCCTCGTCCCGCCCTTTTACGACTCCCTCGCCGGGAAGCTCATTGTCCATGGCAACGACCGAGCCGAGGCTATTGAGCGCCTGACTGCTGCCTTATCGGTATTCGAGCTAGAAGGCATGGATTCAACAGCTGGGCTTCACGCCATTATCGCGGCTGATCCGCGATTCCGTGCCGGCGACGTCGACACCCGCTTCTTCGGAAATTTGAACAATGGCTGAAATAAATCTCGTCGACGTTTCGGTGCGCGATGGCAACCAGTCGCTGTGGGGCGCGACAGGCCTCGATACAGCAAAGATCCTCCAGGTCGCCGGCCAGATGGATCGCGTAGGCTTTAGAGCAATCGATTTCACATCATCGACCCACATGGCCGTAGCAGTGCGTTATTTCCGTAACAATCCCTGGGAGCGTATCAGGCGTGTCCGGGCTGCCATGCCCAACACACCGCTTCAATTTATCACCACCGGCCTACGATTCATTGCTTGGCAGCAGGCTGGTCCCGAATTTATGCGAATCGTCTATCGCCGGCTCCAACATAATGGCATCGGCCGCTTCATTGTTCTTGATCCCATGCATGACATAGATGCGGTTCTTGAAGCAGCTCAGCTCATCAAAGAAGAGGGTGATGCGCAAGTTATGGCGGCGCTGACATTCACCCTCTCTGCCGTGCACGATGATGCATTCTATGCAGATTTCGCAGCGAAACTCGCCAGATCGCCCCATATCGACCTGTTCTACATCAAAGATCCGGGCGGCCTGCTATCTCCAGATCGCGTGAAGACACTCGCACCGGCGATCAAGGCGGTGATCGGCGGGAAATCGCTGGAAGTCCACCCGCACTGCACGATCGGTTATGGTCCACTTACCGCTTTGGCGGCCGCCGATTGCGGAGCTGTCGATGGCATTCATGTCGGTATCGGCCCCCTCGGGGATGGCAGTTCGTTGCCCGAGGCCGGTAGGCTTGTCGCGAATTTGCGGGAAGCAGGCCATAGTGTGCCGATCGATGACAGGGCTCTAGCAAACGTTACCGATTATTGGTGGCGTCTGGCTAAGGCGGAAGGCCTCCAACCGGGCACGCCTCAAGCCTTCGATGCCAGTTTTCTGCGTCACCAGATCGCGGGAGGGGTGATGACCACCACTCGTCGACAACTGAGTGAACTGAAGCTCGAGCACCTTTTTGGCGCGGTAGTCGAAGAGACGGAGCGTGTTCGTGCTGAACTTGGATATCCTATCATGGTAACGCCCTTTCCCCAGATGGTGATGACGCAGGCGACAACAAATATCGTCAGCGGCCAGCGGTACGTTCAGGTATCGGATCAGATTTTGCGCTATGCAATGGGCAAGCTTGGGCGTCCGACGAGCCCAATCGATCCGGTGATCCTGGATGTCATCATGGATCGACCGCGGGCAAAGGAGATAGCTGGTGAACCGGATTTCCCTGACTATTCGGATCTCCGTCGCAAGTTTGGCGCGCATCTGGACGATGAGGAATTTCTGTTGCGCGCCGTGATGCCGGCGGATCAGGTCGACGCAATGCTTGCGATGGGACCCAGCCGCGCAACCTATACTCCGGAGGCTGCGCCGTTGATGAAATTGCTACGAGAACTTATTGCTAACCCGACCCTGAAAGATGTCGTAATCGACAGAAAAGGTTTACGATTGGCACTTCATTCTGGCGCTTCCGCGGGCAAAATGTAATGGTCAGTGAATCGCTTGACGGCTTGGCTGCCCGGCTTGCTGGTGCATCGGGTTTCATTTTCGACATGGACGGCACGCTTGTACTTGGCGACAGCGCCAGTTCTGGATATCGCCCGCTTCCGGGCGCAGAAGTGCTGCTGGAAGAACTTACAGCGCGCGGCATGCCCTTTAGGATTTTCACCAATGGGTCTGCCATAGCCCCGGCTCAATATGCGTATAACCTGCGCGTTGCCGGGTTGAAGGTGCCTGACAGTGCTGTGATGACGCCGACGACGGCCGCTGCATATTGGTTTTCTGAACGGGGGATCCGCAAAGTCAGGGCGCTGGGGCGTAGCGAATCATTCGTGCCGCTGCGTGCCGCTGGTATCGAAGTCGTCGAAAATGCCGCTCCTTCTTGCGCGGTTGAGGCTGTCTATGTCGCCTATCACCGCGCATTCACGTTCGACGATCTGGAGGCGGTGCTCGCGGACCTCGAAGACGGCGCGCAGCTCACAACGGCGTCCAATGTTCCCTTTTTCGCTTCGGAGGGCGGGCGCAAGATCGGAACTAGCTTCGCGATTAATGCGGCCATCACCGCGATGACGGGGATCGAGCCTGTCATACTCGGCAAGCCATCGCTCGCAGCACTGCATTGCGCCCGATCTTTGATGGGTCTGCCGACTGATGCGACGCATAAATTGATCGTCGTGGGTGACGACCCAGGGCTAGAAATGAGAATGGCGCGGGCCGCGTCCGCCGCGAGCATTGGTGTGACGACTGGTCTCTCAGATGCAACCGACTTTGGCGCACATGCCGATGAGCAGGCAGATTTCGTCGTCAGATCGCTCGACGAATTGTGCGTGCGGTTAGGCGAAAGAATTGACGCAGTATGAGGCTTTCGGAAGCTGCGCAATCAGGACTAGAGTAATCCTACGTTGACGGTGCTTCGCTGCGCTTCTTGGTGTGCACAATCACAATGAGACGACATTGATGATGATGGTTCCGCAAATCGGGCCGGGTTAGCAGCGAAAGATTGGGAAGGTTACGCTGGTGCGCGCTGGCGACTTTGCCCCATTGGCATCAATCCCGGGCCGCTCGGCAACCGTTTGGATCGCATAGTCCAGATCGGTCGTGGTCGGCTTGCGGAAGCTTTCATGCGACTTCTCGTGCTAGGTTCATAAATTGGCAGTGCCCGGCTAGCCGCAGGGCGTTCATCCAGAACTCTCGCCGTTGGCCGGTGGCGGCCAGGGCATGGCCGCGATCTTCTGCAATTCGGCCCCTGTGCATTATGCGGACACAGATTCACGGTAGCGGTTTGATGAGCAGCGGCATGAGGCCATTGGCGTCGAGATCGAGGTGATCGGACCAGACATAATCGCCGGTGAGATTGATGCGATCCCAACCCAATGGTGAGAGCCGAGACAGCATAGCCGGATCGATCTGGCTTCCGCGGCGGCGCATTTCTTCGACGGCGTGCCCAAGATAGCGACAGTTGAACAGGATGATCGCTGCGGTGACGAGGTTGAGGGCAGCCGGGCTCTGTTGCAAACTCTGACACGGTTTCCAAGATTGGGCTCATGTACTGTCAAGGTCAGTTGCGATGAACGATTT
>NZ_JBXAFX010000047.1:0-13083 GCF_058793515.1 Novosphingobium sp. GW835-FHT14H07
GAAAAGGGCGAACTCTTCATCGGCGATACCCCCGGACACGGCGTCGACATCGACGAGAAACTCGCCGCCAAATACCCCTACAAACCAGCATACCTCCCCGTCGCACGGCTTGAGGACGGAACAATGTGGAACTGGTAGGACCAGGCGCGGGGAGAGGATCGCAAGGCATGAACTGGAAATCGGCGCGACTGCGCATCCTGGTGCTGGTGATGGTGGGCACCATCCTCAACTACATCGCGCGCAATTCACTGGGTGCGCTGGCGCCGCAGCTCAAGCTCGATCTGCAGATCACCACCGAGCAGTATTCCTATATCGTCGGCGCCTTCCAGCTGGCCTACACGATCATGCAGCCGATCGGCGGCATGCTGATCGACCGGATCGGCCTGACCGCAGGCTTTGCCCTTTTCGCGGTGGCGTGGAGCGTCGCCAACATGGCGCATGGCTTTGCGCGGGGCTGGCTCTCGCTCGCGGCATTTCGTGGCCTGCTCGGCATGGCGGAAGCGGCGGTGATCCCCGCGGGCATGAAGACCATCGGCGAGTGGTTCCCTGACCGCGAGCGTTCGGTTGCCACCGGCTGGTTCAATGCGGGGACCGCGCTGGGCGCTGTGATCGCGCCGGTGATGGCCGCGCTGCTGGCCAAGCACTATGGCTGGCAAGCCGCCTTCGTCGTCACCGGAGGCATCGGGCTGATCTTCGCCGTGGCGTGGTATCGCTGGTATCGCTCGCCGCAGGATGCGACTTATGTCAGTGCCGAGGAACTGGCCGAGATTCAGGAGGGCCAGCGCCCTGTCCCGGTATCCGCAACCACGATCCGTTCCATCGTCGGCTCGTGGCGCTACTGGGCCATCGCCGTCCCGCGCTTCCTTGCCGAACCCGCATGGCAGACGTTCAGCTTCTGGGTGCCGCTCTATTTCGCCAAGGAGCGCGGCTGGGATCTTACCCAGATTGCCCTTTTCGCGTGGGTTCCGTTCCTTGCGGCTGACGCTGGCGGCATCCTTGGCGGCTATCTCGCGCCTTGGCTGCAGCGCTGGAAGGGTTTGTCGCTCGAAGGATCGCGCATTGCCGGCATCTGGATCGGTGCCGTGCTGATGATCGCACCGGGTTGCGTCGGACTTGTCGCCAGTCCCTATGCGGCAATCGGGCTGCTCGCCATCGGCGGTTTTGCCCATCAGGTGATCTCGGTGCTGATCAATACCCTGTCCGCCGACGTCTTCCCCAAGTCCGACATCGCCAAGGCCAACGGCCTCGTCGGCATGGCGGGATGGACCGGCGGGCTGCTGTTCTCGCTCGCCATCGGCCAGTTCGCGGACAAGATCGGCTTTGCGCCACTGTTCGCCTGCCTTGGCCTGTTCGACCTGATCGGCGCGATCTGGCTCCTCGCCCTGCGCCGCCGCCTTGCCTTCGCGAAAGCCTGAGTTGATGAACGACCTCTCCCCTCCCCGCCGCGCCCGCCTCTCCGCACCGCCACGTTTCTCCGTATCCGATACCAGCGGACCGCGCGTTACGCTCGGCTCCGATACCGCCGCGGTGGCCCACGTCTTCGTTCTTGAAGACGACGTGATGCGGGTGCTCTTGCTGGCAAATGGCGAAGTCACGTCCCCGCCCAGCTGGACCATAGCGCCGGGCGCCGAAGACATTGCCGAACCGGGCCGCGACCGCATGGACACGAGCGGCTTTTCCGCCCCGGCCTTTACGCTGGAGGACACAGGCGGCCAGATCGTCATCGCTACGTCACGCCTGAAGCTTACCATCAGAACCGAAGGTCTGCTCTGCACCTGGCATCAGGCCACGGTGGATGGCTGGCAGCTCATTTCCGAAGACCGCCCTACCCAGGCCTACAACTTCGGCTGGTGGGACGAGGCAACCTACCACTACGTGAAGCGCCGCCCGGGCGAGCGCTATTACGGGCTCGGCGAGCGCAGCGGCGACATGGATCGCGCCGGACGCCGCCTGCGCCTGACCAATGTCGATTGCATGGGTTACGACGCGCAGAGCGACGATCCGCTCTACAAGTCCATCCCGTGGGTGCTGGTGGTCGACGGCGGGGGCGCGGCACATGGCGTGTTCTACGATACCCTGGCCGATCCGGTGTTCGATTTCGGGCACGAACATTCCAACTACCACCCGCACTATCGCTATATGCGCGCGGAGAGCGGCGATCTTGACTACTACATGATCGCCGGGCCGGATGCGGCCGCCGTGGCTCAGCGCTTCACTTGGCTGACCGGCCGCCCCGCCTTTATGCCGCGCTGGTCAGTCGGCTATTCGGGCTCGACCATGCTCTATACCGATGCCCCCAACGCGCAGGAGCAGATGGGCGAGTTTCTGGCAGGCCTCGAAAAGCACGGCGTCCCCTGCACCTCGTTCCACCTGTCATCGGGCTACACCTCGATCGGCGACAAGCGCTACGTGTTCAACTGGAACCGCGACAAGTTCCCGGACATCGAGGGCTTCGTCAAAAGCTATGCCGATGCGGGCGTCGAGCTGGTTCCGAACATCAAGCCAGCGCTGCTGCTGTCCCATCCCCGCTATGCCGAACTGGCGTCGAAAGGATGGTTCGTCAGCGACGCGAACGGCCAGCCGGTGGAGTGCCTGTTCTGGGATGAACTGGGCAGCTATCTCGATTTCACCAATCCGCAAGCTGCGGCATGGTGGCGCGAGCAGGTGACCGAACAGCTGTTCAGCTTCGGCATGCGCGCCACGTGGAACGACAACAACGAATATGAGATCTGGGACAAGAGCGCGCGCTTTGCCGGATTCGGGTCTCCCCGGCCCGCCGCTGCGGAGCGCCCGACCCAGACGCTGCTGATGATGCGCGCTTCCCGCGCCGCGCAAATCGCCTATCGCCCGAGTGAGCGCCCCTATCTTGTCACCCGCAGCGGCATGGCCGGGATGCAGCGTTATGCGCAGACCTGGTCCGGTGACAACTTCACCGCATGGAAGACCCTGCGCTACAACCAGAAGATGGGGCTGGGCCTCGCCCTGTCCGGGGTCTCCAACACGGGGCACGACATCGGCGGCTTTGCCGGCCCCTCGCCCGAGCCGGAACTGCTGCTGCGCTGGGTACAGGCGGGCATCCTCATGCCACGCTTCTCGATCCACAGCTGGAACAGCGATGGCACGGTAAACGAGCCGTGGATGTATCCGGAAACCACCCCGGCGATTGTCGGCATGATGAACCTGCGCCGGGCGCTGGTGCCACTCCTGCACGATCTGCTGTGGCGGCATCACGCTCAGTACGATGTCGTGACGCGGCCGCTGTGGCTGGACTTTCCGGAAGACCCGCAGGCGTGGACCGACGCCGACGCCTATATGCTCGGGCCGAACCTGCTGGTCGCCCCGGCGCTCGACAAGGGCGTCGGCTCGGTTCAGGCCTACCTCCCCGGCCCCACCCGCTGGATCGACCTGCGCGACGACCGTCTTCTTGAAGGCGGCAAGGTGCATGATCTGCCCGCTCCGGCAGAAGGACTTCCGCCTGTCCTCGCGCGTGAAGGCTCGGCCCACCTCGTTGACATCGCTCCGGGCGGCTTTGTCCCGCCAGCGCCGCAGCCTGCCGTGCTGCTGCTGCTCGCACCGGGCGACAGCCGCCTCGAGTGGACCGGCTATGACGAAGCTGGCGATGCGTGGCCGGATCCGGCGCAGCCGCCGATGTGGCAGACGACCATCCGCACCTCTGCGACCACCATCGACATTCAGGCAGCATGGCGCGGCCCCGGTTCCGAGCCCTCGCCGGTCCTGTCCTTTGCCGTGCCCGAGCGCGAGCAGCGCACTATCTCCGTGAACGGCAACGCGTTGCCGGTGCGTTCAGCGCAAGTCCTGGGGCTCACTCGCAAGGTCGTCGACTGGCAAGTCTGACCCCGACAAAAAACCGGCCCGAATGCGCTGTGCACTCGGGCCGGTAGTTGGAACTGCCATTGGCAGTGGTGGATCGGATAAGTCGGCGTCAGCGGCTGACGATACCGTTGGCCTTCAGCCAAAGGGCATACTGGTCGAACCAGGCATCGCTTGTCGTGCCGTTGGGCTGCGAGGCAAAGCCGTGGCCGCCCGCGCTGTAGAGGTGGAACTCCACCTTCGCGCCGGACTGGCGCCAGGCATGGAACAGCCCGAAATCCTGTTTGATGAAGAAGCGGTCGTCAGCGGCAATGGCGGCGAACAGCGGCGGGGCGTTGGCGGGAACCTCCGACTTCTCGGTCGGCCCATAGATCATGCCGACAAAGTCCGGCCGCGCGTCTGCGGCATTGGCCTGCGTCGTTGCCAGGGTCGTCATCGCCCCTGCCGAAAAGCCGAGGATGCCCACCTTGGCGGCATTGACGTGCCAGCGCGCCGCATTCTTCCGCACCAGCCTGATCGCCGCCTGCGTATCGGCCACGGCATAGTCGCGGTTCGTCAGGTCAACCGGCGCGCCCTTCTGGAACAGGTTTCCGAGCGCTTCCTTGAACCCGTCGATGCTGTCAGGCACCGGCTGCGTGCGGTACTTCACGATGAACACGCGGACGCCCAAGCTTTCGAGCCGGCGAGCCACATCAAAGCCTTCGTTGTCCATGGCTAGGAACTGGAAGCCCCCGCCCGGCACCAGAAGCACTGCCGGAGCTTCGGCATCGGCCGGCAGGCTGCTCGGCCAGACGATCAGCTGCGGCTTGCTCACATTGTATACCAGCCGCTGGTCGGGCGTCTGCTGGGCCCAGGCCTCATGCGCCGGGTTGGCGCGCGGGAGGGTCACCGGCAGATCGACGCTGGCCATTGCAGGAGGCGTTGCCACGGGCAGCACCCCTTTGACCCAGTCCCCCGGTGCGGCGAGCGCCGGGACGGCAACGAGGCTGAGTATCAGGGCAGAAAGACGCTTCACTTGCTGGGCTCTCCGGCTTTGCGCGCGAAGTATTCCGCAAGCACGCTGAACGCCTGCTTGCGCTGACCCGTCTCGGAAATCAGGCCCTTGCGGTTCCAGCCCATCTGGAAATCCGGGTTCTGCCTGCGCGGCGAGCGAAAGTCCTTCAGGATCCATGGTGAAATTCCGCGCAAGGTCGGCACGCGGTCGGCCATTTCCAGTGTCTTGCGATAGAACTCGGCCTGAAATTCTTCCGAGAACTTCTGCATGCCGTCCGGGCTGTGGAACCCGGCCTTGGCGTCGGCACCGAACTCCGAAAAGATCAGCGGCTTGTCGGCCGGCAGTTTCCACACGCTCCTGGGCAGATCGGCCAGACGGTCGGGCGTGTACCAGCCGTTGTAGGTGTTGATCGACACGATATCGAGATCGTCCGCCAGCGGATCGGCCATCGTCATGGTCGGCACCGCAGCGGCCTTGTCGCGCTCGACCAGCAGGGCCGCGCTGACAAGGCGGCTGGGATCGAGGCGCCGCACGTCACCGATCAGCGTGCGAAGGAAGGCGTTGCGCGCATCGCTTACCGGCGTTTCATTGGCAACGCTCCAGATCACCACAGAGGCACGGTTGCGATCGCGCAGGATGTTCTCGGCCAGCATGTTGCGCGCCGTCGCCAGCGTGGACGGGTTGGACCATGCCACCATCCAGTAAACCGGCACCTCGCTCCACACCAGCAGCCCCATCTCGTCGGCGGTGCGGGTCATCACTTCGGAATGGGGATAGTGCGAAAGGCGCACGAAATTGCCGTGGAGGCCGTTCTTGATCTCGCCCAGCAGCGCCCGCGCATTGTCGGGCGTGATCACGCGGGCGGGGTTCGCCGCGATCTCTTCCTCGTGCATCGAGATGCCGCGCAGGAACACCGGCTTGCCATTGAGCAGGATGTCCGCACCCTTGCGCTCGATCGTGCGGAAACCGACCCGGTCGCGCCATGTGTCATCGCCCGCTGCCAGCGTAACGTCGTAAAGCTTCGGGTTCTCGGGCGTCCAGCGCATCAAGGCGCGCGGCGCAGCCGCCGTGGCGCGCCAGTTGCCCTGCGCGTCGGTTCGACCTTTCAGGTCAAACGGCAGCCCGGCGACCTTCAGCTGCACCGGCTGGTTCGCCGCCGCCGGTCCATCGAGATGCGCATCGACGGCGATCTTGCCCTCGCGCGTCAGCCGCACCCAGGCGCTGTCGACGTAAGTGTCGCTGGTGTGGACGAGCTTCACGTCGCGCGTGACGCCGCCATAATTTTCCCAGTCGGTGACCGGCGGCGGCACGGTAGCGGCAGTGGCCGCAGAATCGACCCCGATGGTGATCTGGTTGTCGCCATCACGCAGCAGCCGGGTCACATCGAAGGCAAAGGGGGTGAAGCCGCCCTCGTGCCGACCGACCGGCTGACCGTTGACGAAGACGACCGTGGCATAGTTCGAAGCGCCAAAACGCAGGAAATAACGGCCCTTGCGCCCCGCCGGACTGTCGAAATGACGGCGATACCATACGAGGCCCTGATAATGCCGCATTTCCGGCGAGGCAGCGAGCCACGACCCCGGCAGCTTGACCTTGCGGTCATGGTCAAGATCGAACTCGAACAGCTCACGGTTGTCCTGCGCCAGCGTCTTGCGCACATCGATGTCGAGCCAGCGC
The DNA here is from genome assembly GCF_058793515.1 of Novosphingobium sp. GW835-FHT14H07. Taxonomy (NCBI): domain Bacteria; kingdom Pseudomonadati; phylum Pseudomonadota; class Alphaproteobacteria; order Sphingomonadales; family Sphingomonadaceae; genus Novosphingobium; species Novosphingobium sp. GW835-FHT14H07. The sequence continues at coordinate 6,503 of NZ_JBXAFX010000047.1, forward strand.
TGCTCGGTCCGGTTGGGCGCTTCGCCATGGAAGCCGGCAATTCCCGATCGGTAGGGATCGATCGACCAGTTCCATTCGCCCGATAGGTCCACGCCATCGCGCATGTCGGCCGATACGAGCAATGGCGCGGTATCGACAGTGGCAAGCGGCAGCGTCGTGAAGACGGACTCCGCGGCAAGAGCCTGCGTCGCGAATGCAAATGCGCCCGCCAGAAGCGGGCCGAGAAATGCTCGATCGAACCGTGCCACGCGCATGCTCTCTCCTGCCGTACTTATCCGGGCGCATATCCGCCACCGGGCCTGCTCTTGCAGTGCTTGGCCGGTCGCAGTCCTTAAAGAAAAATGGCCGGGCGCTTATCGCGCCCGGCCATCCGTGATCAGAAGTTCAGGCTGGCCCGAACCCCGCCATAGCGGCGGAAATCACGAGGGAGAATTGCTGCGGTAGCGATATTGCTGCCGCCGCCCCACACGCCCGAGTTATTGATCAGCGAGGGGTAGTACTGCACGTCGAACAGGTTGTTGACGAATGCCGCCACTTCCCACTTGCGGCTTTCATCGCGCGCGCCGACCGAAAGGTTCACGATCGTGAACTCCTTCTGGAAGGTCTGCGGATCGCGCGCCACGTAGAACACGCTACCGGTGTACTGGACGTTTGCCTGGATCAACCCGCGGATGTTTTCCGTTAGCGAAGGCGTCACTTCGCCGGTCACGTTGAACTTCAGCCTCGGCGCCTGGACGGCGCGCTCGCCGGTCAGGTTCTGGAAGGCCGGAGACTTCGTGCGATCGCAACCCTGTGCCGCCGACTGGTTCGGGAAGCATGGCGACGACGGGAAGCTGATGTACTTGGCATCGAGCACCGCGATCGAGGTGTTCAGGTTGAACAGGTCGCTCGGACGGAAGCCCGCATCGATTTCCACGCCCTTCGTGCCCAGCTTGCCGACGTTGGTCAGGCGGAAGTTGGTGGTCAGGTCAGGCAGCACTTCCACAGCCTGCGCCTGCAGGTTCTTGTAGGTCGTGTCGAAGTAGGTGACGTTGAAGGTAAGCTTGCGATCGAAGAGCTGGGTGCGCAGACCGAATTCGATGTCGCGCGATGTTTCAGGCTTGATCGGACCGGCATTGGCCCGGTTTGCATTGAAGCCGGTGGTCAGGTCGTAGGTCTGGCCCTTGTAGCCGGTCGAGTAGGTCGCAAATGCGCTGATCGTCGGCGTGAACTCATAGCGCAGGCTGGCACGATAGGTTGCAGCCGTGTCAGAGGCGTTGCCGGCGAACTGTGCGTTGCCGTTCTGGATATCCTTGAAGGTATAGCCAATGCGCTCGTTCTGGATGCGCGCGCCGCCGGTGAAGGTTGCATTGGGCATGAACTGCCAGTCAGCCTGCACGAAGGCAGCGATCTGGCTGGACTTCGAGGTGGCGAACCAGTTGGCCAGCGAGAACGCCGGGCCGCGATAGAACGGGCGCTCGAAGTCCACGTTCGCGTAGTAGGCGCCCACGGTGTAGCGGAACGGCTTCGAACCGTCCGAGAGCAGGCGCACTTCCTGGGTAAACAGGTTCGAGCGGAAGGTGCCGGTCTGGATGTTGTTTTCCGAAGCGAGGCTCGACGAGGTTTCGTCCGAGTCGAAGTAATCGTTCAGCTCGAAGCTGTCGTACGAGGTGATCGAAACCAGCGTGTGATCGCCCAGCGTGAATTCGCCACGCAGGTTGCCGCCGCCACCTTCATAGTTGGTACGGGCGTTGTAGTTGTTGCTGATGTTGGTGTTTTCCGGCCCCGGCTTGACGCCTGGCATGACGACTGTCGCCAGCTGGCCGGTGCCACGGAAGCGCAGGCCTTCGGTCATGCGGATATAGGGGCGGCCCACCGTGGTATTGCCGCTCATGTAGTTGAGCGACAGCGTCACGCTGGCATCGGAAGAAGGCTCCCAGCGCAGCTTGGTGCGAACACTGCCGGATTCGCGGCCGTTGACCTTCTTACCGTTGAACAGGTTGCGGACGTTGCCATCCCACTTGGAATAGGCACCGGAAACCACGAAGCCGAGCGTGTCGCTGATCGGACCCGAAACGCTGAAGTTGGCGCCATATTCGCTGTCGGTGGTGGCCGTGGCGTTGGCGCGGATCTTCAGCTCGTCAGTGGGGTTGCGCGTGATCAGGTTGATCAGGCCGGCCGAAGCCGCCTTGCCGTAAAGTGTCGACTGCGGGCCACGCAGCACTTCGATGCGCTCGATATCGGGCAGGTCGCTGAACGCGCGAGCCTGGAAGGCCAGCGGCACTTCGTCGACCAGCACGGCAACGCTCGGCTCCACGCCGATGCCGAAAGCGAACGTGCCGACGCCGCGCAGCGAGACGTTGGCGTTGACCGGATGCTCGGCAGGGCGAATGGTCAGCGAGGGCGAGATCTTGCCGAGGTCGCCAAAGTCACGCACGCCGGCAGCAGCCAGCTGCGTCGGACCGACAACGGACACGGCCAGCGGCACATTCTGCACGTTTTCAGCGCGCTTCTGCGCAGTCACGATGATTTCGCCGGTGTCGGCAGGAGCGGCGTCTTCCGCTGCAGTCTGCGCCGATGCGGCCTGCGCGCCAAAGGCGATCGCCATGGCCATGGCGCTGACACCAAGTGAATTACGGATGCACTTCATGAAACCCCTCCTCATGCGCGGACTGTTATCCGCCTCGAACGCAGGTCTATTACCAAATGGCCTAGCCAGATGCAAGACTGGTTTTACAGGTAAGCCGGTATATTGGTCAGATGTTTCATTCAAAGTGGTATTCAATCGCGGTTTGTTGCCGGATTCCGCCCAAAAGCCGGCGCTGCAAACGCGAAACAGAGCAGCAATGGCAGGTTTGGTCAGGCCAGATTCCGGGATCCGCCACATCTCAAGTCAGCGTGGCACGGCGGATAGCAGCCCGCCATTCGCTCCTCAGACGCTCTCGCTGATTGCTTTCCATCGCCGGTTCGAATCTCGATAGACCCTCGACAGCCGCGGCCCCGTCCAGCACGTCCGGCCAGCCACCACACCGATGCCCGGCCAGCATCGCTGCTCCCAGAGCCGTCGTCTCGAGATTGGCAGGACGCTCGACAACAATGTCGAGGATGTTCGCCAGGAACTGGCAGAACCAGTCGTTTGCCGCCATCCCGCCATCGACGCGCAGCGATGCCAGCGCCCCGGCCCCATCCTGTTCCATCGCGGCAACCAGATCGGCTGTCTGGAAGGCCACCGACTCGAGGGCCGCGCGGGCGATGTGCGCGGCGCTCGAATCAAAGGTCAGGCCGGCGAGCATGCCCCGGGCTTCAGTGCACCAGTGCGGCGCGCCCAGGCCGACGAAAGCTGGCACCATGTAAACGCCACCGTTGTCTGGCAGTCGCGCCGCCATCTCCTGCGTCTGCTTCGCCTCGACGATGATGCCCAGCCCGTCGCGAAGCCACTTGATCGCTGCGCCCGCCACGAAAAGCGAGCCTTCCACCGCATAGTGCGTTTCGCCATCGATCCGATACGCGATCGTGCTGAGCAGGCGGCTGCGCGAACGCGCCACGGTCGTGCCGGTATTCAGCAGCATGAAGCCGCCGGTGCCATATGTGATCTTGGCCTGACCCTGCGCAAAGCAGGACTGACCGACCAGGGCTGCCTGCTGATCTCCGGCAATGCCGCAGATGGGGATGCTGCCCCCAAGCAGGCTCGTCATGCCGAAGTCGGCGGCACTGGCGCAGACTTCGGGCAGCAGCGCGGCAGGCACCCGGAACAGTTCAAGCAGTTCGGGACACCAGCGCTGCTCCACGATATCGAACAGCAGCGTCCGGCTGGCATTGGTCACATCGGTCTTGTGGCTGCGCCCTTCGGTCAGCCGCCACAGCAGGAATGTGTCGATGGTGCCGACGGCCAGCTCTCCCTTCTCGGCACGCTCGCGCGCTCCGGGGATAGTATCGAGCAGCCAGGCAATTTTCGTCGCCGAGAAATACGGGTCGAGCAGCAGGCCAGTCTTTTCGTGAACGAACGCCTGATGGCCCTGCGCCTGCAATGCGGCACAAGTATCCGCGGTGCGCCGATCCTGCCAGACGATCACGTTGTGCAGCGCTTCGCCCGTCGCCCGGTCCCAGAGGACAACGCTTTCGCGCTGGTTGGTAATGCCGATCGCGGCAATATCGTCGGCGCTTGCACCGGCCTTGGCCAGGGCCTCGCGCGAGGTCTGCAGGGTATCGCGCCAGATCTCCTCCGGATCATGCTCGACCCAGCCATCGGCCGGATAGTGCTGTGCAAATTCGCGCTGCGCACTCGCCGCCACGCGCCGCGAGGCATCGAACACCAGGGCGCGTGTCGAGGTCGTGCCCTGGTCTATCGCCAGTACGAGATCACCCATTCCCATTTCCCCCAGACCCTTGTCAGGCGTTCGCCTTGAACCAATACGCCAGCTTCTCGGCCACGTCTGCCGCAGCGGTGAGGCCGAGCTTGCTGCGCCGCCACAGCACGTCCTCCGCGCTGCGCGCCCACTCGTGGGTCTGCAGATAGCGCACCTCGGCTTCGGTCAGGCCTCCGCCGAAATCGGTGCCAAGGTCCTGCCAACCTTGCGCATCCCCGAGGATCATGGCGAGCCTCGTGCCATAGGCGTGCGCCATGCGCTTCATGGTTGCGGCTGGAACGAAGGGCCACCGCTCGCGGGCCTGTTTCAGAAACCCATCGAAACCGGCCGCGCCAAGCTCACCGCCCGGGAGCGGCGAAAGGTCCGTCCAGGCATCTCCCGATCCGGCCAGCCACGGCTTCAGATCATCGAGCGCATGTTCGGCAAGACGCCGATAGGTCGTCAGCTTTCCGCCGAAGACGCTCAACACCTGCGGCCCCTCCGAGCGTCCCAGCTTCAGCACGTAATCGCGGGTGACGGCCTTGGCATCCTCCTGCCCGTCGTCGAACAGCGGACGCACGCCCGAATAGGTCCAGACTACATCGGCAGGCGCAATCTGCCGCTCGAAGTACCTGTTCGAGGCCGCACACAGATATTCGACCTCTTCCGCACTGATTTTCGGCCGCGCCCGCTCGTCCTCGCCTACGGCAACGTCGGTCGTCCCGACGAGCGTGAACTGACCTTCATAGGGAATGGTGAAGACAATCCGGCCGTCGTCCTGCTGCAGGATGAAGGCATGGTCGCCCGGATAGATCTGCGGCACCACGATATGGCTGCCCTTGACCAGCTTGATCGCCCCATCGCGTGTCGCACCCGCGACCGAGCCCAGCATGCTCGCCACCCAGGGGCCGGCAGCATTGACGATCGTGCGGGCGCGCACCGTGCAGGGCGCCGCGATGGCTGGTTGCGGCGCATCGGCGTTGGGTTCAAGGGCCACCGTCCAGGCATCGCCCTGCTGCTCCGCCCCCGTGACTGCGGTCCCGGTCAGGATCGCCGCCCCGCGCTGCGCCGCGTCGATGGCATTGAGCACGACGAGGCGCGCATCATCGACCCATGCGTCGGAATAGACGAAGCCCTTGGACAGCCCCGGCTTCAGCCCCTTGCCCCATTGCGGATCGCGCAGGTTCGCCCCATGCGACTTGGGCAGGCTGTGCCGCCCGGCGATGTGGTCATAAAGGAACAGCCCGATCCGGATCATCCACCCCGGCCGCCCACCCTTGGGTTGCGGCAGCACGAAGCGCAGCGGCCAGCTGATGTGCGGAGCAATCCTGATCAGCCGCTCCCGCTCCTGCAGCGATTCCCGTACGAGCCGGAACTCGTAGTACTCAAGGTAGCGCAAGCCGCCGTGAATCAGCTTGGTGCTCGCCGATGATGTGTGCGCGGCAAGATCGTCGCGCTCGACCAGCAGAACGCGAAGACCGCGTCCCGAGGCATCGCGGGCAATGCCCACTCCATTGATGCCGCCGCCGATGACCAGCAGGTCATAGACCAGATCCGGATCAAGCTCCGGGTACGGTGCCGTCATTCCAAGGTCTCGCATTTCATCCGTTCAAAGCTGCGCAGTCTGCGCGCGCCTTTCCACCGTCACGCCGTGACTTTGGCGTAGCGATCGCGTTTGGCTTGTGTTGCTCTTCGTGCTTCGGCGAGGAGTCGTTCTTCGGTGGCGAAGAGGAGGCCGTCGAGCACGGCGGAGAGGTGGGTGCGCATGGCGGTGCGGGCGGCGTTGGGGTCACGCGCGCGCAGGGCCTCGAGGATCGCGGTATGCTCCTCGACCACCGGCTTGATGTTGGCGTGGCGGGCCTTCTCGTGCAGGAGCGCGGCCTCGGGCGAAGTGCCGCGCAGGTCCCACAGCTGCGCCACGGTGTTGTAGACCGCCACGTTGCGCGTCGCCTTGGCAATGGCGAGGTGGAACGCGCGGTCGGCGGTCTCGGTGCCGTTGGGGCTCCGGTTCTCCTCGGCGATCTGCTGGACCAGCACCTCGATCTCGGCAAGGTCCTCGTCGGTCATCTGCGTGGCGGCCAGTGCCGCTGCCTCACCCTCGAACAGCAGCCGCGCCTCGGTCAGTTCGAACGCGGTCACGTTGAAGCCGGGACGGTCGTTCTCGCCGGGCAGCCGCTTCACATAGGCGCCCGAGCCGACCCGCACCTCGACCAGCCCCTGCACTTCGAGCGCGATGATCGCCTCGCGCACCGTCGG
>NZ_JBXAFX010000048.1:0-11996 GCF_058793515.1 Novosphingobium sp. GW835-FHT14H07
CACTCGCAACCGGTCCCGCGCCCCATCCCTTGCGTGCCACAACGGCACCGCACCGGTCGCGCGATCTGTGATTTCCCACCGGCGTTACCGTCCGCACTCGCCAGCGGATGAGTCTCCATATCCGAAGAGAGGGTTTCGCGCAGAGGCGCAGAGGAAGCAGAGGGCGCAAGGAAGAAGATTTATCTCACGCAAAGGCGCAAAGGCGCGAAGAGGCTTTCCCGCGCCGCGGGCCGTGATTGCATTCGAACGGAGTAGGCAGGGCGAGTCGCCTTTACCGCGCGGCGCAACATCTTCGCGCCTTTGCGGCTTCGCGTGAGTCACCCCGGGCGAAGCCCGTACCCTTCTCCGCGCCCTCTGCTCCCTCCGCGCCTCTGCGCCTCTGCGCCTCTGCGCGAAACAGAAACGCTACGCCCGATGCCCCCAAAATCCTACCGCTGGCACTTCGCGCAGAAGAAGCTCGACCGCCCGCCCTGCACGATCCGCTCCACCGTGCCGCCGCAGGCGCAAGGCTCGCCCTCGCGGCCATAGACGGCAAAGTCCTTGGCGAAATAACCCAGTTCGCCATCGGGCCGGGCATAGTCGCGCAAGGTCGATCCGCCCGCGAGGATCGATTCCTCGAGCACCGCCTTGATCGCCGGCACCAGCAGCTTCAGCTCGCCCGGCTTGACCCGCCCCCCTTCGCGCGCCGGATGCACCCGCGCGCGATAAAGCGCCTCGCACACGTAAATATTGCCCAGGCCCGCCACGATGCGCTGGTCGAGCAGCAGCAGCTTCACCGCCGCGATCCGGCCCTTGAACGCTGCCGCCAGCAGCTTCGGCGTCAGGTCCGGTCCCAGCGGCTCCGGCCCCAGAGCGGCAAATGGCGGCCAGCTTTCCAGCCTGTCGCTGTCAACCAGATCGACCGAGCCGAAGCGCCGCGCATCGTTGAGCGAAAGCACCCGCCCCTCGCCCGTCTCCAGCACCAGATGATCGTGCTTGCCGATGTCGTCGGGATCGATTCGCCAGCGCCCCGACATGCCGAGATGGAACACCATCGTCCGTTCGCGATCGGTGTGGATCAGGCCATACTTCGCGCGCCGCGAAAGCCCGGTCACCCGCGCACCGGTCAGCGCCTGCGCCAGATCGACCGGAAACGGTCGCCGCAGGTCGGCCCGGTTAACCCGCACGCTGCGGATGACCTGTCCCTCCAGCACGGTTGCAAGGCCGCGAACGGTCGTCTCTACTTCGGGTAGCTCTGGCATATCCCCTCCACCCCTAACAGTCTTTGCCGTCCGGGCAATTCCCCACTAAAGGGCCAAGGCATGACCGCATCTGAAACAGCCCAAGAGACAGCTTCGTTCGGCTACGAAGACATCCCGGCAGAAGAGAAGGAAGGCCGCGTCGGCGCGATCTTCTCGAACGTCGCGCGCAAGTATGACGTGATGAACGATGCCATGTCGGTCGGCATGCACCGGCTGTGGAAGGACAAGTTCGTGCGCCGCGTGCGCCCCCAGCCGGGCGAGGCGATTCTCGACATGGCCGGCGGCACCGGCGACATTGCCTTCCGCATGGCCAAGCACGGCGCGCAGATCACCGTGTCCGACATCAACCAGGACATGCTCGATGTCGGCATCGAACGCGCCGCCAAGCGCGGGCTGGAAGGCCTGGAATGGTCGCGCCAGAACGCCGAGGAACTCACCTTCCCGACCCGCGTGTTCGACGCCTACACCATCGCCTTCGGCATCCGCAACGTGACGCACATCGACCGCGCCCTTGCCGAAGCCCACCGCGTGCTGAAGTTCGGGGGCCGCTTCTTCTGCCTCGAATTCTCGACGACAGAATGGCCCGGCTTCTCGGAAATCTACGACGCCTATTCGCACAAGCTGGTGCCCAAGCTCGGCCAGATGATCGCGGGCGACGAGGATTCGTATCGCTACCTGATCGAATCGATCCGCCGCTTCCCGCCGATGCCGGAATTCGAGAAGATGATCCGCGCCGCCGGATTCAAGCGGACCAGGGTGGAACCCATCCTCGGTGGCCTCGTCGCGATCCATTCGGGCTGGAAGGTCTGATCGCTTGACCCTTCCCGCCACGCATATCCGCCGCCTGCTCGGCTGGGGCCGCACGCTTGCCCGGCACGGCGCGCTGCGCGGGATCGAAAGTGATCCGAACACGCCCTCGCCCGTCCGCACCCTGTGCAAGGTTGCGCGTTTCGGCACGATCCAGCCCAGGACGCCCGACTACGCCGGTGCCTTCCGCGCGATCGGCCCGGCTGCGATCAAGCTCGGCCAAACGCTCGCCACCCGCCCCGATCTCGTGGGCGAGGAAGCGGCGCACAACCTGCTCGCCCTGCAGGACCAGCTCCCCCCGGTCGATTTCGCGCTGATCCGCGCTGAGATCGAACGCTCGTTCGAAAAGCCGCTCGAGAGCCTGTTTTCCTCGTTCGATCCGGTGCCGGTGGGCGCGGCCTCGGTGGCCCAGGTCCACCGCGCGGTGACGACCGAAGGCCGCAATGTCGCGGTCAAGATCCTGCGCCCCGGCGTGCGTGAGAAGTTCGCGCGCGATATCGACACCTACGAATGGGCCGCCGCCCATCTCGAAGGCTTGGGCGGCGAAGCATCGCGCCTGCGCCCGCGCATGGTCATCGCCAATTTCAAGCGCTGGACGGTGCGCGAGCTTGATCTGCGTCGCGAAGCCGCCTCCGCTTCGGAACTGGCCGACACGATGCGCGCGCACGCCGGGTATCGCGTGCCCGACATCGACTGGGATCGCACCAACGGCAGGGTCATGACGCTCGACTGGATCGACGGCGTCAAGATCAGCGACACCGCCGCGCTCGATGCGGCAGGCCACGATCGCAAGGCCCTCGCCCAGCGCCTCGTCCTCGCCTTCCTCACCCAGGCGATCAACGGCGGCTATTTCCACGCCGACATGCATCAGGGCAACCTCTTCGTCGAACCCGATGGCACCATCGTCGCCATCGACTTCGGCATCATGGGCCGGATCGACCGCCGCGCCCGCCAGTGGCTCGCCGAAATCCTCTATGGCCTGACGACCGGCAACTATCGCCGCGTCGCCGAAATCCACTTCGAGGCGCAATACGTGCCGAGCTATCACTCGGTCGACGAATTCGCCACGGCCCTGCGCGCCGTGGGTGAACCGATGCGCGGCAAGCCGGTGTCCGAACTCTCGGTCGGCCAGATGCTCGATGGCCTCTTTGCCATCACCCGCGATTTCGACATGCAAACGCAGCCGCACCTGCTGCTGCTGCAGAAGACCATGGTCATGGTCGAAGGCATCGCCACCCAGCTCGATCCCGAGATCAACATGTGGGAAACCTCGGCGCCGTTCGTGCGCGCCTGGGTGCGCGACGAGCTCGGCCCCGAAGCCGCGATAGCCGACCGCGTGCGCGAGGATACGCAGACTCTGCTGCGCATCCCCGACCTCATCCGCCGCATCGAAGACCGCTTCCCGCCCAAGGGCGGCGCACCCGAGGCGCCGCCGCTGCCAAAGGTCGAACTGATGTGGCAGCGCAAGCGCCGCAAGCGCGGGCCCGGTGTGCTCGGCCAGATCCTCACCTTCCTGGCGGGCGGCGCGCTGGTCATCGGCACCCACGCCCTTGGCTGGTGGGGCTGAGAAGACCGCTCCCTTGAGCCATAACCTATCGCACCTGCGCCTGCCCAAGCGCCACTTCCACGCGCTCGATCTGTCGCGCCTGCTCGCGGCGATCATGGTGTTGTTCTGGCATTACCAGCACGTGTTCGTGCCACCGGTGCCCTATCATGTGCACGTCAATCGCGCGATCCAGCCGTGGTACGAAACGCTCTCGTGGTTGTACAACCATGGCCACACCGCCGTGCAGTATTTCTGGGCGGTCTCGGGCTTCGTCTTTGCGCATGTCTATCTCGCCGATGCCAATTACAGGGCGCGGTTCTGGCTCGCCCGCATTGCGCGCCTCTGGCCGCTGCACCTGCTGACGCTTGGCCTGATGGCGATCCTGCAAGGCATCTATGTCGCCCGCACCGGCACCGAGTTCATCTATCACACCAACGACCTCAAGCACTTCCTGCTGTCGATCCCGCTGATGCAGTATTGGGGCTGGCAGGATAACCAGTCGTTCAACGGCCCCTCGTGGTCCCTGTCGACCGAGATCCTCGCCTACCTCGTCTTCTTCCTCGCCATCCCGGCGCTGCGCCGCGCGCCACTTGCGCTGTCATTGCCGCTGGGCGCGCTGCTGCTTTACGGCATGCTCAAGGGCCTGCCGAACAAGGACGTGCTGGCCTGCGTCGGCTACTTTTTCCTCGGTTGCGCAGCCTATGGCGCGACGCTCAAGGGCTGGCTCCGCCCGGCCACGCTCCTGCCATTGGGCATGGCACTGCTGGCCAGTGCCTTCCTGCTCAAGGCCAACTACCGCAGCGGTGACGCCGCCACCATCGCCGGCACCTTCGCAGTCCTGTTCCTCACCCTCGCGATCGATCTCAACGACGAGAAGGGACGCCTGCAGTTCGGCCAGAAGCTCGGCGATGCCTCATACGGCATCTACCTCTGGCACATCCCGATCCAGCTGGCGCTGGTCCTGATGATCGATTCCACCGGCCTGACGCGCGACATCGCCCGCCAGCCCTGGTTCCTGATCCTCTTCGTCACCCTCGCCATCGCCGCGGGATTCATCAGCCACGCGAAGTTCGAACGCCCCGCCCAACGCGCCGTCTTCGCGCTCTGGGCTAGGTGGAAGGCGCGGCGCAATCCCGCTGAAAGGGAAATGCCATGACACCGATCTCACTCCTTGCCCCGACATATCTGCAGATGCTCGGCGCCTTGTCGAATTGGCTGGACAAGGCCGAAGGTGAATTGCCCGAGGCGCAAGTGGCTGCGCTGGCTTCAGCGCGGCTTGCGCCCGACATGTTCCCGCTGTCTACTCAGGTCCGCTTTGCCTGCGCGCAGGCGCTGGAGGGCGTCCACCGGTTGCAGGGAGTTGCCCTGCCGCCGCTGCACGCGATCCTGCTGGAGGAAGGCCGCGAGGCCGGGGATAAGGCGGGTTCGCTCAGCGAGGCACGCAAAAGGATTGCCGAGACCATTGCGCTTGTCTCGGCACGTCCCGAAAGCGAAGGATCCGACGGCGCCGCGATGATCGCGCACGAACTTCCCAATGGCATGGTGTTCGACCTGACCGCGGACCAGTACGGCCGCGACTGGGCGCTGGGACAGTTCTACTTCCACATCATGATTGCCTACGCCATCCTGCGTCACAAGGGCGTCGGTCTGGGCAAGGCGGACTACGTCGCGCACATGTTCGGCTATCTCAGGCCCGGGACGTTGCCCACGGCCTAAGGGGATCATTTCCGGTCGCGGCTCTGCGTTCCATCACCCGGAGTAATATAGATCGCCCTGCCCGGCACCGGCGCGTCAGCGGTATGCCAGACGCCCTTCGGCACCACGACAAATTCCCCTGGGCGAAGCGGCACGCGAACTTCCGCGCCGCCCTGCTCGAGAATCAGCACCAGTTCGCCCTCGATCTGGATGACCATCTCCTCGCCATCGGGATGGCACTCCCACACCTGCCAGTCCGCGGCGCTTTCGAACATGCTGACCAGCCGGCCCGGCGGCAGAGCTTGCACACCGCTTTCCCAGAACGCCGCGTCCACCTCTACGGCCACGCACCTCTCCGGCCCAGCGAGGTGCGCGAACCAAGGCCCCAGAGGATAGGCTTGTGGCGTCACCCCGCAATCTCGCCCAGCTTGTGATGCGGCAGCATGCGCCATGCCGCCAGCATCAGCACGACGTGCGCCGCCTCGACCGCCATCGGCACCGGCCAACCGGGATAAGCCCCCGTCACCGCCAGATTGATCGCGCGCCCCACGAACGACGTGCCGAACAGCAGCGCCGGGACCAGCATCAGGTCCGCATTCCTGCGCCACGCACCCCACATCATGCAGAACGCCGCGACGCCGAAGAACGAGGTGAAGTCCGCGCGGATCGTCGAAACCCCGCCAACCCCGGTCGCCGCGATGCCAAAGCCCGTCGCCGCCTGCTCGGGCCCGGTCAGAAAGCCTATGGCCAGGAACAGGTCGAACAATCCTGCCAGGAACACCAGCGCCGTCAGTATCAGTCTCATCACCAGGTCCCCCGTTATCGTCTGGATGAGTGTGCCCCAAGACTTCCCCCCAAGCAAAAGGATTGCGCGCGAGCCCCCGCCATTGCACAAGCCCCGTCCATGAAGGGAACACGCATCCTCCTCATCGTCGGTGGCGGCATCGCGGCCTACAAGTCGTGCGAACTCGTCCGGCTGCTGCGCAGGGAAGGCGCGGACGTCACTTGTGTCCTGACCGAGGGCGGCGCGCACTTCGTTACCGCCATGACTCTGGCTGCCTTGAGCGAGAACCCCGTCCATACCACGCTGTGGGATCTCAAGAACGAGGTCGAGATGGGCCATATCCAGCTTTCGCGTCAGGCTGATCTCGTCGTCGTCTGCCCCGCAACGGCAAACCTGATGGCACGCATGGCGGGCGGCATCGCCAATGATCTTGCCACCACCCTCCTGCTTGCGACGGACAAGCCGGTGCTGGCCGTGCCCGCCATGAACGTGCGCATGTGGCAGCACCCGGCCACACGGCGCAACGTCGCCACCCTGCGCGCCGATGGCGTCGCCGTGATGGAGCCAGACGAAGGCGCGATGGCCTGCGGCGAGTTCGGCCCCGGCCGCTTGCCCGAACCACCGGCGATCTGCGCCGAAATCGCGCGCCAGCTTGGCAGCACAAGCAAACCGCTCACCGGCAGGCACGTGCTCATCACCGCAGGCCCGACCCACGAACCGATCGACCCGGTGCGCTACATCGCCAACCGTTCGAGCGGCAAGCAGGGCTATGCCATAGCCGCCGCCGCCGCGAAGGCGGGCGCGAAAGTCACGCTCGTCTCCGGCCCGGTCAACCTGCCGACCCCGCCTGGCGTCACCCGCATCGACGTCGAAACCGCGCGCCAGATGGCCGCTGCCGTCGACGCCGCCCTGCCTGCAGACGTCGCCATCATGGTCGCCGCCGTGGCCGACTGGCGCAGCGCCGGCGAGGCCGCGCAAAAGATCAAGAAGGATGGTTCGGGCCAGGTTCCGCCGCTGCAGCTGGTCGAGAACCCCGACATCCTCGCCACGCTTTGCAAGTCCGAACGTCGCCCGCCGCTGGTTGTCGGCTTCGCCGCCGAAACCAACGACGTGCTCGACCACGCCAAGGCCAAGCTTGCCCGCAAGGGTGCGGACTGGATCGTCGCCAACGATGTCGCCACTCACCAGATGGGCGGCGAGATCAACGCCTTGCACATCGTCAGCGCGAGCGGCGTCGAAAGCCTGCCCGAACTCCCCAAGGACGCCGCCGCGGCGCTCCTGATCGAAAGAATTGCCGATGCACTCGCCTGAAATCCCCGTGCTCGTAAAGCGCCTGCCCCACGGTTTGGATCTGCCGCTGCCGGCCTATGCCACAGATGGCGCGGCAGGCATGGATGTGGTCTCGGCAGAGGACATCGATCTTGCCCCCGGCGCGCGTCACGCCGTCGCCACCGGCCTCTCGGTCGCAATTCCGGCGGGCTACGAAATCCAGGTCCGTCCCCGCTCCGGCCTCGCGCTCAAGCATGGCGTCACCGTGCCCAACACCCCCGGCACGATAGACTCAGACTACCGTGGCGAGTTGAAGGTGATCCTCATCAACCACGGCAGCGACAGCTTCTCGATCCGCCGAGGCGACCGCGTCGCACAACTCGTCGTCGCACCCGTCACGCGCGGGATCTGGGTTGAGGCGGATACGCTCGACCATACCACGCGCGGCGAGGGCGGTTTCGGGTCCACCGGCGGGTTGGCTTCGCTGCAAGGCTGAGGCCGTCGCCAGAAATCGCGCCTGCGCCTCAGGGCGCGTCGCGCCTTCACCGTTCGACAACCTGCCGGTCCATCGGGGCCAGCTTTGCCAGGAAGCGGTTTTGCGCGGCGAAGGGCACTTGCCCCTCGCGCATGGCCTGCTGGAGGTTTTCCACCAGGGCATTGAGATCAGCGCGGGTGATGCCGAGATCCTTGTGCGCCGCCTGCATCTCGCGCCCGCTATAGATGCAGCCGGCGTTCAGTATGAAGCAGAACTGTTCGAACAGGGTGCGGCGCAAGCGAACCAGATCGCGGCTCTTGAAGATTGCAGAAATGCGCGGGTCGCTCTCGCTGAGGACGACCAGCCTGTCCACGATCCTGTGGATGCCGTCCTGACCGCCGAAGGCCCGGGCCATGCTCTCACCGGTGAATGGGTCGGCCCCTGCATTTGTGGGGCTTTGCTGGTAGGGCTCGACCGGGAATTCGCCGGTTACGGGATCGGCCACCTTCTTTTCGATCCCGAATTCCTTTTCCCAATCGACGCCGGAGAAATCGCCCTGCGCAGCAGGGACCTCCTGCGGATCGGGGGTGACAAGCTGGGCGGCGAGCAGGGCAAATGCGAGCGCAAACGGCATCAACGGCCTCCTCAGAATGCGAGCTGGAGCGAGACGAGCCCGCCGCGCTGGCCATCGAAAGTGGCCACCGAGCCGACATCGGCATAGGCTGCGGTCAACGTGGCGTTGCGGGTGACGGCCCAGGCCACGAACAGGTCGTGGGCGTCGTCCTCGCGCGCGATGGCAAGATTGCTGGGCCGCGTCCGGTATTCCCCACCGACGACAAGGCGCGGTGTAAGCATCCAGGCGAGCGAGCCTTCGAACTGCAGCGTGCGGGCAGGCTGATTGGGGCCACCGAACCCGAGCAGGCCGAACTGGTTGGCATTGGTCAACCTCGCGGTGGCGTTGACCAGAATGCTTTTCGACAGGAACAGCTTGGTGGCGCTGGCCGTGAAATCGGTGCCGGACGACGACGCTGCCCCCACCGCCCTGATGATGCGCCATCAAGACTGCGCTTGTGCTGCAGCCCCAGGCTGATCTGCGGAAGCAAGGGCGAACCATAGACCACATCGCCAATCAGCCGCACCTTCGCGCCGAACACGTCCTGATTGAAGCGGAAACCCTTGCCGAGACCAAGTGCTTCGCCAACCTTTCGCGTATCGAAGTTCTGGCGGGCATAGGACAGCTCGACCCGGTCCTTGATGCCCACGGCAATTCCGTGGCTCTGCCAGCCATAGTCGGCCAGCTCGATGCCGGTGACATGGGCCGAAAGCCCAAGGCCGCGGTCCGTTTCCATGCCGGCAATCGTGGCCCAGCTGGCAAGACCACCGCCGCTGGCTCCCTCGATCGAGGATATGCCATTGGTCAGCACCAGCTTTCCGCCATCCAGCAGCGGGTCAGCCTGCGCGGGCGAAGCAAGCATAAGGCCTGCCAGGGCCGCGCCCAACTTGGCAATCTTGATCACGCTTTTGGCACCCTTGTCGAGAGAGAGTAGGCGAGAGGGTTAATCAAGACCTGTTGGGAAATCCTAAAGTGCCCTCTAGGCAGGATTCTGAATTTCGAAGGTATTGCCGCTTAGCCTGGCTGCATGAGAAATCTGCTCTCCTTGCGAGTCTCGCGATGCGGATCGCTCCGTTCGGCCCCGATCTGCGTGGCGCTGACGCTACCCCTGCTGATCTCGGCCACGCCGGCGAGCACGCTACCTATGCTGGTGGTGGACCAGGCGGGCGTCCCATTACGCGATGCCGTGATCGAAATCCGGCCACCGGCTGGCAACACCCGTCGTCCGACTTTCGCATGGCGCAATGCGATGGCGCAAAAGAACCAGGCGTTCGTGCCTGGTACGCTGATCGTGCCCCTGGGCGCGGTAGTGGCCTTCCCGAACCTCGATAACGTACGCCATTCGATCTACAGCTTTTCCAAGCCCGGCCCCTTCAAGATAGACCTCTATGGGCAGGATCAGACGCGGACCCAGCAATTCAAGGTGGCCGGCACGATCGCGCTGGGCTGCAACATCCACGACAGGATGCAAGGCTATATCCGCGTGACAGACACGCCCTTTGCAGCACGCAGCGATCTGAACGGGCTGGCTGACATCGAGGGCTTGGGTCGCGGGACCTATGACGTCGTCGTCTGGCATCCCCGCATCCGCGGCGCAGGTGGCGAATGGCGCGGCAAATTGGTGCTGGAACCCAGCAACCGCAGTCGGATCATGGTGGCGCTGCGGCCAGGCAGCGGCAAATGAAACGGTCGGTAGTGCAGGCGCTTGACCGCCTGCGCAATGCGATAGACGTGCGCGTTCGCTCACTCGGCAGCCGGATTGCATTATTGTACGTCGTGTTGCTGACAGTGATCGTAGCCGCAACGCTGCTTGCGGCCGGTTCGGGCATCAACACCTTCGCCTATGAAACAGCAGAGCGCGAGCTTGCCGCCAACTCCCGCGTGTTCGACCAGATCATTGCCAGTAGGCAAAGGCAGATGGCGGACGCGGGCGAAGTGGTAGCCCGCGATTTTGGTTTCCGTGAAGCCTTGGCCACCGGCGATGCGCCAACGCTCGTCTCGGCCCTGCAAAGCCTGCGCGACCGCGCCAAGGTGAGCGAAGTGGCGATCGTCCAGCTCGATGGCAGCGTGATCTCTTCGAGCACGGCGACGACGATCAGGGGCACGGCCATGCTGTCACGGCTGGAGAACGGTGCCGATCGCGGCGTCATCCGGCTCGGCCAGGCGCAGGCGCTTGGCGCTGCAGTGCCGATCGAGATGCCCGATCTTGCCGGCTGGCTGATCCTGCTGAACACGCTCGGTCCGGCTGACATGACACAGCTTGCAAGCCTGTCGGCCGCACCCTTGGAGGCGCGCGTGATCGAGCGGGCGCAACTCGACAGCCACCTTGCTTCGCTCGAGCTTGGCGAGATCGCCGAGATGGAGGGCCACGACGGCCCAACACTGGTTCGTGTTTCAGCTATTGCGAGCCTGGAAGACGGCAACGAGCCTCGCCTGGTGATGGCGCATTCGCTCAACTCGGTGTTAGCGCGTTACTTCAGTCTTCGCCTGGTGCTCATGCTGATCGGGTTGTTCGGACTGTTGGCTGGTGCATGGGCCGCGATCCGCCTCTCGCGCGGGATTGCCCGGCCACTGCAATTGCTCGCGGAAGCAGCGCGCGCCTATGCCGGCGGTGCCGTAGCAAAGGTCAAGGTCGAAGGCGCAATCGAGGTGCGCTCTCTCGCCTCCAGCTTCAACGCGATGGTCGATGCGGTAGAAGAGCGCGAACAGCAGATCATGCACGCATCGCTCCACGATGCACTGACCGGCCTGCCCAATCGCCGTTTCTTCATCGAAAAGCTGGAACGAGCCGTAGCCCGACAAAGCGAAAGCCAGCGCACGTTCGTAGCCTTCATCGATGTTGACGACTTCAAGGCCATAAACGACGCATTGGGTCACCCGTTTGGAGACGAGTTGCTGCGCACCGTGGCGCAAACGCTTCAGGACTGCTACCCGAACGCCATGGTGGCGCGGTTCGGCGGTGACGATTTCGGCCTCCTGCTCGATGGACTCGAGCCGGCAACCGACTGCACTGCCCTGGCCCGCAGACTTGAAGCCGCGCTCAACCGCGAATTGACCATCGACGGACGCAGCATCGTTGTTTCCGCCAGTATCGGCATCGCGATCGGCCCGCAGGACGCGGACTGCTCGGACGCCCTCCTCAAAAGCTCCGATCTCGCGCTCGATCGTGCCAAGAACAATGGCAAGGGCGGCTACAACTTCTTCGAACCCGAACTCGACGCCGAGGCAAGTCGTCGTCGTCATCTGGAAATCGATATGCGCCGCGCGATCCGGGATGGTGATTTCGAGCTTTACTTCCAGCCCCTGTTTTCCATGTCGGAGAACCGCATCAAGGGCTTCGAGGCTCTCATGCGCTGGCCGCACGAGCAACACGGAATGATAAGCCCGGCAACGTTCATCCCGATTGCCGAGGAATCCGGCCTGATCGTGCAACTCGGCGAGTGGGCCCTGCGCGAGGCCTGCCGTCAGGCGGCGCAATGGCCTGAAGACTGCGGATTCCGAGGTCATCGCGCGCACTGTTCCGATTTGATCGCGCGCGGCATTCCGAGGTGATCGCGCGCAGTTTG
>NZ_JBXAFX010000049.1:0-11667 GCF_058793515.1 Novosphingobium sp. GW835-FHT14H07
TGACACTATCCCCAACGTCACCGCTGACACATCACCATCAATGTCGCTGACCAGTCACCGACGATGTCGCGCTACAGACCGGCCGGCGGAAACAGCTGCAGAAGCTCGGACGGCACCTTGTTGTGTGACACGAGCAGGCAGAGGTTGTCGTCAAAGGTGATGAGGTGGCGGTCAAACAGCCAATGGGCAGTTGCTGACAAGGCGACCCCGTTCTGGACGATGTCAGGACCACCATCGGCAACCGGCCAGATGTGAGCCGCCTGGGCTTCTGCCTTGCCGCCGCCATTGACAATCCTGAGCCCGGTGACAGCGCAGGTGTTCTCGTAAGCGCCAAGGACGTGGTTGCGGAAGTTCGCGTCACGAATCTTGCGGTTTACGAGCATCTGCTCGACCCGCCGCTGCGCGAAGTAATCTTGCAGAAGCAGATTGGTCTCCGGATCGATGCGCGGGGCATCGAGCTCCAGCCGGATCCGGTTTTCGGGATCGAGGGTTTCGGCAAGCCGAGCATTGACGATCGCCACGAAATCTTCGTTTTCGAGCATGCGGACCGACTTGCCGCGCAGGCTTCGCCCGGCATCGCCTGGCTTTGCCATTTCGCGCAGGAACCGCTCGGCAAAGCGGCCGCTGCTGTCGCGGTAGGGGACAGGCTGGTCGAACTCGAGATAGTCGCGCACACGCGCATAGAAGTGGCTGGGATCGCTCGGGTCGGCATCGATGCGTTCGACGAAGGCCGCGGCGATATAGGCCATTCGCCCGCCAGAGACCCGGGTTTCGCGGTAAACGATCCAGTCGCTCACGAGATCTCGCGCAACCGACAGGTAATTGCTCGGAAAGTGATACCGCTCGGTGATCGCGTCGTCGTACCGCGAATTGCCGCTGATCTCGAAAACGCCCTTCACAGTCCCGCCTGTAGTTCAAGTAGATAACCACCAGGTTGCCTGGAGAACGCTCCGCCGTCCAGGCTCGAAAGCGAAGACGTCAAATGCCGATCTCGAAGGGCTTATTGCGCTCTTTGGCCAGTTCGGGCGGCTGCTTGCTCTGATCTTCCTTGGTCGCGGTTCCCGCAGCCAGGCCCTTCGCGGCTGCCTCGCGGAGCCGCTCGGTCACTTCCAGTGCCGAGGTCTTTTCGCCGGTGTTGTGGGCCACGGCCTTTCCAAGCTTGTCGGCGCTGTCGACCACAAGGGTCAGGTGATCCCGCAGGCGGGTGACGGTGACCAGGAAGGTCTGTTGGTTGGCCAGATTGCGTTCACGGCTGTCCATGACTGCAATACCTCGATCCGACGTCAGCCCCTGGGCCATATGGGCATTGAGCGCGTAGGCGAGGTCAAGTCGCCTCAGCATCGGATCCCCGCGCTCGAGTTCATGGCGCAGGCCAGATGACGTCACCAGCGTGACCCGCGCGCCTTTTACGGCTTCGATCCGCGCCTGGTCGGCATTGAACAGGCCCCGCCGATGATCGTTCTCGGTCCAGCGAATCCGATCGCCGTCATGGACCGAAAGTCGCTTCTCCTCGAACAGCGCGAGCCGATCGTCCTTCTCACCAGGGCGGATGCGGCTCGGGCGAAGCGTTCGCATTCTGCCCTTGGCATCGCGGAGCCGGACTTCGCGGGACTTATCGTCGATGCTCTCGACCTTGTATTCGCCGCGCGGGAGACTCTGCTGCTTGTCAGGGCTGCGAACGTCGAGAACCATGCCTGGGCGGTAGGCCGAAAGGTATCGGAGTTCCTCTCGGGTCGCATTGACCCGTGACAGCACGGCCAGGTCCAGTGAGGTCTTGCCGAGCTCGCCATTGGCCTTGAGCCCGCGTTGCACGGCGTCATTGACCGCGCTGCGCAAGAGCCGACCAGAGGCATAGATCGCGGTCCTATCGCGGTCCTGTGGCGCCAGCGCTAGCCATTGCTCGGCAGCGACCAATGCGCTGTCGCCCCTTGTCTCAATCGTCGAGCCTTTGAGATGGCCGAGGGCGGTATGGACATCGCCCGATTGAGCAGCGGCCTGGGCGAGACGCAGCTGCGGGTCCCGGCCGCGCAGGTTGGTGGTCATGTCTGCGCGCGCGATGCCCGCCTTCTGGACGAGATCGAAGGGTTTGCCCGCATCGACCGCGCCGAGCTGGCGCGCGTCGCCAACAAGAACAAGCCGCCGGACGCCAGCAAGATTGCCCAGCGTCACGAGCCGTTCCTTGTCGTGGTTCGAGACCATCGAAGCTTCGTCGAGGACCAGGACCCGGTCGCCCAGCTCTTCCTTCGCCTCAGCCTGAAGGCCGGTATTTCCAGGATCTTCCAGGAGCGGCGCCCAGTTCTTGAGCAGTCGAGCCAAAGTCATCGATGTGATGCCGGTATCGCGCTCCAGCATCTGCACCAGGGTGTTCTGGACCGCGAGCCCGATGATCTCCGTGCCCTCCTCACCGAGGATCTGTGCCACGGGCTTCAGGACACTGCTCTTACCGGCACCTGCTACACCCTGGATGGCGATCGTCCGGTGGGTCGATGACAGGATCAGGCGCGCAGCCCCTTCCTGGCCAGCATTGAGGTCGATACCGTGATTGATGGCAGCAACGGCCTTGACCCGTGCGCCTGCTTCATTGCTGACGAGAAGGGGAGCGACAGCGTCCCTCCCGGCTTCGACGGCAGCGAGAATGCGATGCTCGCTTGCAAGCGCATCGCGCGAGGTTAGCCAGCCCTTATGCTCCCCTGACCCAGGAACGAGATCGCCCGAACGGACCAGCGCATTGACCCGCGTTTCGACGGCCGCGATCGTTGTGGGCAGCCCAAAGTCCAGCGCTGCTTTGTACAGCGCCTCACGCGGAAAGGCTGCTTCGCGCTGCGAGAGGTGGCGTACGGCAGAGGCCGTTGCCTGGGCGGCGGCAACGGCTTCGCGGTCCTGCTTGAGCACGTGAGCCGGGATTAGCGGATCGGCAGGATTGCCCTTGATCCGCTCGGCAAAGTCCCGAAGCCACGCCTTGCCGCGCTCGATCAGGCTGGTGCCGGATGCGGGCGTGCGAGATGCTGGATTTGCGAGGGTCTGCGCCTGTTCAACCATAGCCGGCAGGTCGAGGCCTGCGGCCTGGGCATGGTCTTGCCAGCTCGACACAAGTGCGCCCCGATCTGCGACTGCCTGCTTGGCGCTGCGGGTGTCGAGGGCGGCAATCTTGCCAGCTTCAAGCCCGGGGCCACGCCGCGCGTCGAGCACTTGGTGGCGCCGCGTGGAGAAGGCCATGACCTGCTCGCGGGTAAAGCCTGCCGCCTCGAAATTGCCGTGTTTGCCAACGGGCCCTACCGCATAGCCGAGCTTTTCAACCGAAAGGCGGAAGCGGGCCATCGTCATGCTGTTGAGGAGCGTGTTGAGCGACCAGAGCCGGTCGTTCTTCAATGTTCGCCATTTGCCATCGGCACCTTTCGTGGCGTTGGCGATCACGGCATGGAAATGGAGATTGGGCTCCTGGTTCCGGTTCGTATCGTGCTGGAACAGCGTCACGGTGAGGTTGCCGGTTTGAACCGTGCGCACTTTCCCGTTTTCAACGAGGCGCGTTTCGGCCGCGTTCTTTTCGGCCCATCGCAGCGTCTCGATGACCGCTTCGCGATAGGCTTCTATGATCCGCTTGTCGCCGCCAACGAGCGCGAGAACCGACCAACTCTTAGGCAGCGAGAAAGTGAGATCGGTCCCGGCTCGGTGCTGGTTCTCGCGGCCGACTCTGGTTCCGTCGGGGAGCTCGCCTTTGAGGAGCTTGTCGAAGACTGCGGCGTCGACCTCTCCGGAAAGGCCCAGTGCCGCGGCGCCTGATCCCACCCATTGACCTGATCGGTCGGCATCCGCGCTCGCGTAGTAGTTATCGGCAGCAAAGTAGCTGGCCGCGCCGGAGGCTGACCGGACATTGGCAACCGAAAGCATGGATCCTGATCCTTCGAGCAAGGTGCCCCCTTGCTTTGCGGCCCTCAAAGATCGGGTTCGTAGAAGTCCTGTTCGCCGCTCTCGATGCCGCCTTCGAGCAAGTCCCGCTCGGCCCGTTCGCGAGGATGTTGTCGCTCGTTCGGCCGCTTGATCGGCTGCGACTTGAGGTCACTCGCACCGGGCTTGTCTCCTTGTATGAGCGCCTTCTCATCAGTGGATAGCTGCGCCAAGTCGGTAGCTTCACTCCTGCCAGAGAGAAGCGGTCCTGGAGGCAGTGTCGCAGCTGTTCCGCCCGCCGCGGTGGCTTCGGTAGCTGCCTCATCCTTGCTCTCATCAAGCGCTGCCCGCACCTCATGGGAAGGCGTGGCTCGGGGCTGTTCGTCGCCCTTGTGGCTTGTCTCATCCGCCGCGGGGTTCACGCCCATTAGGTCGAGCTTCAGTTGCCGGGGGACGACCGGCTTGCCGGCACCATCGTCATTCGCGGCCGGCGCATCTTCGGCGGGTTCGGATCGCGATGCAGGCGAAGAGGTGCTCGCAGCGGCTCCCTCATCCGGGACAGCCCGCTGGGGGCCAGGTTCGGAGACGCGCGCAATGAACCCTTCTGCCAGCCGGGGCAATCGGCGCGGCACGAGGGTGACCGGAGCGGCCGGGAATCCGTCCGGGAACTTGAGGTAGCCGGAGAGCCGCGGCAGGTTCATGAACTGGTCGGGAAGGAGCAGTGGTTCGATCTGTCGCCGAGGAGTCAGGCTGACGGCGTCGCGAGCATTGTTGTAGCCGTAGCTGTACCCTTCCTCCATGTCGCGCACCTGCCGATGTCCGATAAAGTCGGAGCACCAGGTCGCCGTCTCCCGGTCCGCGGTTGCAAGGATGAGCTTGCTTCGAGCCAGCGACGACAGGGTCATCGCCATGTTCTCGCCGTAGACCTCCTTGAGCTTGGCAAAGGCATGGACGCCAGTGACAATCGCTCCTCCGAAATTGCGTGCGGTCTGGAGCCCTTTTTCCAGCGCGGGCAGCCGGTGCAATGCTCCCAGTTCGTCGACCAGGAACCAGATTCTGAGGTCCGGGGTGCGCTCCATGGTCATCAGCGTGTTCATCGCTGTGTCGAGCCACAAGGTGAGCAGCTGCGAACAGATCGACATGTCGACATAGCGCGCCGAGAGGAACAGGATCGATCCCGGAGCGGAGATACCTCGAGTCCAGTCCCGCACCGAGAAGCGAGGGCTATTGTTGGGCAGCAACTTGAGCGCCTTGGCATTGGCGTTGAACACGGCCCGGATCGACTCCGCCATGCGCGCCGCTTCTGGAGCGGTGAGCGGGTCGGCCATGGTGCCGCGCATGAGCTTGTGGACCTGCGCGAGATCGGCGGTCATCAACCGGGTAGCGAGCGCGTGGTTGGTAGCCTGCCCGGTGCGCTGGAGATGGAGGCACATCTCGACGAAGAGCATGCGGGCGGCGAGCACCCAGAACTGCTCCGAGCCGCCACCGTCGTGCGGAACGAGCGCTTCGGCGGCGGCGTGGAATTCGCCCTCGCTGGTGCAGTCATGAAAAACGCTCCAGGTCGGGCAGCGGGCATCGAGCGGGTTCAGGATGATGTCGCGCTCGGGGTCGTAGAAGGCCTCGATGAACGCTCCGGTGAGATCGAAAACCACCGCGCGTTGCCCACGCGCCCGGGCCTCGGCGAGGAGCTGGCTCAGGGCCACGGTCTTGCCGGTGCCGGTCGTGCCGATCAGCATCGTATGGCTCTGCTCAAGCCGCCACGGCCAGGGAACCCCGGCGAGATGAGCCGGGCTGTAAAAGCCTGCCTCTTCGGTCGCTGCCGCGCCTGCCAGCCGCCATTTCCAGCCGAGCGCGGATTGCAGTTCGCGGGCACGTTCCGTGCTGTTGTGCCGGTCGATTTCTGCCTCGAGCTCGTCAAGGGTGACAAGCATCGCGCCGCGCTCGTGCTTGCGCTCCTTTGATTTGCCGCCGAACCGTTCAGCGAACCACCAAAAGGCGATAAAGGCAGGGACGAGGATGAGCGCAGAAAGGCCCATGCCGCGCCGGATGGCGGTGCCGAGCGCAGCTACGGCCTCACGCATTGGAGGAAAGTCGCGAACGAAATTGAATGGCAGGCGGACGGTGCCGCCACCGGCCAGCTTCAGCTCCACCAGCTTGCCGGGATCGAACTCCATGAAGGCGTAGCCCGAAGCATAGAGATGCATCCATGCCAGGTAGATTTGGTGGTCGTTAAGCGCCGTGGTCACCTCCCAATAGGAGAGCCAGGCGGTGACTATGAAAGTCACCAAGAGTGGCCCTTTGAGCCCTGCCGCAAACATGAAACCGAAGTGACCGAGGAGCTGGCTGCCGCGCGTGAAGTTGAGGAGATTACGCTTCATCGCTGCCTCCCTCGGGTGCGGAGGCGCTGAGCCCGAGCCGGGCGAGCCTGCGATTGTAGGCCTCGTGCGTACGCTGCCGCAACGAGCCATCAGTATGGCTGGCCAGGAGCGCTTCGAGGGCTACCGTGATGAACAGGTTTTGCCTTACCGGGTCGAGGGCCCCAGGCCGCTTTCGCGCTTCGTTTTCACGCTGCCAGGCATCGACCAGCTGATCGCGAATGACGATGCTGACGGAGACCTGCTGGTCCCGGGCTTTGCCCTTGATCCAGTCAGCAAGTGGGCGGGGTACGTATGTCTGAAGACTGAGATGCCGATCCATGTTCTGGGGTCCAATTGACCCTTGCGAACCTGGTTCGATCTTGCGGAAGACAGTGATGAGAATAAATCAGGAACATTGCCGCGTCAATTGCGATAAACTGGCACCAATTCAGAGAGTTAGGTAGCCCCAATTTGCCCGTAAATCGCGAATCCAAGGCATGCATCACGCTCAAATTGGTTTGACACCGGCCCGAAAACTCAGCGTATCACACTGATATACCTATACTAAATCCAGCAGTGTCACTGCGTACGGTGTGCTCAGTCTACCAAGCTGCGAGTAGGTGATCCGGTCACTTCGCCGGACATGCTGGAGGGATTGAACGGCCTCGATAGCGCGGAGCCAAAGCGCGTGCGGGCGCCGATGCCCGCACTCCGCTCGTCGCAACTGATCCCGAGCCGAAACGAACCAACGGCGAGCAAAATAAAAGGGCAGGAACCGCTCCCGGCTCCCACCCTTTTCGGCGTCAGAATTCATCCACCATCGATCCGTGAATGGTGTGGACGACACGCGCCGCCAGGTGTGCCGGCAGGGCGCAGTAGTCACCTTCATCGAGGGCGATATAGCCGAGCTCGTCGTCTGCCACGATGTGCTGATCGAAGTAGCTGTGCAGCGCCCGGCGTTCGGCGAGTTCCAGGGCCTCGAAGTAGCTGCGGGATGAAGCGGTGCAAGGTGCAGAATGAGCCATGATGATCCTCCTGAGGTTGTCTCGAACGACAGGAGGAAGTGCGATGTTCGTGCGCATGACGGGTCAGGGACCGCGCGTCGGCGCGGCCGCGTCAGCGGCGGTGGGGGAAACGATTTTGTCGGGGGAGGGATTCATCCCTTCTCCGGCAAAATGGTGGGGCCCTGCCGTCCTTGAGGCGGCATGTGGACGGACATCATGCTGGGCATTCCGTGAGCCAGCCTCTCTACCCTCTCGGTTGCAGGGGAGGGCTGTAGTCGGGCGCCGCTTTTCTCATTTTCCTACACCCTGGGCGCGGTGGCAAAGGAGCTATCGAGGGACCACAAAACAAGGGGGCGGAAAGGACTGACATGCCCCGCAAGAACAATCCGGTCGATGCCTTGAAGAAGCTCCGGGAACAGCGCGACGAACTGGCGGCCAAGGAAGCAAAGCTTCGCGACGAGGCTGCGATTGTCCTCGGCCACATTCTGATCGAGTGCGGCGCCGAGACAATCGAACCGGCCCAGCTGCGCCAGATTGTCCGCGCATCAATGGCGCTCGGGATCGAGGAAACGCTGAAGCGGATCGCCCCTGCGTAGCCCCAACCAGCGGCGGCAAGGGGTTCGATGCCCCGCGCCGCCGCATAGCCCCCGAGCAAAAGAAAAGGCCCCGATGGCATCTGCCACCGGGGCCTTGTCGTGGGGTAAGGACATTCAGTCCTCGTCGATATCGGGAGCGCCCTCGTTGCCGCCCGAACGGCCCTTGGTGAGGAAGTCGACCTTGTCGGCGATGATCTCGCAGCCGTAGCGCTTGGTGCCGCTCTGATCCTCCCACTGCGTGTAGTGGATGCGCCCTTCGACCGTCACGAGCTGGCCCTTGGTGCAGAACTTGGCGACGTTCTGGCCCAGGCCGTTGAAGCAGGTGATCCGGTGGAATTCGCTGTCCTTGGCGGTGTAGCCGTTCTCGTCCTTGTAGGTCTTGCCATCCTTGCGGGCGGGACGGTCGGTGACGACCGAGATCGAGGTGATGCTGGTTCCACCCTGGGTGGTGCGGGTTTCGGGGTCGCGAGCGATGCGGCCAACGAGGATAACGAGATTGGTCATGGGCTTTCTCCTGATCGAGCATTCCGGGTCCATCCCGGCTGCAAACCCGAGCAGAAGCGCCCCGCGGCGAAGCGCACCGAAGGGGAACCCGGAACTGGTTCGGGTGGTGCGGGCAGCCGGGCAAAGCCCGGCAACTCGGCCGGACCTGATCCGGGTTGCGCGTCTCGACGGGGGTGATTCAGGGACAGGTTGGTATCGAAGCCGGGTGGAGCTGGATGCCGTGAACAGGTTTGCCCTGCCTCGTTTCCCTCCGGTCTTGGCCGGATCATTCCCCGCCAGCCCTCCACCGGAGAACCCCTTCCTAGATCACGGTACGGACCGCTCCTCCAGCAGGTGGCCTGGTCCTGGACGCAAGTGCTTCGCCGGGGACAGGCATATCGATCGTTACCCCTTCAGCGCCGCCCAGAGGGTTGCCTCGCAGCATCCAGGCCTGCGGCGTGATCAAGCGCGCCCAGTCAGCAAAGGACGGGATCGAGCCCAAGTCTTCGCGCACGTGCTGCTCGCCGACCAGACGCACCGGAACAACCCGGCCATCGGCATTGACGAGGGTCTCGCCGAAGATCGCCTCCAGCATGAATATCCCCTCGGCATGGTGCCGCAGCGCGCGATGTCGGGGGTCTGCCAGGATTGCCTTGGATTGGTCGAACCACTGGTGCAGCGGGAGATAGTCATCGACCGTGCCGCCCCATTTCCGGACCGACGAGAGGGCGTGGTAGTAGCAGTGGGCCATGCCAGATCTCCTAGAGCTCGGTCGAATGATCATCGGTTGCGGTGAAGCGCAGGCTGCAGTCGAGCACGAAGGTCCCTTCAGCCACATCGATCACGAGTTCGCCGCAGGCACCGTCGTTGATCTCCCAGCCAGGATGATGACGTTCGAGCGCCAGATAGGTCAGCTGCTCGAGAGCTTGCCCAAGCAACTGCAGCTGCTCGGAACCGGCACCTTCCGCCGTGTCTGCGGCGCCGTCTTGCAGCTTAACATCAGGGCACTCGATCGCCGCACCGGCTGCATCGAGGCACGCGCATTCCTCGACCGCACCGCTATCGCCGCAGCCGTCGAAGCGGATCTCGACTCGGGTAATCCCAGCGTCCTGCAAGCGCGGAAGAATGGCTGTCTTGAGCTGCTGAATCTCTTCGACCACCTGGGTCTGCCGTTGGGCCTGGCGAACGGCAAAGTCGGCCATCACGGCCTCGATATCGATCATGGAGTGCCTCCTGTAGAAAGGAGCCAACGACCATCCGCTGGCTCCAACCGACAGGCGCACGCCTTTCCTCTCATGGACGACGCCAGCGCCGATCCGGCGCTGGCGCGAAGACCGACAGGGTCTCAGTCGGTCCTGGCCGAAGTGTTCTTCGGATTGGTGCCGAGGGGCCCGCGGCGATCGACAACGGTGATCCGCCGAGCCTTGGCGTCGATCACCAGGCGTTCGAGTACACCATTGCCCGGGAACGCGATGACGTAGCGCGGATCGAGGGAGAGCATCCGCTCGTTGCGCTTGAAGCCGGCACGGGCGCCCAGCCGCATATCGAGCGAGAATGTCACCTGTGGGATGCCGCGACGTTCAGCCCAGCTCGAAGCCAGACGGTCAACGCCCTTGGTGTCGCCGCCATGGATGAGCACCATGTCCGGCACGCGGTCGCGGACCTTGTCGAGCGTCGCCCAGACGTTGTTGCCGAAGGTCAGCGCATCGTCTTCAGTAGCATGACGGGTGCGCCCTCCGGCGAACACGACGGGGGTTCCTTCGGGCATGGCCGCACGGCGTTTGGCTTCGGCGCGGGCGCGCAGGAAGTCGCGACCTTCGACGAGCGCCGAGGTGAGCATTGCACTGTGATTGAGCCGAGAACTGGAGACTGGCTTCCAGGAGGAACCGAACTCGTTGAGGTATAGGCTTGCTGCGACCTCGCGCATCTCTTCGAGCGCCAGCATGGCGCTTTCGGCGCACTGCGCCCGCTCGACCTGGGTCTCGAGGTCGTGGGTGTGGACTTCGGATCCGTCAGCCGTCGCAATCAGCGCGCGGACCTCGTCGGTCGCCCGGTCGAGGGCAGTCGATTTGCGCTCGGCGGAGCGGTGAAAGATGTTGACGAAAGCCCAACCGAGATCCTCGGCATCGGCTTCAAGAGCGGTCCCGGACACCATGGCAAAAAGATCGGACCAGACCGCTTCGAGGGTGTGGACGACCGCCTCCCGGACCGGGAAATCGCTGGTCGATACGGGAGCAGGTCCAATCGAGAAGCCGGCGAGATCGAGCCCGGCGAGTTGATCGGCGAATGACGTGTGCATGGGATGTCCTCCTGACTGGCGTGAGGCCGACGCACCCGTTCATGGCTGCGCCAGCGAGAGCCCGTCAGGGCCAGCATTCAGTCAGGGTTGCGCACCCGTCAGGGGAAACCTGGCTTGGCGGGCTGGCGCGGGCAGGCCTTGAGCCCGAAGGGCGAAGGCCAACACGGGCCCGACCAAGCCGGGTTGCGCAAGACTGGCGGCTGGCCCAGGGCCTCTCTCGCATGGCGCCAGGCCATGGGCGCTCGGAACAGATCATAGGCAGGGGCACGCCCTATGCCCCATGCATGCGCCGCCCCAGCTCGGCTTAAGCCGCACGCTTGGCGTAGACACCCTCCCCGTTCGACATATGCCCGAGACAGTCATAGTCGCCGAACACGGCATCAAAGCGGGATGCGATCTGGGACAGCCAGCGCTGTGCCCGCGGTGAACGAGCCGTACGCCAATCGGCGTCCCAATAGGTGCCGTCATCACGCTCGACGATCCAGACGGCCACCAGGGCGCCGTAGACCGATACGCCGAAATCCGCATAGGCATTGCGCATGAGGATCCGGTCTTCCCGGCCTCGCCAGCCGTCATGCGGGATCAGCGACGGGAAGGCTCGGCCGGCCCGCTCGCGCAGGTCTTCGCGCAGCCATTCATACTCGAATTCCCAGTCGTCCTCGGCTTCGACCTCAAGCACTGTGAAGGCGACGATTGCGCCGCTGGGATAGCTGACCGATCGGCCCATGGCATCCTCCCTCAGGCCGCAAGCGCAGCGTCGTCTGACGCGTCGTCAAACTGTTCGGGCATGACCCTTCCGCCAAGCTTCAACAGCAGGGTCGACGCCTCCTCGGCCTTGGCCGCAGCCGTCAGGATGGCGCGGTCGTCATCCTTCAGCAGCTTGAGCCAATGCTCGATGTAGCTTGCGTGACTATCGAGGTGCGTGACGGGCAGCCCCAGCTCAGCGCCCAGCATGGCGCTGGAGAGTTCGGCGACATATCCTGACAGTCCAGCCCCAATCCGGGGTTCGAGGAAGAAAACCATCGGCTGCCTCCAGCACTGCC
>NZ_JBXAFX010000050.1:0-10894 GCF_058793515.1 Novosphingobium sp. GW835-FHT14H07
GGATAACCGCCAGACTACCGAAAGGTGGGGTCAATATTGGGCGCCGATAGGGGGTCAGTTTTGCGCGCCGGTTGACATTCCTCGACCATCATTTGCGGTGCGGTAACAGCGTGCTTGGCGCGTGGGTGCGCCCGACGATGGACTGGATGCAAGAACGCGGTGCCCTAATTTCCAACCGCCACCTCGCCCCGCTCGCCAACATCGTGCGCGAGATGGAAAAGATCGAAGGGCTGACCGACACCGACATTGCTCAGGTTGACCAGTCGAAAAGCCTCTTCACCACCGTCTCCGAAGCCAGCGCTCCGCTCGAAGCGATCCTCGATCTGGCAAAGGCGGATGATCTGATGGGCGTTCTGGAAACGAATGTCCGCCGACCCCGCGAACCGGCTGATGCCATTCGCAAGGATGGTGACAAACGCCTCGCCGATTTGCGCAAGGCGCTGGCCGACAGCACCGACGAAGCAAAGGCGGAAAAGGCGCGGGTCGCGCTCGAAAAGGAATCTGCGAAGATTGACCGCGCGGTCGCCAAGGCGCGCGAAGCCGAACGCAAGTTCGACCGGGCTGAAGCGATGAAGCTGGTCCACGAAGGAACCTTCGGCGATCCCAGCCGGATCGCAAGCGGTGAAATCGAAGTGCTCGCAGCCGACGCTCTAACCGAGCTAAGCTTGGATGCACCGGAGCCGGTCCAGGGCAGTCTGATGCCAAGCCACAGGCCCGATGATCGCCGCCGCGCGCTGGCAGACAGCCTAGTGCGCGAGGCGCGCGCAATCGCGGCTGAACAACGGTTCTTCCACTGGGAAGTGGCCTTCCCCGGCGTATGGCGCGACTTGTCCTCTTCGGGTCGGTCAGGCGGGTTCGATGCGGTCATTGGCAACCCGCCTTACGTCCGGCAGGAAGAAATCTCCCCGATCAAGCCCGCCCTGTCGAAAGCCTTCGACACCTATGCCGGCACCGCCGATCTCTACGTCTATTTCTACGAACAGGGGACCAAGCTGCTCAGGCCCGGCGGGCGAATGGGCTATGTCGTCACCAACAAGTGGTTGAAGGCTGGCTATGCAGAGAAGCTTCGGCGGATGTTCGCCGAGGATGTGTGGGTCGAATTTCTGGCCGATTTCGGCCACGCGCGCCATTTGTTCCCGGATGCCGACGTCTTTCCATGCGTCATCGCAGTGCAGAAGCCCGATGCAGACGCTGTGCCCGAGCAATACGATCTTGCGGTAATCCCGCGTGACGATGTTCCGCGTGAGGGTCTGTCGGCAGCAGTCCACGCCGCGACCTATCGTGCCGAACGCTCCGACCTGACCGAAGAAGCATGGGTGCTGGAGCCGCCAGACGTAGCCGCCCTGCTCAAGAAGATTCGTGAGCGCGGCGTATCGCTTGAGGAATATGCCGGGGCTAGTCCGCTTTACGGCGTGAAGACGGGCTTCAATGAGGCATTTCTGATCGACACCGCCACACGCGATCAGCTTGTTGGCGATGACCCGAAAGCCGCCGACATCATCAAGCCCTACCTGCGCGGTCAGGACATTGGCCGCTGGCTGCCGGAGTGGAACGGGCTCTGGATGATCTTCGCTCGGCGAGGTATCGACATTGAAGAATATCCGAGCGTACTTCGGCATCTCGAGTCTTTCCGAACACAGCTAGAACCCAAACCAGCTAATTGGCAGCCTCCGAAGAAGGATGCGATATGGCCAGGTCGGAAGGCCGGAAGTTATCGCTGGTATGAGATTCAGGATGCTGTCGACTACTTTGAGGATTTTGACCGCCCGAAGGTCCTTTTGCGGCGCATCGCTTTCTATGCCCAAGTCTGCACTGACCAAGGCCAATACATGGTCAATGACTCAGCTTTGATACTGCCGACCGTTGATGAATGGATCGTCGCCTGCCTCAACTCACCAATCGGCTGGTATTTCCAATTCAAAAAGTTCCCGCACAAGAAGGATGAGGCGCTCGCTTTTGATATTCCTTATATCCGTGAGTTCCCAATTCCGCAGCTTGAACACGGAAAGCGGGAAGCGTTCCAAGATAATGTTGAGTGCATTAAGACGAACACCGCCATCGTGGAAAAAGCGGATCGAGCCATTGCTGACTGGCTTGGGTTCGAGTTCCCAAGAGTTACTAGCACCGCCCTTTCCGAGGCCAGCAAGCTCGACAGCGACGGCTTTGTCTCAGCGGTCCGCGCCGCCCTGCCCAAACGTGAAGGCTTGACCCCGACCCAACTCCGTCGGCTGCGCGAAGCGTTTGCCGAGACCGCCGAGCCTGCCCGGCAGGCACGGATCGAATTGCTGGCCCATGAGCGCAGCCTCGCTGCCATGGTCGAGCGCGCCTATGGCCTGACCGACGAGGAAGTTGCTCTCATGTGGCGCACGGCCCCGCCCCGCATGCCGCTGGCCCCTCCACCCGGGTTAGATCTAAGCGATGACACTGGTGACTGAACTACTCTAGGTTTTTGCTGTCACTGCTACAGTCCGCAACCGGCGCACTTCCTGACCTTTCCGCAACTGAACTCCATTGGCTGACTGTGGGCCGGAAGCGGAAAGGCAGCTTTTATATCTTTGAGCGGATTAAGCGGACAGCGACTGCTGACCGAATCGCAAGCCGGTGCATTAGAGAATGGTCTGGAGAAACCCCTCTTGGCATAGACTTTTGCCGTCGTTGAAACGCCCCTGCAGGACAGCCAACACGGAGCCGAGAGCCACAAACTAAATCGGTTTACTATTTAGCGCGCCTTTCCTACTATCCGGAGATGGCGAGAGAAACCTTTACGATTGAGGGCGCAGGCGCGATTTCTCTT
This sequence comes from Novosphingobium sp. GW835-FHT14H07, assembly GCF_058793515.1. Taxonomy (NCBI): domain Bacteria; kingdom Pseudomonadati; phylum Pseudomonadota; class Alphaproteobacteria; order Sphingomonadales; family Sphingomonadaceae; genus Novosphingobium; species Novosphingobium sp. GW835-FHT14H07. The sequence continues at coordinate 2,795 of NZ_JBXAFX010000050.1, forward strand.
ACAGCCGAGGCTGAGGGGGATGCCTACGCTAAACCCGTCCTTCTTGCGCGCGGCGGCGGGCAGACACGGCGCGCGTGGAGAAGGGTGGTCAGCGAGCTGGCTCAAGCCGGCTTTCGCGCAATCGCCTTCGACATGCGCGGTCACGGAGACAGCGATTGGTCGCCATGCGGAGCTTATGAAATGCGCGACTTCGCGGCGGATCTGGTCGCTGCAGCGTCGCGCCTGGACCAGAAGCCAGCGCTGGTCGGCGCTTCACTGGGCGGGCTCGCTGGACTGATTGCCGCAGGGGAGCTTGCTCCAGGTAGCTTTGCTTCACTCACATTGGTCGACATTGCCCCGCGCATGGAGCCCAGCGGTGTGATGCGCGTGGTTGGTTTCATGGAAGAGCATGTCGATAGCGGCTTCGCCTCACCAGAGGAGGCGGCCGACGTGATCGCTCGCTACATGCCGCATCGTCCCAAGCGGGGCGCGAGCGATGGTCTGAAAAACTATCTGCGGCAGAAGTCGGATGGGCGCTTCTATTGGCACTGGGACCCGGTGTTTATCCGTAATATAATGGCGGCCAGACAAGGCGACCCAGACAACCAGGAACGTCAATCGGCAATCCTGAGCCAAGCTGCGGCGAAACTCACGCTTCCGCTTCACCTCATCCGAGGCGCCTCTAGCGATCTTGTTTCCGAAGAGGCCGTTTTGCATCTGCGGCAACTCGCCCCCCATGCAGAATACACGGACATCGCCGATGCCACGCATATGGTCGTGGGCGATGCGAACGACGCCTTTTCCGCCGCTATCGTCGATTTCCTAGGGCGCCATCACTCATCCGATACAACTCACCCACATGGGACGAGGGAGCTATGATCGATCGAGAGCGCTTGCAGGAAATGCTGCATATCGCGCCGTTTCACCGATGGCTTGGGCTGGAGATTGCGACATGCTCCGACCAGGGAATCGCGATCACCATGCCATGGCGCGAAGAGATCGTGTCGAACCCTATGATTGGGTCGGCGCATGGAGGGATCCTGGCTTCACTGGTCGACCTCACCGGGCTTTGTACTCTGCTCGCCGGGGGCGTCGCGGCGAGAGCGACGGCCGATCTGCATGTCGATTACCACCGTCCTGCAACCTCAGGACCTCTCACTTCTCACGGACAGATCGTGAAAATCGGGCGACAGATTTCGGTGGCGGAAACCCGGGTTCTCGAGCCCGACGGCAAGTTGGTCGCCAGCGGCAGGGGCGCCTACTTCTCGTCAACCGGATCAATTGATCAGCGCGGCGGGACTATTGATCTCGAACAGGCTCTTGCCACCCAAGGCCCAGCGACTTCTGCAGCGCAATCCACGACAGCGTAAGGGCGCCTTTTGCCCGGACGAGGTCTGCTGAGGCCTGCTGCTGTTCTCGCAGGGCCTGGTTGAGGTCAGCCTTCGAGATCGCTCCTGCGGCAAAACGTTGGCGGTTCAGGTCCGCCGCGCCGTCAGCCTGCTTCTTGATTTGCATACTGGCAGCGAGCGCAACACGCTGCTGGCCGAAGCGAGCCAAGGCACGTTCGGCGTCTTGCAGTGCCAGAAGCACCGTCTGCTGGTAATTGGCGACTGCTTCGTTGCGCGCCGCCCCGGCTTGGTCGATCGCAGCGTCTACCCTGCCGAAATCCAGAAAATTCCACTGGAGGCGCGGGATCGCGAGTGCGGAGAAATCGCCGACATCGACAACGTCGTCCAACGAGGATCCGCCGAGGCCCAGGATCCCCGTGAAGGACAATTTCGGGAACCGCGCCGCCTCGGCCACCCCGATCCGCGCCGTCGACGCGGCAAGAGACCGTTCGGCCGCCCTTATGTCAGGCCGACGCGCCACCAGGCTTGCCGGATCGCCGATCGCGACCTGCTCTGGCGGCATGGGAATGGAATGCGCAGTCGTGAGCGCTGCATCAACTGATCCCGGCACCTGTCCGGTCAGTATAGCGAGTGCATCAGACAGGACTGCGATATCCGCTTCAGCTTCGGCAAGTTGTGACTTGAGCATCTCCAGTTCGGCATTCGCGGTGCCTACCGGGAAAAGCGGCAATGCACCGCGCTGATAGCGTTGGTATGTCAGCGCCAGGATCTCTTCCTGCAACGAAATCTGCGCCTCAAATTGCTCTGCGCGGAATTGGGCCTCCCGCAAATTGACGTAGGTGCTGGCCACTTGGGCAGTCAACTGGACCTTTGCGTCCTCTGCATTGGCCACCGTTGCAGCAGCTTGGGCATTGCTGGCTTCAATGCGCCTGCGCGAGCCACCGGCGAACTCCAGCTCCCAGTTGGCGTTAAGGCCCACATTGAAAAAGCTGAGCGAGTCATCGGTTTCTGCGTCGGAATTGGTTTGCTCTGACGGGGGGGGCGCCCCGCCTTGAATGTCGAGACCAGGAAGCCGGCCCTGCACGGTGCTGGCCTGTGCCCCAAGCGATGGCATTCGACCCGCACGGTCTTGCCTGATGGATGCCCGTGCCTGGGCAATGCGCGCCTGCGCTGCGGCGAGCGAAGGGTTGCCGGACAGCGCAGCCTCCACCAGCCGCGTCAACTCGGGATCGCCGAGCAGCAGCCACCATTGAGCGACAACCGGATCAGATGCGCTCACATCACTGCCAGCGCGCACAAAGCGAGTGCCCGTGTCTGCTGACACAACTTCCGGGGGGCCTGCATAATCGGGCCCTGCCGTGCATCCAGCTAGCAAGGCGATAGTGATAATCGGAGGTAGCAAGTGGCGCATAATCTCGGGCTCAGTGCATCGAAAGGGAGACATTTTCCGGAAGCGGCTTGAGGAACAGAACAAGCGGGACCGTCGCGAGTGTGAGAAGTCCCATCACCAGAAAGACATCATTGTAGGTCATGATGAACGCTTCGCGCTGGAGAGTGCCGCCGAGTGCCGCCATCGCTCGTTCCATATCGCCCAAGCTTCGCGCCAGTCCGTCGAGATAGGTCTGCAGCGAAACGCTGTTCGCATTCAGCGTTTCTTCCATGCGCCTCGTATGGTGCCAAATTCGCTGGTCCTGGAACGAAGCGAGGGCCGAGAGGGCGAATGATCCGCCAAGATTGCGGGCCGCGTTGAAAATGCCAGAGGCATCGCCCGCGTCTTCCTTGGCCACCGACGCAACCGTTGCCTGATTCAGGAACATCATCGCAAGTATCATTCCGGCCCCGCGGATAAGCTGACTTTCAGTGAAGACAGCGCCGCCGGATTCGGCGGTCAGACTCGTGCTGACAAAGCAGCTGATCGCCATCAGCAGCATTCCGGTGCCGACGGCAATGCGGATGTCCACCTTGCGGATCATCAGGGGCAGAACCGGCATCAGGAGAAAGGCCGGGACACCCATCCAGAAGATGACCAGTCCCGTCTGAAAAGCATTATAGTCAGAGATGATCGCCAGAAACTGCGGAATGACATAGGTCGAACCATACATCACCATGCCCAGGGCGAGCGCCATGATCGCGACGCTGGCGAACTGTCGATTGAACAGGAGCTGCAACTTCAAGACTGGCTTGCGTGCCTTCACCTGTCCGTAAATCAAACAGGCAAAGCCGATAATGGTCACCACCGTTAGCCAGCGAATGAGTGAGGACTCGAACCATTCCTCACGGTGCCCTTCCTCGAGTACAACAGTCAGACCGCCCAGTCCGAGGATCAGCCCGAGAATGCCAGCCCAATCGGCGTCCGTGAGATATTCCCACTTGGGCTTCTCGTGAGGCAGCCCGATAAACAGCAAGAGCAGCAGGATTGCGCAGACTGGCACATTGACGAAAAAGGCATAGTGCCAGCTCAGGTTCTCGGTCAGCCAGCCGCCGATCAATGGCCCCATCACGGGGCCAAGAACCACAGTCATGCCGAACAGGGCCATTCCGATTGGCTGTTGGTGCGGCGGTAATCGTTTAGCCACAATAGTCATTGCGGTCGGAATGAGGACTCCGCCCGTGAATCCCTGACCCGTTCGGCCGATGATCATGGTCGTAAGGTCGGTTGCAATCCCGCATAGCACCGAAAATGCGGTGAACGCGCTAACCGCGATGATGAGGAGGGTTCGCAGACCGAACAGCCGTTCGAGCCAAGCGCTCAGCGGAATGACGACGATTTCAGCAACGAGAAATGACGTAGCAATCCAGGTGCCTTCGGCGCCTGTGGCACCGATCTCGCCCTGAATGACGGGGAGTGCGGAATTGACGATTGATATGTCCAGCGTCGCGAGCATGGCGCCAAGCGCGCCCGCGGCCACAGCGACCCAGGCAGTCACGTCTGCGTTCTTTCGGCCCCCGGCCGGCCCGATCGAAGTGTCCTGCGCTGCCAGTATCTCGGTCATTGAGTCCGACTCGAGATCTCTTCCAATTCGCCGGCAGCATTCCGGGTGTCGACCGTAGCCACTACCGACATGCCGGGAACGAGCAGACGCCGCACTTCAGGGGGAGCATCGATACCGATGCGGACGGGTATCCGTTGAACGATCTTGGTAAAGTTGCCGGTGGCATTTTCGGGGGGGAGGATGGAAAATTCCGCGCCCGTTCCCGGCGATATGCTGACCACTCGTCCCGCGATCTCAAGGTCGGGTAGGGCGTCAACTTCGAGCCTGACGCTTTGGCCGGCCCGGATCAGGCCGACCTGCGTTTCCTTGAAGTTTGCCGTCACGTAGATCGCCCTCACCGGAACCACCGTCATCAAACGTTGACCCGGTTGCACGAACTGGCCCACCCTCACCGAGAGATCGCCGACGCGTCCGGCCTTGCTGGCGCGCAGCAAGGTCGATTCAACCGTAAGGTCGGCTGTTTCCAGCTGAGCGCGAGCAGCGTCCGCCTGCGCCTGGGTCTGGTTGATCTGCTCGAACAGGGTCCCTCGGCGCGCGGTCGCGGCAGCCACCGCCGCCTGCGCGGCGACTAGTTCGGCCCGCGCTTGCCGCGCCTGCGCCTCATACTGGTCTAGCTTTTCCCGCGGTTCGGCTCCTGTCGCGGCAAGGGGCCGATATCGCGCCACCTGGTCGTTCGCGAGGTCCAGTGCTGCGCGCGCGGCGGCGAGTTGGCCCCGCACCTGGCGAATGGCTGCATCCTGTTCGGCTACCTGAGAACGGATTGTGTCGGCACCGGCCAGGGTCGCAGCGATCTGTGCGCGCGCCTGTTGCGCTTGCGCCTGATAATCCCGCAGATCCAGTTGTACGAGGGCTCCGCCGCGAGCAACCTGCTCGTTCTCCCCCACGAAGACCTCTTCGACGTATCCCGCTACCTTGGAAGAGATAACGACGCTGTCGGCAGCGACATAGGCGTTATCGGTCGACTGCATGTACTGTCCGTAGGTTACGTGCCGGTAGTACCACCAGATCCCGCCAAGCAGCACGGCAAGACCAACGATGATTAGCGCGATGCGCAAGCCACGCCGCGATTGCGGTTTCGTTGGGGTTGTGCCCTCCTGCTCCGGTTGGTTGGAGTTATCGGTCATCTGACTCTTTCGGCAGCCTCAGTAAAAGGTGAACGCGTCTCGCGCCCTATGAGCCGTGAGTCAGATAGTAAAGGCATTTAGCAGTTTGCATTTGGGCATCCGAGGCTATCCGACTACACAGCGCTATGGATGAAAAACCAGATACCATGTCACGGTCTCAGCGTCGGCAGAAGGTCATCACCGATGATGACCGCATTCTCTATCTTATGGACGAGATCAGTCGCGGCGCGCGCAGAGTGTACGATGCGAGGGTCGCCAGGATCGGTCTCAATCAGACACAGTGGAGGATCATCGGACAACTTCTTCGCGATCCTGCCCTTACGCAGGCTGAAATCGCCAAGAAACTGGAACTGGAATCGGCGACCATCGGCCAGGCGGTTGCAGGTCTTTGCGCACGCGGGCTGATGAAAAGGCTTCGAGCTGAGACGGATCGGCGAGCGTGGCGGCTCATCCTCACGGAGCAGCTAGATGATATGCTGCCCGAACTGAGAGGCTCCGCGGATAGGCTTCATGATCTGCTTTGGCGCGACATTGCCGCCGACGAGAAGCAAACGTTGCAGCAGATTCTTGCAAGGGTATCGGAAAATCTGGACCAACTCCGGGCCGAGGCTGAGTAAAATCATGGCATCGCCCCCGGAAAAGCCTATCAGCAGCATCGCTCGCGCCGCGGAGATCGGCCAAATCCTAATGAGGCACGGCGCGAAGAATCTCGCCGGAGCCCTCGGATTTATTCCCTCTTCGAGCAATGTCATCGATCCTCGCGAATTTCGTCCGGCTGCAGTTGTGGCGTTCCTCCGTGACATCGGGCCAGTCGGCATAAAGCTGGGGCAACTCCTCGCCACCCGAAGCGATCTGTTTACCGAACACTGGATCACGGCATTCTCAACCCTGCACGATCAGGTGTCGTCAGTGCCCTTCGCAGATATCGAGCCCGTACTTGCTTCAAGCTGGGGTGAGGACTGGCGGAGCGACTTTGCGCAGTTCGACGAAAAGCCTTTGGCCTCTGCCTCCATAGCGCAAACCTATTCCGCCAGACTGCGGGACGGAAGCGAGGTCATCGTGAAGGTTCGGCGGCCAGGCACTGCCGCTCGGATGGAGGCTGATGTGCGCCTCCTTATACGCCTTGCCGGGATCGTGGAAGCACGGTCGCCGGACATCGCGCGTTACCGGCCAGTCGAGTTTCTGCGGACCTTCGGCCGCAATCTTGCCTGGGAGATGGACCTCGCTGCGGAATCCCGAGCCTGCGAGCGGATCGGCGCATATCTCGATACCATCGGCGTCAGGTCCCCGGCCATCCATTGGGAACTGACCGGGCTGCGGGTGAACGTTCAGGAACGCCTGTACGGCAGGCCCGCGTCTTCGCTGGGCAGCCCATCGGGCGACCCGCGGGTGGCGGCTTTCGCTAAAAGCTATGCCAACGCTGTCCTGCGGATGATCATCCTGAACGGCGAATTTCACGGCGACCCCCATCCCGGTAACGTCTTCATGATCGGCGAGCAGGATGTCGGCTTCATCGACTTTGGATCGGTCGGGACGCTCACCAAGGCCAGGCGCGACGAGATCGTCCGCCTCGTCCTTGCGATCGCTGGTGAGGAAACCAGCGATGTCGCGAATGTCCTGCTCGCATGGGCGGGGGAGCCGAAGGTGGATCGCGATGCGCTCGCGGTGGATCTGGATCAGTTGATCGGAGAGTTCAGGGGGACCGTGCTATCTGGCATCGAGTTCTCGCAGATTTTTTCCCGCGCTTTCGACCTGTTGCGGGATTATCGACTGGTTCTGCCACCTGATCTGGCCATTCTTCTGCGTACCTTGTTGACTGCAGAGGGCTTCGTCCGATCGCTGGCACCGGACTACAACATCGCCGAAGAGACCCGGCCGATCATGACGGAGCTTCTCGCCGAGCGGTTCTCGCTCGGCAGCGCTCGGTCGGGTTTGAAGAGACTTCGCGGTCAGCTGCTGGGTTTGTCGGCGTCCTTGCCCGACATACTTGCCACTGCGAACTCGATCGCAAAGTCAGGATATGTGCCGGTTCAGCTCGATCCGCTCAGTATCGAGCAGCTCGCTGGACTTCGCAATGAGCGTCAGTCCTTGAAAGGCCCTCTAGCTGCCGCATTGATCATAGCTAGCGCGTTGCTTGTCGATCAATCCTGGCTTCTGGCTGGCGGCGCGCTTGTGATTGCTGGGGTGGTGCTCATCCGAAAGTCATAATGAAGGAGCAACTTAATTCGTGCACGGTCACGATACGGCAAAGCCGAACTTAACGAGGATTTCATGCGCCTCACTTCAGCGACCAAGAAGCATCGCGAAGAAAATTTTTCGACCTATTGCGATTGAAGGCCTCAATCAGACGAAACTTTGGAACGGCAGCTTTCAAGCGTGTCCTCGCCTGACTTTATGGCCGCTATTGGGGCGCATTGCTGCCAAGCGAATTAGACCCCACGACATTGAATTCGAATCTCTGGAGCGCGAAATCTCACTGACGCCAGGGGGCTTCGGATAGCGCCAGTCTGCACGCGATTTCATCACCAATTTCGGTCGCAGCCTCAAGGAGGGAGGTATCATCCAAGTGTGCATACCGAGGGTAGTGCCCCGCGGGGTGGTGTAGGAAGCTGCCTTGGATGAGGTGGCCATCGCCGATCTTCGGTAGGGTTCGGA
>NZ_JBXAFX010000051.1:0-10186 GCF_058793515.1 Novosphingobium sp. GW835-FHT14H07
AGCATTCGGAATTGGACCCTCGGCCCTGACCGAAACCATGATTATGCTCAATAAGCATTTCGCCAATGCTGCCTAATTGTCAACGGCACTGTAAAAATCCCCGGAAGTGGCAAAGTAAAATTCCCCACTTTGGGCTTTGGGCGGTCAGTTGGTTGGCGGCTGTCCTCCATTCTTGGGTGGGCGACCGCGGCGGCGAGGTTCAACCAGAGCGGGCGGTGTAATTCGCGCATTTGATCTGATGTGTTCGGGCAGCAGATCGGCGTGCCGACGCAAGCGGTAGCTTGAGCCATCGATCTGGATGACGATGGCATGATGCAGCAATCGATCGAGCAGGGCTGTTGCGACTACAGGGCTGCCGAAGATGTCTCCCCACTCGGCAAAGCCGCGGTTCGAGGTCAGTATCATGGCACCCTTTTCGTAGCGCGCGTTGACCAATTGGAAGAACAGGTTGCCGCCCCCGGGTATGACCGGGAGGTATCCGATCTCGTCGACGATCAGGAGCGATGGCCGGCAGTAGAAGCGAAGCCGCTCGCGCAATGTGCCTTCGCGTTCGGCTTTGGCGAGGGCGCCGATCAGATCGGCCAGCGTGATGAAGGTGACGCTTTTGCCTGCTTTGACGGCTTCCAGGCCAAGAGCACTGGCCAAGTGGCTTTTGCCGGTACCGGGCGGGCCGAGCAGATGGACGACCTCGGCGCGCGCAACGAAGTTGAGTTCGGCCAGTGCCATGATCCTGGCCTTGTCGAGCGAGGGTTGGAACGAGAAGTCGTATCCGGCCAGCGTCTTCACGGTATTGACCCTACCCATGCGCAGCGCCGTACGTATGCGGCGCTCCTCACGGAAGGTCAGCTCCTCGAGCAACAACTGCTCCACAGCCTCAAGGGCTGTGATCTCTCCACGGTCGAGACGCGATACGCAATCATCGACGACTTCGATCGCGCGCGGCATCTTGAGGCCAACCATGCTGCATTTGATGCGGTCGAGCACGGACGCTGACGGGTCCGGCAGCAGCGAGTTCATGCTCTTGCTCCTGCTAGTTGCTGACCAATGGCGGCATAAATGTCGAGAGAGCGGCGCGCCACTTGCTGTCCGGTAAATCCATGCGGCAACGGCAGATCGTCGTTCCGGCGCTGATGGCGCCGGTGTCCATCAAGAAGGGAACGTTGCCGCCGCCCTTCCAGCAATGGATGGCGTGCGATCAGGCGATCATCTTCAAAGATCCGGATTTCGTCAGCGAGGCTGTGGACTTCGACAACGCGGCGTCGGGTTGCATCGGGGACCGAGTAGTAGTTGCCGCCGACGCTGACCATTCCTTCATGGCTGATCCGGCGCTCCAGCTTGAGGACGGCACCGAACGGCACCAGGGGCAAAGGCTGCAACGCAGGCCGTTCCTCGGCGAAGGCCTCGTTGACGACACGCCCTGTAGATGCGTGCAGGCGGGGATTGGCGACAGTGCTCAGCCAGCGGTCGAACTGCGCGTTCAGGTCGTGCAGATCGCGGAACGCGCCGCCCAGGAAGAAGTCCTCGCGAATGTAGCGGAATGGCCGCTCGACCTTGCCTTTGGTCTCCGGCCGATAAGCGCGGCAGGCCTTCGGCAGATAGCCGTAATGCTTCGCAAACTCCCCCAGCGTGCGATTGTAGACGACACGGCCATCCTCATCTTCACCGATAACGGCAGTCTTCATGCGGTCGTACAGGATCTCGCGCGGCACGCCGCCGATCGCCTCGAATGCCGCACGATGGCATGCCAGCACGCTCGGCATAGTCTGGCGCATGACGAACCGGCCCCAGATCAGCCTGGAGAAGCCCAGAACCATGGAGAACAGCCAGACGATTTGCACGCGATCGGGCGCGTCGGCAAAACGCACGCGGAATTGTGCAAAGTCGACTTGAGCCTGCTCGCCCGCAGGCGTCTCGAAGCGCACGGCATATGGCTTGCCTCCACCTGCCGGTCGTAGCGTGCGCACCACGTCGCGCACCGTGCTGTAGCCACCGGTGTAGCCGCGTTCGCCAAGCTCACGCGCGAGCCGCTGCGCGCTCAATCCTGGATAGGCTTCCAGACGCGCTCGCAAGTAACCCATGTGAGGATCAAGCAGGCGTTCGCGCGGTTGGCGAGGACCGTAGGTCGGCACCTCAATGCCACGGCCAATGTATTTGCGGACTGTCTTGCGGTCGATGCCGACTTGCCGGGCTATGGCGGCAATCTTCACGCCTTGGCGGTGCAAATCCAGGATCATCATCAGATCTCCAAGCTTCTTCATCGCAGCACCGCCTCCCACCGGGGAAGCTATGCCGGATTTTTGGAATTTGACCCTGTCCGGGGCGCGCCCCGGACAGGGTCAACGAGAAGAAGTGGGGAATTTTCAAATGTCACTTCTGGGGCATTTTACTCCGCCATCAACACTAATCCCCCAACTGGGTGACGCCGCGCGGCCGTGCCCCATGTTTGCAACAGAGCCCAAAAACACATCGGATTTCAGCTTGATAGGAAAAATTCGATGCGCAAGCTCCTCAAGGACCTCGAGATGCTTTTGACCGCCGGCGCACTGTGCGTGGCATCAGCGATCGGATACTTCGACGAGTGGGCAGCAAAGGATGCCGCCCTTGGCTTCGCGCGCCTTCTTCACGCCATCATGATGACGTTGATGGGTCTCTCGACCGCCGCGATGGGCACGCTCGTCTTTCTGGTCCTGACGGTATGGGCCAGCGAGGCTCGCTCTGCCATGCACCGCAAGCGCCAGGCGAAGCTGCGGTTCGCCGCCGATGACCTGCACGTCACCTGGTGCGACGAGGCCCCGGAAATGAAGATGGCCGCCTGAAGGGTCAATGGCCGATGGACGTGCGGACACCGCACGTCCAAACTAACCGCATCCGACATCCCAGAGGCTGCGCAGCCTGTCGCTCTTTGCGGCCGCTCACGCTTGCTTCCAGTTCGAGCATCACAGCCATGAATCTCGCCGACCCAGCGAAGCCATTCTTCTCTTACATCTCCCACAAGGGCGAAACCTTATGCTGCCTGATTGGCAGTCCTGAAGGAGTTGGCGTTTCGTACCAGGCATTCCGCAGCGATCTGGACCTTCCCACTCATGGGGTGTGGAACCCGCGTGAGAAGACCCTTGCTCTCCATGGTGATGATGGTTTCGTTGAAACCGACGCTGTCATCACAAGCGGTCCCTATCTGGTTGTCGAGCGTGATGGTGCCCTGACGGTCGAAGCTAATGGAGAGCGGCAACTGGTCGAGGGCGAGTTCCTCATCACGCCGCGCTTCCTTGACGCTCTGCCAATCGGCCAACGCCGCGACAGCATGCTTCAGGGTGGCGATGAGGACGACCTCAACGATGACAGCGCCCTCCCCTTGCATCTGGACGACCTCGAGCTCGGTCGCCCCTTCTCCACCCTCTGATTGCGGAGTTCGCCATGTACACGCCGATCATGATCGCCAACACGATCGTCCGCAATCATCCAGGCCGCTTCGATATCCAGCAGATCGCCAAGCTCGTCCAGATCATTCAAGGATGGGGTCTCGAAGGCGGTAAAAGCATCGTCTGCGAAAGCCCGGTGGCCTGGGAATACGGGCCAATGCACGAAAGCCTCTACGTGGCCTGTCGCCATAGCGGTCTGACAACCGCCCGGCAGAAGCTTCATCTCCCGATCGTCCCTCCCCTTGGCACCATGGCTCCTCTCGTCCCGAGCGAAGACAGCTGGACAAATGCTCTGATCGGCCAAGTCGTTGCCCTGTATGGCAACCTCACAGGCATCCAGCTCTCTTCGATGCTCAATCGCAAAGGTACACCGTGGCACGAAGTTTACGGTGCGTTCCCGAGGCTTCGCGGGAAGCTGCATGGCATGCCCATCAGCGATGACGTGCTGATGAGGCACTACCAGCGCCTGCGCGCCGATTCCAAGATCATGCAACGCAAAGCTGCATGATCTTGGAATAACAGTTCTTCGCTAGCCGCGCGAGAGTGGCTCTTCGAGCTGAAGCTTGTGAAAGAGATCGCTCCCCATCGAGGGAGGAAAACCGCGCAACAAAAGGAGATAGCGCATGGCAAAGAACCGCAAGTTCAGTCCGATCTTTCAGGCGACCGTGACGTTTGGCGACGACATGGTCGTAGGCAACGACAAGAACGGCAACATCTACGGCCGGGTATCCGGCCAGGTCAGCTACAAGGATGGCTCGACGCTGGGTCGCACCATCATGGCCTTCGGGGGCGCATTGAAGGCGATCCAGCCGCATTTCCTGCCTGGCGCCACAGTGCAGCTCGCCATCCAGCACGATGAAGGCACTGTCGTGATCGTCGGCCTGCCCCGAGAGAAGCGCGCTATTGCCGCTTGACGCCAGTGCCGCATGGCCTGGAACCTCGAACCCCGTCCGGCAGGCGCCGGGCGGGGTTTTCACTTAAAGCCAGGCGTTCTTGGTCTTAAGCGATTCCAAGATCATGCAAGCTGCCGTTGCATGATCTTGGAATGCTTTCACTCCGTCTCGCCTCAAGTCATTGGTTTCCCATGTAGGGCTTGAACTTCTCGCAAAAGCCTGTCCAGGATGCGATCAGCCGCTTTCCAGTTGGCATTTCGCCCTTCGACTTCATGAATGCGCGGTAGTTATCGGCTATCATATCAATGTCGTATCCATTGCCATGCTCGCGGGCGATCTCGACAAACACCTCGCCATCAGAAGCATAGCGCAGTGAGCCAGTCGGAAACTCAATTTCTGACTGCTCAATCAGTCCCAACGTAGGTTGGTGCGTCGCCCGATCATCAGAGGCCTTCGTAGCCTTGGTGGCATCGCGCTTGGCCTTTGGCAAAGCCTTCACAGGAACCTTGCTAACCCTATCTGCAACCGGCCGAGGCGAGTTGCGCATCTTGATACTGCGGTCGCCGATCTCGATACGAGCTTCGGGATAAAGACCTGCGACCAAGTCCAAAGTGTTCTTCAGTTTCCACCGGACCTGAGCCGGGGATTCCATAGAGTTACCCATGTGAACGGCCAGTTGCTCGTAATTCAACTCGACGACCTTCCCTTCAGGAATTCGCGGCAAGCGAAATGCGAGATAGGTATAGAGGTCAATCGCGGTAGGTTTTGTTCGAACTGCATGGATAGCGTTCATATCGAGACGCACTGCATGTTCTCGCAAATGCTCAAAGAAGGTCTCGGAGATCCTGAGTTCACGATTGAAGGTGCCGTCTGGGTTGTTGAGACCGCTGTAATTGTGCGAGAGCTTAACCTCATCCACCTTGAAGGCTGACTCCGCCTTGCCCGGATCACTAGCTTCCCAGTTGATCATCCACTCGCAAGCCAAGAGACGATCGAGCTGCTCTACAAGCTTGTCGGTCTGTCCACGCCGGCCACGGCTTGCACCTTCGTACCCAAAACGCCGCATCATGTCCCGGAAGCTGCCACCGAGGAACACGTCGCGGGAAGTCTTCATGACCGCCTGGCTGAGGATCGAGATCAGAATGATGCGCGGATAAGCCCCGAACGGCACCCCGAGGTTCACCAGTTCAGACTGGCCCTCGCTGTTCCTGATGAGCCTAGGCTTCGGTGTCACAGCCAGCGAATAGCTGCCGTCTTGCCGAATGATCGGCTGAAACTCCTTGTCCCCCTGTGGGCGCTTCGTAGGCAAGCTCATCGAGCACAGGACGCTGTGCAAAAACGCAGGTGCCGGGTCTTGGCTATGGACTGCGAAGGCCACTTCGAACAACTCAAGTTGCCCTTGGGTTGCTGCCTGCGTTCGTAGAGCCTCAGCGTCACCGGCTTTGAGTTCGTCTGCCCAAAACTGCCCCTTCGGCTTTGACCAAGTTAAACGACGGCTCATACCCTGTCTCCAATGGCCGAATCGGGCTCATCGATTCGCCTCTTGGGCTGCTAGAAACGCCAAAAGGGTACGTTTTGGCAAGCCGGTTTGCGATTATTCCGTGAACATACCATCAAAAGCGCCAATTTGCGTGATGCACGGAACGTCTCACAAGTTTCCAAATCCTATCTTCCAAATTGAAAATCAGGTTGTGGAATTCCAGGCACCGGCCTTTCGGGTTCCATAGGGATAGACTCTATAGGAAGGTGTATTCCGTGATCAGACCATACGGCATTCCAAGAACATGCCGCTTTCATTCCATGATCATGCCAGCAGGATTTCGAGATCAGACACGAAATTTCCTGATCATGCATAGTTGTCCACACCCTCCCAGAAAGCCGGCTATTCCAAGATCATGCAGGTTCAAATTCGGGTGACCCCTGCCCTTCCCTGCCTCTTACTCAGGCCACGAAGTGAATCCCCTAACCTGCAGATTTCAAGATCATGCACTCGCAACCGAAATTTTAAGCTAAACGCTGGCAGTTTGCGCTTTTCCTACTATAAAAGCTTCAAAACCGCAAATGTGAGGCCAAACTGTGAACAACAGCTCTCTGCACGTTGAAGATGAGATGCCCGCCCTCCCCCTCGTTGACGAGGAAGATAGTGGGCAGCCAAATCCGCAGGAGGAGGATATGTATCTCGATGCGGATGAGAGTCTCATTCGCATTCACAAGCAGGCCAATCGCGTGCTCGAAGCAATTCGCGATGAATCCTCGGGTGATGCCGGACTGCGGCCTGAGCCTACCTTTCCCATCTCCCGCGTCGCTGAGTTGGTTGGGAGAACAGATTCCCTGATCCGAGAGGCTGAAAAAGCTGGACGGCTGCCCGAACCACAACGGGGTCAAAATGGGAGGCGTGTGAACTACCCGCTCAGCGCGGTGAACCACATGCGCCAGATCTTTGGCACTGCTCCCCGCCGTGAAGCGTATGAAGAGCCGGCCATCATCGCGGTTCAGAACTTCAAGGGCGGCGTTGGCAAGTCAACCATCGCGGTCAATCTTGCCCAGTATCTCGCAGTCAAGGGTTACCGGGTCTGCCTTATCGACTGCGATAGCCAGGCAACGTCAACGTCTATGTTTGGCTACCGACCGGATCTCGATCTCGACGGTGACCTTGACACCCTATATGGATACCTGCGCGCGCCCGAAGAGGGTGTCCAGCCAAGGATGATCAAGGATACGCATTTTGATGGTCTGAAGTTGGTACCGGCAAACCTTGATCTCTATCTCTCCGAATATGAGATCGCGGCAGAGGTTGCTCGCACCGATGGGGAAGACGCGGCGCTGGTGTTCAACCGCCTGGGCGACGCTGTCCGCGAGATCGCCAACGACTTCGACATCGTCATTCTAGACCCGCCGCCGGCACTGGGAATGATCTCGCTAGGTGTGCTCTCGGTGGCAAACGCCATGGTTATCCCAGTGCCACCGACCATCGTGGACTTCTCCTCGACCGCCTCGTTTGTGGGGATGGCTTGTCAATCGATGCAGCATCTTGCTCGCTATCGCGCACGGCCGATCTTCAATTTCGTGCGGATTGTTGCATCCAAGACGACCGAGAATAAGGGCATGCACAAGACTGTCCTGAACCTCATGCAGGATGTGTTCGGCCGCTCCATGCTGAACTCCACTCTCAAGGAATCGGCTGAGATCGACAATGCCAGCTCACGTTTCAAGACTGTCTACGAACTCGACCGGCCCATTTCGAAGCGCGATGTTCACGAACGTTGCCTTGCATCTCTTAACGCTGTTTGTGCTGAAATTGAGCTTGAGGTGCGGCGTACTTGGCCTTCGCATATGGAAGCTCTGGTGCGGGAAGGGCTCGCATGACCCAACTCTCACGCCACTGTTTCAGTCTGAAACTTATGAGCCAAGCGCCGATGTTTCAGACTGAAACTCCAGCTGACGCCGGGGGCAGATCGCGATGTTTCAGTCTGAAACATCGCGATCCAACTATGATGTTTCAGACTGAAACATCTGTCCGATTCTCAACCACGAAGCGCATTTCAGGGCGAAGTGCCTTACGGGAAATGATGGAAGATCAACCACATATGCCTTCCGGCAGCCAAATGTTTCAGTCTGAAACCTCGTTATTCCCTGCTGTAGCAGTACCGATGTTTCAGACTGAAACATTCGAGATTGGCGTCGCCTCTTTGCCTGCCTGTAAGGGTAAATCGGACCAATCGAAGGTCGTGTTTCAGACTGAAACATCGGCGTACAGGTCGGCTGCATCTTCTCCCAACTTGTTTGAAACCAATCTGATCGCGCCGCACATAATGTCCTCATTTCCAACCTTGCGGGGAGCCCTCAATGTCTAAGTCGACCCACAAACAATTTGGCGCTAACATTTTAGCGCGGGTGAACAAGATGCAAGACGACGAGGCGACCAGCCCAGGTCAGGAGACAAATCCTGCAGCGCGCGTTCTCGACAATCGCGAGACGGCGTTGTCTAAAATTGCTGCAGGTAAGCGTAACGCAGATGGTACCCTCCTTGTCGATCCGGCACGTTGCCGGCCTTGGAAATTCCACAACCGAGATGACAATTGGCTTAGTCAAGAGAACTGCCAAGATCTCATCGATTCAATGCTCGCCATGGGTAAGCAGAACATTCCGGCAATCGTTCGTCGGGTAAAGGACGACCCAAATTACGACTATGAGGTGATCGCAGGGCGACGCAGGCACTGGGTTGTCTCATGGCTCAGGGAGAACGACCATGAGCACTTTGAGTTTCTCATCAGCGTCCAGAGCCTTTCCGACTCCGAAGCATTTCGTGTTGCGGATTTGGAAAATCGCAACCGCAAAGATCTAACCCCGATAGAGAGAGCTCGTGATTGGTTGGTCGGTCTCAACGAGTTCTACGGTGGCAACCAAAGGACAATGGCAAGCCGACACGGGGTCAGCCCAGGGCTGCTTTCCAAGTACATTCAGCTTGCTCAGATGGATCCGGAGCTGCTCAGCGCTTATCCAAATGTTTTCGAACTTGGCGTTCACCACTCGTCGGTAATTCTTCCTCTCTGGAAGGATGAGCAGTTGCGTCCATTCATTCGCTTGGAGGCACAGCGGATCACCGATGAGAACGCAAAGGCGATTGAAGAGGGAAGGGCGCCCCTGAACGCAACTCAAGTAACCGCTCGGCTTAAGTTAGCGACAAAACAAAAGCCGAAGGCCGAGTTGCCAGAGCCGCGGGTTTTGCAGTCCCAGGCAGGCAAGCCCATGATGCTTGTTACCCCTGCCGTGAACGGCGACGTGACATTGAAGGTGCATGCAAGGTCTGGCGCAACTCGCAGCGAGCTTATGGCCGCCTTCGCAGCAGCAATTGCTGACTTGGCTGAGTAAACACGCGTAGATTAAAAGCGAAGATCGTGAACAAAACGCGAAACAGCCATAATTTCGATTTCTAGGCGATTTGAGAGGGGGGTGCCCCTCTCAGGTCCCGTGGGAAGGCGCTTGCCAATTTTCGCGCTGATATTGCCTCCTGGAGGCCAGCGAAAAAGCGCATCAAAATCAACATTTTAGACACTTTTCCCGCGAGAAAAGCTGCATTTTCTTCCAACCCGGCCAAAATAGCGCATCCTCTAAGTCTGATCACCGCTTCTAGTGTTGGACCCAAGCGCAACACAGGCTGGCCTAGAGATATGCCATTCGATGAGAATGGCCTCAGGACGGGGCAGGGTCTAATCGATCGCTCCTGCCATCCGATGGGGCGACGCCCGCAGGCTCACCAGGCGAACGCCAGCCAATCTGCTGACAGCGAGCAGCTCGGCCTTGCGGCCGATCTCGACTGTCTTGCGCAGACCCAGATCCGTCATCCCGAGCAGCCGCTCGAGCTGTGATGATCTCAGCGATCCATGGATGGCGACCAGCTCGACCACAGCCGACAGCCTCGATGAGCTGCGCGTCAATGCAGACGCACGCTCGGCCACCTTACGGATTGTCCCCGCGTCGCGAATGCAAGCCATCGCGACCTCGATGGATCGCAGAAGGGCGTTGAGAGCTTTGAGGTGTACCTCCGCTGCAAGAGCATCGGGCTGGAGCAGTTTCTGGTCGAACATCCCGGGGCAGGGAAGGGCAGGGGCCCCGGCGCCCAGACGCGGCACCAGGCTTGCCATCGCCAAGTCGAGAGCCCAGCGAGGCGATCGCGCGCGATCCCGTTCCAAGGTTACTACCCGGAAACCCAGATCGAACTGATGCTCTCCTCGTCCCTGGGTGGCAAAGAGCTCGGTATCTGCTGCTGTCATCGCCAGTGTCACTATGCTCTCCAGCTGTAGCGCGACATCGTCGGTGACTGGTCAGCGACATTGATGGTGATGTGTCAGCGGTGACGTTGGGGATAGTGTC
>NZ_JBXAFX010000052.1:0-10117 GCF_058793515.1 Novosphingobium sp. GW835-FHT14H07
GTCGCCTTATCTGGACAGTCTGCGCCGCCCGCAACATTGCAGTAAGGTCGGCGATGGACGCCCACGGTAGGCAGTTATCAGGCTGGCCGTAGCGCTGACCCAAGAGCTGGCGGAGGCCAGCCTGATAACTGCCGGGCCATAGGGCGCATCGGTGTGAGGTCAGCTTCCGGGTGGGGGGTCCGGGGGGAGGGTTTCGTGCCGGTGTCGATCATTACCGTTTGCGAGCGCCGCGACGCCAGGGGGCTCGACGCGCATGTGCCGCTGATCCTGCGGGGAGACGCTCTCTATGATCCCGATCTCGACCGCTTCTTTGTCGACCTGCCGCTAGCGGGGATCCGCTCGCGCCATTCGCTGCGCGCCTACGCCTATGACGTTGCGGTGTGGCTTCGCTTCCTCGATGCCTGCGGCACGACGATATGGGACGCGGCCCGCGACGATGTGACCGCCTATCACCGCGCGCGGCGGCGCGGCGACGCCGCCCAGCGGATCAGCGCGGCAAGCTGGAACCGGGCAGTCGCCAGCCTCGATCGCCTCTACCGCTGGGGTAAGAGCCAAGGGCTGATTGCCGAAGCGCCGTTCAGTCGGCGCGCTATATGGCGACCGGCGCATGGGGGGCGTCGGGGCATGATCGCCGCGCGCAACGACGCCTATGAACGCACTGCCAAGCGATCGGATGTGCGGTTCGTCACGATGGACGACTACCGCATTTTCCGCGACGTCGGTCTGCGCGGCCTCGCCCTTGACGGTACGGAACGCCCCGGCGCTCGCGATCGCAACGGGCTGCGCAACGCGCTGTTCGCCGATCTTCTCGTCACAACCGGCCTGCGTCTCGAAGAGGCGTCGGGCCTGCTCGCCGATGAGCTTGCGGCCATCGATCACGACCACGATCAGGCTCAGCAGCTTTGGCTGCGCCTGCCGCCGCCGCTCACCAAGGGCGACCGCGGACGCAGCGTCCTGGTCCCGCGCCGGCTCCTTCGTCAGATCACCGCCTATGTCGCCGTCGAGCGCGCCGCGGGCGTGACCAAGTTCGCCGCGCGCGACGGTGCGGCCAGGTTCGAGCGACCGATCCACGTCACCCGCGCCGGTCTCGACCGCATGCGCGATGTCTGCACCCCGGAGGAACGATGCCGCCTGATCCTGTGCGACGAGGATGGAACGCCCCGCGAGCCGGTGGCGCTATGGCTGACCGAGGTCGGGCAGCCTGTCCGCCCCAACTCGTGGGAGGTGATCTTCACCCGGGCCTGCAAGCGGTGCGAGGAGAACGGCTTCCCGCTGTCGATCAGCCCGCACCAGCTTCGCCACACCTTCGCAGTCCATATGCTCGCTCTGCTGATCCAGCAGCGACTGCGCGAGGCCGCACTGCCGGTGGGGCCGGTGGAGACCTATCGGCTGATCCTGGGCGACCCGCTGCAACAGGTGCAACGCCTGCTCGGCCACGCGAGCCTCGCCACCACCTATGTCTATCTCGACCATATCGCGACCCGCGCCGATACGGTGGATGCGGCCGTCGAGGAGCTGCTGGCGCTGTTGCCGGGACCGCAGGGCGCATGAGCGAGCGTCCCCGCAAGGGCCGGCCTGTCGCCTTCGCGCCCATCACGCCGGAGCGACCGCAGCCCGATCCGGTGTTCGGCCTCAAGTTCACCCTCGAGGCGCGGCATGGCGGGACGGTCCTGGTCGATATGACCGCGCTCGATCCTCGCCCGCTCGCCATCGCCTTTGCCGGTGCGCTGCGTCGGTCGGCCGCGCTCGGGGGACCGATCGGTGCGGCCAGCGTCATCAAGCAGTATGTCCAGGTCTATCGTCACTTCTTCGCCTGGCTTGCCGACGAAGGACTGAAGGTGGTTGGCGTCAGCGACCTGCGCGCGGTCCATATCGATGGTTTCGCATCCGCGCTCGAACGGCGTGGGATGGGCGCGATCCACCGTCACATGACGGTCAGCAAGATCATCAACACACTGCGCGCGATCGAAGCAGACCGGCCCGATCGGATCGCACCCGAGCTGCATGAGCGGCTGCGCTACACGCTGGCCACTTCGGCGGGCCGCTCGACCCCGCGCGATGCCTACAGCCCCTTCGTCGCCCGCGCGCTGCGCGACGCGGCGCGAGCCGATGTCGAAGCGATGTTCCGCCGTCTCGGCGCCGACGATCGGACCGACGAGGGTGATCCGGCCATCACCGCCGCCCGCGCCGATGTCGAAGCGATCATCGCGCGGCAGGGCTTTATCGTCGCAGACCAGCCCGAGCTGAAGAGCCTTTATTTCATGCGCATGCGCCGCAACCTGCCAACCGCGACGCTCATCGACGACCTGCATGGCCGGCATCATCTGCTCGCGCGCGACCTGCCGGCGCTGCTCGTGCTGCTCACGCTTGAGACGGGCCTTGAGCCCGAGTGCCTGAAGACGCTGACCGTGGACTGTCTCGCCAATGCCCATGCCGGCACGGTGGAGCTGCGCTATCTGAAGCGCCGGGCTCGCGGCGCCGAGCACAAGAGCATGCGCATCCGCGACGGCGGTGGCGGCACGCCGGGCGGGCTGATCCGCCGCCTGATCGACGCCACGGCGGCTGCCCGCGAGCACCTGCCCGGCGATTGCCTGTGGGCCTATCACAACGTCGGCGGCCTTCGCGCCGGCATAGTCGACCTCAAGTATCCGCTCCCCGCCTGGGCTCGCCGCTGTGGCATTGTCGACGATAACGGCAAGCCGCTGCATCTGCTGCTTTCCCGGCTGCGCAAGACCCACAAGGCGCTGTGGTACACCAAGACCGAGGGGCACATGGCCCGCTTCGCGGTCGGTCACACGCGCGAGGTCGCGGCGCGCCATTATGCCGACCTGCCGTCGCTCCGGCCCCTGCACGAGGCGGCCGTCGCCGATGCCTTTCGCGAGGCGGTCGCCGCCGCGATGCCGACCGTCCTCGCGCCCACGGCCGAGCAGGCGCTGCGCGAAGCGCCCGAGCAGGCGGCGCCGTTGATGTCGGCCGATACGGTGGGGCCGTTGCTCGACGGCGAACAGGATGTCTGGCTCGCCGCCTGCTCGGGCTTCCATAGCAGCCCCTTCTCCGAGGCCGGCTCACCCTGCGCGCAGCCCTTCTGGGGCTGCCTCGATTGCCCCAACGCCGTCATCACCGCGCGCAAGCTTCCCGCGATCCTCGCCTTCCTCGCGTTCGTCGAAGAGCAGCGACCGAGCCTCCCGGCGAGCGACTGGGCGGCCAAGTTCGGCCGCGTCCATTCCCGCATCACGACCCAGGTCCTGCCGGTCTTCTCCGATGCCGTTATCGCCGATGCGCGCTGGCAGATGGAGAGCGAGCGGCTCTATCTGCCGCCGGAAGCACGCGCATGATCACGCCCGCCCATGCCCGCGCACCCGCGTTCGACGATCGGCCCGTGCTGGCCACTGCGCCGCTCAAGGCGGGCCACGCCCGCGAAGAGCTGTCGCGGGTCGGCGACTCAAGCTGGGATCTCGGTCCCGCCGTGTTCCGCGAGAACGCGCGGCGCTGCCATGTCACCGTGCATTTCGACGTGCTCGAACATGCCGATGTGCAGGCGGCGATGCGTGCCTATCTCTACGCCCGCCTCAACGTCGATCTTCCCGGCTACCGCCCGAAGCTGCCGCCGGCGAGCATCCGCCAGGCATTCAACCGCGCACGCCGGTTCTTCGCCTTCGCGCGCCTGACGCTTGGAGGGCTCGACCTTGGCCGCATCGATCAGGCGCTGGCCGATGCCTATGCCAGGCATCTTCGCCACGATTCTGCCCGGCGACCCGTCATAGTCGGCCACCTCCTCGAAGTGGTCTCCGATCTCTATCACTATCGTGACCGCCTCGCTGGCGGAGGCCTCGCGTTTGAGCCCTGGGCCGGACAGGCACCCGCCCGCGTCGCAGGCTATCGGCACGTCGTTGAGAACCGTACCCCGCGGTTTCCGGAAGATGTCATCGCCGCACTGCTCGCCTGGTCATTGCGCTACGTCACCGTCTTCGCGCACGATATTCTATCGGCTCGGGCCGCGCTGGATCGGCTCGAGGCGCGCCGCGCCCGGCTGCTTGCCGCCGAGCGCGGACTGCCTGGCGCAGAGCGCCGCCTGCGGCAGCGCGCGCGCCTCGAGCGCCATATCGCGCGTCGAGCCCGGCAAGGCCGCGGCGTGCCGATCTGGACGACCGCGCATAACGGCGTCACGCGCACCGATCCCCGCACCGGAGAAGCGACGCCGCCGATCAACGTCCATCTTCTCCATCTTCATGCCGGTGTCGATGCTGAGGCGGAACCGGCCATGCATTTCGGACTCGCCAAGGGCGTCTCCGCCCTGATCGAAGCCGCTGCCGCCGACCTGGGCGTCGAAGTGGGCGGCATGGACACGCCGATCTCGATTGATCCCGATAGCGGTCGGCCATGGCGCGCACGCTTCGATGCGAAGACGCTCGCACAAGAGGAACGGATGCTTCAGGCGGCCGCCTATATAGTGTGCGCTTACCTCACCGGCATGCGCGACTGCGAGGTGCAGGCGATGCGGCGGGGGTGCCTCTCGATCGCGCGCAGCGAGGATGGCCTGGTCGAGCGGCATCGCATTCGATCGACCATCTACAAGCGTCGGTCGACCATGGGCGAGGCGGCGAGCTGGGTGACGATCGAGCCGGTCGCAGACGCGATAGCGGTGCTTGAACGCCTGTCGGCAAGACCGACGCGCGCCAGCGGCAGCGATACGCTCTGGCCGGTACTACGCCCCGGCGCCGCCACCAAGACGCATCTGTCGAGCGAGGTGGTCCGCCAACTCAACGCCTTCCGCGACCACCTCAACGCTGCCTTCGGCAGCCCTGATGTGCCGGTCATCCCGTCCGGACCCGGTGGCAAGCCGTGGCGCATAACGACGCGGCAGTTCCGCCGCACCATCGCATGGCACATCGCCAACCGTCCGTTCGGCACCATCGCCGGCATGATCCAGTATAAGCACGCCTCGGTCGCCGCTTTCGAGGGCTATGCCGGAACCAGCGCATCGGGGTTTCGCGCCGAGGTCGAGGCGCAGCGCCGGCTCGGTCAGCAGGGCGACCTGCTGGACTATTTCGACCGGCGGCAGGGCGGTGCCTCACTCGCGGGGCCGGCGGGACCACGCATCGCGCGGACGCTCGACGATGCGGCCGTGCAGCTCGGGCCCTTGCCCGCCATGATCGCCGACCGCTCCCGGCTACGTGTCATGCTCGCCAGCGTCGCGCGAACCCTCCATGTCGGCCTCCTCGCGGATTGCTTCTTCGATCCCGCCACCGCGCTCTGCCTCAAGCGCGTGACCACCCCCGATCCCAAGCAGCCGCTCACGGCGCTGTGCGAGCCGACCCGCTGTCCCAACGCCTGCATCACCGCCCGTCACAGGCCAGCTTGGGAACGCGCGGCCGATGATGCCAGGGCATTGCTGCGCGAACGACGTCTGTCGGATCTTCAACGCCATGCACTCGCCACCGAGATCAACCGGCTCACTACCGTGATCGACGCCATCGGCCCCGCGCCGCCGGAGGCCAACCCCGGCTGACGGCGGAAGCTCTGCGCCGGTCGGCGCGCTGGCGCAACGGCGTTGCCGTCCTCCGCTTCGCTGCGGCCCTACGGGTGCGCAACCGCGCTTGTGCCCGGCGCTAGTCGAGCTCCGCCGCCGGGGATGGCCCCCGACGGGCAAGCGGAGTTCAGATCATGCCAACTCAGGTACGAGCCGACGTCTATACTCGGGTCACCGAGGCGATCCTTGCAGCGATCGAAGCCGGTACGGGCAACTGGCGCATGCCATGGCATCACAGCGGCGCCGATGTCACCCGGCCGACCAACATCGCCAGCGGCAAGCCCTATCGCGGCATCAACACGGTGTCGCTCTGGGCGGCGGCCTATGGCGGCGGCTATGCGAGCGGGGTCTGGGGCACTTATCGTCAGTGGCAGGACCGCGGCGCCCAGGTCCGCAAGGGCGAGCAGGCCAGCCTCGGCGTCCTCTGGAAGGAGATCAGCCGGCGCGACGACGAGCAGGATGACGAAGATGGCGGCAAGGGACGGCGGCTCTTCGCCCGGGCGTTCAGCCTGTTCAACGCCGATCAGGTCGACGGCTACGCGCCCGAGCCCGGGCCGGTCCTGCCCGAGAGCGAGCGCCTTGCGGCCGCCGAGGCCTTCATCGCCGCGCTCGGTATCGACACGGTCTACGGGTCGAGCAGCGCCTATTACCATCTCGGCGAAGACCGCATCTACATGCCGCACTTCGCAACCTTCCGTAGCGCGCATGGATTCTACGGCACCCATATCCACGAGTGTGCCCATGCCAGCGGCGCGGCGCATCGGCTCGACCGGGATTTCAGCGCCCGGTGGACCAAGGACGCGCTCGCGATGGAGGAAGCGACCGCCGAGCTGACCGCCTCGTTCCTGCTTGCCGACCTCGGCATCGCGCACGATCCGCGTCCCGATCATGCCGCCTATATCGCCTCCTGGCTTCAGGTGCTGAAGAACGACAGCCGCGCGATCTTCACTGCGGCCAGCAAGGCGCAGGCGGCGGCCGATTGGATGCACGCCCAGCAGCCGTGACGCTCACGCGGCCCGCACCTCGGCGCCGAGCGCATCAAGCAGCGGACAGCCCGGATCCTGACCGGCATCGCAGGCTCGCACCGAGTCTGCCAGAACCCGTTCCATCCGCCTGAGGTCCGCGATCCGCGCGCGCACATCCTGCAGATGCGACGCCGCGAGCTCGCGGACTTCGGTGCAGGAGGCCTGGCCGCCGGCCGCGAGTCCGAGCAAGGCGCGCACCTCGTCAAGGGTGAAGCCCAGCTCCCTCGCACGGCGCACGAAGCCCAGGCGAGCCACGTCCTCCCGACCGTAGCTGCGGTAACGGCCCCGCCGCGGCGGAACGGGCAGCAGCCCGATCCGCTCGTAATAGCGGATCGTCTCGATGTTGCAGCTGGTACGGCGCGAGAGTTCGCCGATCTGGATCGCGGCGGTTGCGGCCATCTTCAAAATACCTCTTGAGTCTGTAGTCGCTACAGATGGTAGGATAGCTGCATGCCCGCCACAAGGAGTCGCCCGTGACCCAGACACCAAGCCCGCCCAAGGGGATAAGTACCGCCGCGCTTACCCTGGCGGGGATCGCCGCCGCGTTCGGCGTCGCTGCCTGCTGCGCACTGCCGATCCTCTTGGCATCCGCCGGCATCGGCGCGGCCTGGCTCAGCGGCGTGGCCGTCGTCTCCGCGCCCTATCGCACGCCGCTCCTCGTGATCGGCGCATTATGCCTCGTCGCCGGCGCCGCGCTGCTATTGCGCCAGCAACTCGCCGCCATGCGCTGCGGCCCGGACGGCGTGTGCACGCCGCGCTGGACGCGAATCCTCACTCTCGCCGGCCTATTGGTCGGCGCGGCACTGCTCTGGGCGGGTTATAGCTATGTCTGACGTCGTTCCGGAGCTGCACTCGACCCTGACCTGTCCGCACTGCGGACATCAGGCGACCGAGACGATGCCGACCAACGCATGCCAGTTTTTCTATGACTGCCGGGGCTGCGGCGCGGTCCTCAAGCCCAAGCAGGGCGATTGCTGCGTCTTTTGTTCCTATGGCGACGTTCCGTGTCCGCCGATCCAGATCGAGGGCAAGGGCGCGTCCTGCTGCGGCTGAAGACAAGCCGTGACGCTTGCCACCCCCGCTGACGCTGCCCCTGAACCGACGGTTGCATTCCCCGACGGCACCGTCGTCCCGGACTGGACTGCGGTCACCGCGCCAAGCGCCCATTCGGCCCTGACAGCGCTGTTCGCGGCATTTATCGGCCGCAGGTGGCATGGCATCGACAGCACCGAGGACGAGGTGCGGCGTGCCATCCTCCGGGCCTATGTCACCCAGGGCTACGCGCCGGCGCCGGTGGAGATCGCTGCCGCGGTTGCGCTCCCGCCCGGCGACGTGGCCGCAGCGCTCCACCGGCTCGCCGGACGCGATCTCGTGGTCCTCGACGGCGACGGCCGAGTGAGCGGCGCCTATCCTTTCACCGATGCTCCCAGTGAGCATCAGGTGGAGGCCGCGGGTATCACGATGGGAGCCATGTGCGCCCTCGACGCGCTGGGGATCTGCACGATCGCACCGCACGCCAGCCTCATCCGCTCGTCATGCCGCCAATGCCGGCGCTCGCTTGCGATCCATGTCCACGACCGGGGCTGCACCTTGGGCGACGTCGTGCCCGAGGGGATTCTCGTCTGGTCCGGTCATCGCTACACCGGCGGCTGTGCAGCGTCTTCGCTCTGCACTCAGCAGGCTTTCTTCTGCCATGCCGATCATCTTGAAGCCTGGCGTATGGACGGTTCCGTGACCGCCCGCGACGGCATTCGCCTGACCCTGCGCGAGGCCCTCCAGGTCGGCCGCGCGATCTTTGCACCGATGCTCGGAGGGATATTGCCATGGCCCATTACGACCTGATCGTCATCGGCAGCGGAACAGCCGCCCAGGTCGCGATCGGCCAGGTCCGCGCCGCCGGATGGTCCGTCGCCGTCATCGACCACCGCCCGTTCGGCGGCACCTGTGCGCTACGGGGCTGCGATCCCAAGAAGATGCTGGTCAGCGGCGAAGAGGCGATCGATGCCGCCGCTCGCATGGCCGGACATGGTGTCGGCGGCGACCTGGCGATCGATTGGCCGAGCCTGATGGCGTTCAAGCGCAGCTTTACCGATCCGGTCCCCGCCAAGCAGGAACGCCGCTACGCCAAGCTGGGCGTCGACGCCTTCCACGGGCTAGCGCGCTTCGCAAGCCCGGACGCGGTCGCGGTCGACGGTCGGACGTTGCAGGCCCAGCATATCCTGATCGCAACCGGCGCGGGGCCGATCCCGCTCGGCATTCCAGGCGAGGAGCTGGTCAGCACGAGCGACGCTTTCCTCGAGCTGGAGACGCTGCCGCGCCGGATCGTGCTGATCGGCGGCGGCTATGTCGCCGCGGAGTTCTCGCATCTGGCCGCACGTGCCGGCGCCGAAGTCACGATCCTGCAGCGCGCTAGCCGGCTGCTGCCGCATTTCGATCCCGACCTGGTGGGCTGGCTCACACCGCGGTTCACGGCGCTCGGCATTCGCATCGAGACCGGCACCGCGGTCACACGGGTCGAGCGGAACGGGGACGGCCTGCAGGTGCGTGCCTCTCGCCAGGGAGCGCCGGACCTGGAGGTCGCCTGCGATCTCGTCATTCATGCTGCCGGGCGTCGTCCCGATCTCGGCAGCCTCGACCTGTCCACCGGGCAGGTCGCGGTGCAAGACGGACGACTGCAGCTCGATGCGCATCTGCGCAGCATTTCCAACCCGCGGGTCTATGCCGCCGGTGACGCCGCCGGCGTCGGGCCGCCCCTGACCCCGGTGTCGAGCCACGACGCGAAGATCGTCGCCGCGAACCTCCTGCAAGGTCCATCGCGCGAGCCCGACTATCGCGGTGTTCCGAGCGTCGCCTTCACCGTGCCGCCGATCGCCGCCGTCGGGCTTTCGGAAGAGGCGGCGCGCCGCAGCGGCCTCAAGTTCCGGGCTAACGCGGCCTCGACGCCGGACTGGTTCACCGCCCGCCGGCTCGCCGAGCCGGTCTATGGCCACAAAGTTCTGATCGACGAGCGGACGGACCTCGTCCTCGGCGCGCATCTCGTCGGGCCGAACGCCGACGAGGTGATCAACCTTTTCGGCCTGGCCATCCGCCACGGCCTCACCGCGGCCGATCTACGCTCCACCATGTTTGCCTATCCGACCGGCGCCTCGGATATCGGCTACATGCTCTAGGCGACGCCGCGCACGATCCGTCACCAGTGCTCGCCCGCGGGCGGGCGGCAGCCTGTCGCGAAAGACGATAGCGGGCTGTCGCCCGCCTGATCTGCGGACGCCGCTGACGCGGCGGCGCTACTTTTTGGGCCTCCCTTCCGACGCGGAGGTGGTCGGCGCTCCCTGCTAGGCCCGCCACGGCGGGCTGCAAGCCCCGGCTTCGCCGGGCTGCTCCATTTCATTTCGCCCCTGCGGGTGCAGCCCGCCGCTCGAACGGGCCTCTTCGGTCGCTCTCGCCGCCCACCCCCGCCTCGGGGGAGGCCGATGCGGTTTTTGGGCAGTGCTGGAGGCAGCCGATGGTTTTCTTCCTCGAACCCCGGATTGGGGCTGGACTGTCAGGATATGTCGCCGAA
>NZ_JBXAFX010000053.1:0-9612 GCF_058793515.1 Novosphingobium sp. GW835-FHT14H07
GTGCCGCGAAACAGCCAGTAGCGTTCGGCGAACAGCCGCCATGCCGCGCGCGGATCGACCGCCTTGTTGCGCACGCCGAGGTCTTCCAGCGCCACCCCTTGCGAATAGAGCATGCGGAAGACGTAGTGATCGGGCACCAGCAACAGGTCGGTGGCATTGCCGAAGGTCTCGTTGCCCGCAAACCAGCGCGGATCGGTATGACCATGCGGGCTGACGATCGGCAAACCCGCAACGCTTGCATGAAGCTCGCGCGCAATCGCGCGCACCGATGGATCGGCCGGCAAAAGCCGGTCCGGATGAAGCTCAAGTATGCGGGGCATTAGTCGTCCAGTGCGGTGAAAATGAAGTTGCGGAATTTCGTTTCGCCCGGTCCTGCGGCATAAAGGCCGGGACGCAGCATCAGGAAACCGCCACGGACGTTGTGGTGATAGCCCGAGACTTCCATTCCGCGGTCGAACTTGCGCCAGGTGCGTCCGCCATCACCCGAGGTGTGATAGCTGACGATGTGGCGACGATTGGTCACGCGGATCCGCATGGCCGAACCGTGCGGGTTCGCTGGCCGGCCGCGCTCCATCCCGTACTGATGCGTGACGAAACGCTCCCTGTCGAAGCCTAGACCGGCATAAAGCTTGTCGTCGTAGAACAGCACAAGTCCAGCAGTGGCGCCCTCGGCCAGCTCGATGTCGCACTCGAACTGATAGGACGTATCTCCCGCGATCTGCAGCAAGGGCGAACCGGACGATGGTGCCAGACCCTTGCCCTTGAAGAACAGGGTCCTGTCGGAAACGCGCACGCGGTCCGCTTCATCGGGTGCCGGGCGGAAGAACGACCATTTTGTTCCGAGTTGCAGCGTGCTGAAATTGTCGCTTAGCGGCATTCCGTGGGGAAGCGCCTCGCCCCCTCTCGGTTTGGCCAGGGGCTTGGAGAGATCGCCGCCTTGCATGTGAAACCAGCCATCTGCAGTCCAGGCGACTGGATCAAGCAAGCACTGGCGTCCAAGCGTCCAGAAGCTGTTCTCGAAACCATGATAAAGGCTCCACCACGATCCGTCAGGAGCTTCGACCAAGCTGGCGTGGCCACGTGACCACCAGGCCTCGCGCACGTCCTTGGTTCGGACGAGTGGATTGCCGGGATGCTGCTCCCAGGGTCCGTGGATCGACTTCGACCGTGCGGCAATGACCATGTGGCCTGTGGGCGGGCCGGCAGTGCCACCGACGGCGGTGAGCATGTAGAACCATTTGCCGATGCGATGGATCTTGGGACCTTCGGGCGAGAAGCCTTCGACGTCCCATTCATCGGGATATCGCCATGGGTCGTAGACATGTTCGACCGGGCCTGCGATCTTCAGGCCATCGTCCGAAAGACGTACGCGATCGCCGCCCGACAGGAACAGCCAACGCGAACCATCTTCGCCGACCGCATGGCACGGATCGATATGGTCGTGCAGTCCAAGTGGGACCGGATCGCTCCACGGCCCGTCGATATGATCGGCATGGATCACGTAGATCTCGTTGCGTGGGAGAGCCTTCACCGGGATGTAAAGGAAGTAGCGTCCGGCGTGTTTCTCAAGGCTGACTGCCCAGACGGATCCGATGTTCCTGTGTAGCGCAGGCTTGCGCGGCTGCCAGTTCACCAGATCGCGTGAGTGCCAGATCAGCAGCCCGGGATAGCTCTCGAAGCTGGAGAAGGTGAGGTAATAGTCCTTGCCGTCCTTGAGGATCGCCGGATCCGGACGGTCGCCCGAAAGGATCGGGTTTAGAAACATGCCGTTGCCCAGATCGGCAACGCGCTGGTTGTCGAAGCCCCGGTGCCGCGAGGGGACCTCGCGCGGCGCAGGTGCTGCGTTTGCTCCGAGAGGCGCGGCAAGACCGAAAGAGACGAGGGCGGCAGATTTCAGCGCATCACGGCGATTCACAGTCATAGCGCCAGTCCCGTGGTTCGCGCCCACGCGCGCCAAAGATCCGGCCAGACCTCGGCCGGCTTGCCGATTGCCTTGCGCAGGCCAAAGCCATGGCCGCCGAACTCGAACAGGTGGGTCTCGACGCGCACGCCTTGTGCCTTGGCGGCGGCACGAAGCAGCAGTGTATTGTTCACCGGTACCGCGTCATCGTCCTCGGCATGAAGCAGGAACAGTGGCGGGGCATCGCGCGGCATGTTGCGGTGAGGGGAATGCGCAGCTTCCATCTCCGGCGCAGCGGCCTTGCCGACCAGGAGTTCGCGCGAACCGGGATGGGCATCGGGTGCGGACATCGAGACCACCGGATAGATCGGCGCGGCGCTGTGCGGTTTGGCCGACAGCGCGTCTGCCGCATCGACCGGGGCATAGGTCTTCACCGCAAAGCGCGTGGCAAGATCGGCGCAGACATGACCGCCGGCTGAGAAACCCATTGCAGACACGCGTTCCGGATCAATTGCGAAATCCCTGGCGCGCTGGCGAATGAGGCGCATGGCGCGCTGCGCATCGGATAGTGCGACATCCGGACCCGCTGCCCAGCCTTCCCCGGGCAGGCGATAGAACAGGACGAAGGCGGTGAAGCCACGGGCCGCGAGCCAGCGGCCCATCTCGTACCCTTCCTTGTCGACCACAACCCAGCGATAGCCCCCGCCCGGCGTTATCAGGACCGCAGCGCCGTTCGGGCGGTCAGGCCGGAACACTGCCATGCGCGGGCGGGATATCCCGAAGACGGCACGATCGGTGACGAGGCGGTCAGTCGAGCGCTCCTGCACGGTTTCGACCAGTGCTTTGGCCGGTTGGCCGGGCGCACCGCCTGGCCAAAGATCGATCGTTTCGGATGGCTGTGGCAGGCCAGGGGGCAGGGGGCCACCGGACACGGCGGGCGGCGGCGTCTGGCCACTCGCTGCTGCACCAAGGCCGAGTGACAAAAGAGAAGCTGCCATGAAAAATCGACGATCCAGTGATCCTGCGACAGTCATGGCAGCTCCTTCTGAGGTACCGGGCGCGGGAGGGATGCGCCCGGCAGGTTGGTCGTCAGTACTTGAAGCGGGCGCCCACCAGGATGTTGCGCCCATAATGATTGTTCTCGTAGTTCCGGTTCGCGTCGATGTCGGTGTAGCGATAGCGGTAGGTATCGAGCAGGTTGTTGCCCTCGACCGAGAGTTCGACCCAATCGGTCAGCTTGAACCGCATCGAGGCGTCGAGGTTGAACATCGACCCATAGCCTTCGAGGACGTTGCCGGTGCCGCTCGCACCCTCGTGATAGCGGCCGCGATAGGTGCCCATTACGCGGGCCGAGAAGCGGCCGTCGTCATAATACAGCGTGCCGTTGAAGGCCTGCTTTGAGACGTTGGCAAGAGCCGCGGTCCTGTCGACGTTGACCAACGCGCCACCTGGCGTAGTCGCCGGACCCTGCAGCGTGTAGGTTGCATCGCTGTCGATGAAGGTTGCGTTGGCGATGATGCCGAAGTTGCCGAGGAAGCCTTCGGTAAAGATCTTGAACGGGATCTGCGCTGCCAGTTCGATACCCTTGAGCTTTGCACCGGTTCCGTTGACGGTGGTGGTCAGCGTCCAGATCGGCTGGTTGAGGAGGGCTGGGTTCAGCGCAGCTGGCGAAGAGGGGTTCAGCACCGAGGCCGGAAGGCCGGTCTGCGCGAAGGTCGCCTCGGTGATGGCTGCGCTCTGGGTGAAGCTGGCCACATCCTTGATGAAGCCCGCCACAGAGATCAGCGCCTGCGGAGCGAAATACCATTCGATCGACAGGTCATAGTTAGTGGCCTGGAAGGGCTTGAGGAACGGGTTGCCGCTGTTCACCCGGAAGTTGAACCCGTCCGCCGAACCGCCCGGCGTCAGGGAGCCTAGCGTTGGACGCGTGATCACTTCGGCAACTGCGCCGCGAATGATCAGGTCTTCAGTCGGGTAGAACGCCACGTTCGCCGAGGGAAGCCAGTTGTCGTACGACCGTTCGACCGTGGCCTGGGTCCCACTGACAAGACCATAGGAGGACTGTTCGGTCTTCACATAGCGGATGCCTGCGTTGAGCGCATAGCGCAGGCCCAGTAGTTCGCCCTTGCCGTCGAACTGCAGGTAACCGCCCTTGGTGGTTTCCTGGACACCGCGAATGTTGCCAGCATCGGGAACGAGCGCGCGGTCGTAGAGCTTCGTCAGCGCCGTGGTGGTTTCGAGATTCGGAACCAGCCAGGCGTTGGTGTTGCCTGCTGGCTGCCCGGCATTGCCGAGGTTGAACATCTGCGCCAATTGCGCCGTCACCGGGATGCCGTAAACGGCCGTCGGGCCAAAGGCTGACGAGGCCGAACACGTGATCGTGCCAAGCACGCGGTCAAGCCCACCATTGCCGCACACAGCGGTGTCGCGGGTGTAGGATTCGGTGTCGAAATTGAAGCGGCGCCACATCGCACCGGCCTTCACGGTGAAGCCCTCCGCAACGTCCCATTCCGTGCGGAACTGCACGGTCTTGAACTTGTTCACCACGGTCGATGGGCGGTCGCGGATTTCGGCGAGCTGGAAGTTGGCCGGGTCGGTCACGCTGGTGCCGAAGGTCAGCTTCGGGCTCTTCATGTCGGTGTAGTCGAAGCTGTACCCCTGCGCGTCACGATCATCGAAGATCATCGTGGTTTCGACCGGGATGTCGGCATCCGATTTCGAGAAACCGCCGAGCACCGTAAAGCGCAAGGTATCCGACAGGTCCTGGTCCCAGGTGCCGCCGACCTGATAGAACTCGGTCTTGCTCTTGCGAAGGTAATGCTCCGTGCGGACCCATGCATCGTTGAGCGTCGCCGAGATCATGTTGTTGTTGCTGTCGTAGACCGGGTTCACGACGTCGATCGAACGCTCGTTGCTGCGCAGCAGGACTTCGCCCCACTGCTCTTCGCGATCGGCGTTGAAGCGGGAAAAGAGCCCATCGATCGAGAACTTGGTGGCATCGGTCGGCGCGAACTGGACCGAGCCGGTCAGGCCCAGGCGTTCGCGGTCATGCTTGACCTCGCCGTAGCGCGGAATGCGGGGGTGGAAGGCAAGCGCGGCCTTGTCGCACGCGGCGTTGCGACCGACGGTGTAGGTCCCGCCGGAGTTCTGGCGGCCGGTCAGGTCGGTGGCGCTCTGCGTGAAGCATGGCGCGCCATTGACGGAGTCAAAGCGGGCCTGTGACCAGCGCACCGTATTGTTGCCAAGCTCAAGGACCTTGGTTTTCTGGTACGCGGCAGAAAGAGACACACCGAAGGTGCCGGAATCGTTGCGCCAGCTGAGCAGGCCGGCGAGACGCGGGCCGACATAATCCGACAGGTCGTTGTAAGTGCCGACGACCGAGGCGACGCCGGTGAAGCCGGCCTTG
This sequence comes from Novosphingobium sp. GW835-FHT14H07, assembly GCF_058793515.1. NCBI lineage: Bacteria > Pseudomonadati > Pseudomonadota > Alphaproteobacteria > Sphingomonadales > Sphingomonadaceae > Novosphingobium > Novosphingobium sp. GW835-FHT14H07. The sequence goes on from NZ_JBXAFX010000053.1 coordinate 5,307, forward strand.
CCGGCCAGAGGGTTGCCGGTGTTGAGATCGACCACGGCGCCCAGCGAACCTTCATCGAGGCTTGCTTCTGCGGTCTTGTGGACGACGATCGAACTGAAGAGCTCGGAAGCGAAGACGTTGAAGTCGAATGCGCGGTCGCGGTTCGCCGATGCGCCGTCGGTCGACGTCGCCACGGTTTCAAGACCGTTGACGCGGACGCGGGTGAACTGGCTCGACAGACCGCGCACCGTAATGGCGCGGCCTTCACCGGCATCGCGGGAGATCGAGATGCCGGGGATGCGCTGCAGCGATTCGGCAAGGTTCTGGTCTGGGAACTTGGCGATGTCCTCGGCGACGATGGCATCCACTGCGCCGACGGCGTTCTTCTTGACGTTGATGGCCGCCTGGAGTGACTGGCGGAATCCGGTCACGACGATCGCATCATCAATAGCCGCATCGTCTGCGCCGACTTGTGCTTCGGGAGCTGCGACCGCTTCCTGCGCCTGGGCAAGACCGCTTGCCGCGAGCCCGCCGCCCGCCAGCAACGCCATCCTGAACAGCGATATGCGCGAAACTGAAGTAAGCATGATGAATCCCCTCATTGCCCTTGTCGAGGCCATTGATACCGGTGTCAAAGAGGGATGACGCGAAGCGACAACCTTTCTGTGCACCACTGCTCCCGCAAGCCGGCCCTGCTACCAACATGGTACCGGCTATCGATCCGATCCCGCAGCGATCATGCCCGCAAAGGCTTGGCATGTCATTTAGGTAACCGGTGTCATTATTTATTGCCCTTGCATCGCGCCTCTGTCAATAACCATGCCAATGGGAGAGTCTGCGATGCATCAGAGACTGCAAAAGTTCACGATTTCCGCCATTTTCGCCAGTCTGCTGGCAACGACCGCCTGGGCCGGGCCGCACCCCGCCGACCCGACCAAGGGCGGGGCCAACGGGCGAATCATCCGCGTTACCACGCTGGCAAAAGCTGGCCCTGGATCACTTGCCGAGGCGCTTGCCGCAAAGGGTCCGCGCACCGTCGTGTTCGAGGTCGGCGGCACGATCGACATGGGCCGCGACACGCTGGAGATCACCGAGCCGTTCCTTACGGTAGCGGGACAGACTGCGCCGTCGCCGGGAATCACGATCGTCAAGGGTGGCATCGATCTGAAGACGCACGACGTCATCCTTTCCCACTTGCGCGTGATGACCGGTGCTGATGGTCAGGCCAAGCTTTCAGGCTGGGAGGCTGACGCCTTCTCGACTGTGGCGGCGCGCAATGTCGTGGTCGAACATTGTAGCTTCCTGTGGGCGCTCGATGAGAATATGTCCGCGTCGGGACCGCGCTTCACCGGCAATTCCGTGGCCGAATGGCGCGCTGGTACCAGCCACGACATCGTCTTCCGCGAGAACATCGCTGCGGAAGGACTTGCCAATGCCAGCCACCCCAAGGGTGAGCATTCCAAGGGTTCGCTCATCCATGACAATGCGACGAACATCACCTTCTACCGCAACGTCTGGGCGCATAATGTCGAGCGTTCGCCACTGGTGAAGGGCGGCGCGCAGGTCACCATGATCAACAATGTGATCTACAATCCCGGCCACCGCGCGGTGCATTACAACCTGATGAACCTCGAATGGGGCGGCCACGACTATGTGACTGGCGAGATCACTGCAGTCGGCAACGTCATGCGTGGCGGCAACGATACCGATCCGGGCCTGCCGTTCCTGATGCTGGGCGGCGATGGCGATCTCAAGTACTTCGGCAAGGACAACCGCGCGGTCGACCGCCACGGCAACCCCCTTCCGCAGTTCGGCCGCTATGGCGAGACGCGGGCCAGGTTGATCACCGCGAAAGCGCCCCTGACCGACATCTCTCGCTACAGCACCCTGCCTTCGGGTGAGGTAGAGACGTCCGTGCTGCAGACAGTCGGCGCGCGTCCGTGGGATCGTGCGCCCGATGATATCCGGGTGCTGTTCTTCGTCGCCGAAGGACGTGGCGACATCATCGACGACGAGAAAGAAGTCGGCGGCTATCCGCACACCGTGGCCACATTCGCTCCCTTCGTCGAGGCCGACTGGAACCTCGATACGATGACGCCGAAGTCGGGCCGGTATCCGGGCCAGAAGGCGGGACCGCAGGAGAAACTCTCCTCCCGCGACGTGACGATGCGCCAGCCATGAACGCGGTCTTCGCCCTGTTGCTTGCCGCAGCGCCGCCCATGGCGGTCATCGATGAGGTGGACACCATGCGGCGTGAACCCCCGCCGCATGGCGGCATCGGCATGAGCACTGCATGGCGGATCAGTGACGCGGTGCCTCAGCCGCGCCGCATGGAGTTCCGCCGCCGCACTCTGGATGTCGGCGCGGCAATCGGCGAACATCCCATCGCGCACGATGAGGTCTACTACGTGCTCGAAGGCGAAGGCGAAGTCGTGTCTGACGGGCAGCGTGCCGTGCTGAGGAAGGGCATGACCGCCTACCTCTACGAAGGCGCGGTCGTCGGCATCACGCAGCGCGGGGACGCGCCTCTGGCACTGATCATCAGCTACCCGGTTGAACGTAAGGTGCCGTAGCCCAGAGTTCGCGCTCCCACCGGCGTGGATCGTTGACGGTCTGGACCCGGCCGTCCGAAACCACCAGCGTCTCCCGGTCTGGAAGGGTGTACGGCATCCATTCCGCCAGCCCGGGCTGGCCGGTCTTGGCAAGGCCGGCGAATGCTTGCATCAGCAGGCTGCTGGTGGTCCGAGCGCCTGCATCCGTCCCGCTCATGCTGCCGGGCGCATCCAGCGTCCCGAAGACGTAAGGGATGTCATCGGTATGTGCGGCACCGCGCAAGGGATCGCTGGGAGAAGCGCGGTCCAGCTGATAGACCCAGGTGGCTTTGGCACCAGCCTTCGCCCGCTCGTCTGCCTCGATCACTTGCCCGGGCCACGAGCGGCCCGCCGTGGTCGCGGAGTAAAACACCTGCTCTGGCGTCCATTGCGGGTATTGCGCGCGGTACTGCGCGACGACCCAATCGACGTCGAGATCGATCTTGATCTCTGGCGCTATGCGGGCCGCGAGGTTGTCCCAGGCCAGCCCCTGTAGCTTTGGCCCACGCGGATCGATGAAGGCCCGGGTCTCTTCGCGCACATTGCCCAGGATCATCGGTATTCCCAGTGACTGGGGCGCCGCATCCGGCCAGAACGGGTGGCGGGGCAGATTGGTCATGTCCAGCACCGGGCCCATGTAAAGGTTGCCACCCATGATCGGGTCGGGTGCGGCAAGGCCTTCGACGAGTCGCTGCACAGGCATCGTCTGAAGTGTTTCCACGTCATCGGGGCGCAGCTTCAGCGCTGCTAGCAGGGCAAGCGTCCGCTTCCATGCGTTCCCGGGTCCGCTCGCCACGACTTGCTGGCCGCTCATCGTTGCCGCCGCATGGAACAGGCCGTCAGCCGCCGGCATCGCCATCAGTGTCGCAATCTTGGCGCCGCCTCCCGATTGGCCGAAGACCATGACCCGCGCCGGATCTCCACCGAACGCGGCTATGTGGTCGCGCACCCATTGAAGGGCAAGGATCAGGTCCAGCTGCCCAAGATTACCGCTGTCCGCAAACTGCGGCCCGAAAGGCTTGAGCCAAGCATAGCCGAGTGCATTCAGCCGGTGGTTGACTGTGACGACGACGACGTCGCCCTGCGCCGCCAGCGTCCCGCCGCGCGTCAGCGGATCGGTGACCGTGCCGTTGGAATAGGCCCCGCCATGGAAATAGACCATGACCGCACGCCGCGCTCGCGGATTGGCATCCGGCGTCCATACGTTGAGGAACAGGCAGTCCTCGCTCTGCGCCAAGTCGGGATTGCCGCGTTGAGGAGCGATCGGGGCGAAGCTCTGCGCCCTTCGCGGCGGGCCTTGCCACGGCTCCGGCACGGCCCGTGCGAACCGCTCTGCACGGCCATAGCGAATGCCCTTGAAGGCCAGCACGCCATCCTCGCGCAGTCCGGTAAAGCGTCCCGCTTGCGGGTCTCCGGCTCTGCCCAGAACCGGTGATGCCGCGAGTGCCGCACTGGCGCCAAGCAACGCGCGCCGGGTCAGTTCACCGCCTGACATCGCCGCCTTCGGCGCTGAACGCAGCGAGTTCGCTCTGCCTTATTAAACAGAAGTCGCCGGGGACAGAGTGTTTGAGCGCAGCAAGCGCAAGGCCGCATTCGGCCATGGCCTGTGCATCGCCGCCTTGCAGGTAACGGTGCAGCACTCCGGCCGCGAAGGCGTCCCCTGTCGCGCGACGATCAGGGTGAGAAAGCGCGACAATCAAGATGAGAATACGGTGTGTCGGGATCGGCGGAGGGCG
>NZ_JBXAFX010000054.1:0-9603 GCF_058793515.1 Novosphingobium sp. GW835-FHT14H07
AACTGCAGGACCCGCCAGACCCACACCATCGCATTCTTTCGATGCCATCATATCGATCCAACGCCTTTGCTTCGGGACTGCTTATGAGTTCCGGCCGATGCCCATTACATCGACTCGGTGCAGGCGGCAGGATCGCAGTTCCTACTGGTGCTGGTCCCCGATGCTTCGGCACCGGAAGATTGCAAAGGTCGACGGTACCGGCGAATATTCCCGGAATTCTGGTGGGGGGATATCGGTTCGCCTGGGTTCGAAGTAGCCGGTGGTCGTGGCGATGATCGTGTTCTGTCTGCGCGCCATCATTCGTCGTGTGCCGGGCGTTCATGCCGCCGTCCAGCTGGCTCACTGCTTCATGCGGTTGACCTTTATGGACCTGCGGGTGCGAAAGTAGGCCCGATTTGTCCGGCAGTCTCGCTTCAGTAATGGCATAACCCTTCTGTCGATCGGCACACCGAAACCGGTGGAGTCCGTCGCCTGCAAGACGCACAATGCCGCGATGACCAGCAAGACTTACACACCTGTCGTCATGACCAAGTCCGGACCGGTTCGGGGACGCATTAATGATGGCGTAGCGACTTATCTGGGTCTGCCATATGCTACTCCGCCAACCCGTTTCGAATTACCGACATATCCGGCAGGCTGGACCCAGGTGCGCGATGCCAGCGAGCGCGGACCGACAGCCCCTCACACGGTGCGTCCGTTCCCGAACCTTGATGTCGTGCCGCTGGTAGGGACCGGCAGCGACGGCAGTGACGGCGATTACCTGCGTCTGAACCTCTGGGCACCTGAAAACGCCAAGGATGCACCGGTGATGTTCTGGGTCCATGGCGGCGGCTTTGTCGTCGGCAGCAAGGATGCTCCGATCAGTGACGGCACCGCATTCGCTCAATCGGGTGTCATTTGCGTCGCGATAAACTACCGCATGGGCATTGACGGGTTCCTTCCAGTCCCCGGCGCACCGACCAATCTTGGGCTGCGCGACATGCTGTTCGCGTTGCGTTGGGTGAAGAACAACATTGCTGCCTTTGGTGGCGACCCTTCGAACGTGACCGCATTTGGCGAAAGTGCCGGGGCAATGGCAATTGCGAACCTGGTAACGTCGCCTCTGGCAAAAGGCCTGTTCAGGCGCGCGATCATTCAGAGCGGGCATGGCGCGATGGTCCGGGATATCCCGGTTGCACAACGACTCGTGCGCAAGCTCGCTCGATTGCTGGGGGTCTCACCCGATGCAGATGGCTTTCGCAGTGTTTCGCACGTTTCCGCAATGGCTGCGCTGGAAAAGGTCGCCAAGGCGGCATCCATCGACCTGCGTGACGGTGACGGCTTCGAGCCGGTCTTCGGCATCAGTCGCTTCATTCCGGTCTGGGGCGACGATGTGCTCCCGCTGAAGCCGATCGAAGCTTTGCGGCAGGGAGCCGGCGCAGAAATCGAGATCATGATCGGCACGAACGCCGAGGAGATGAACCTCTATTTTGTGCCAACCGCGGTGCGCGACAAGATCCCCGGCCCGCTGGCGTGGTGGTTGCTCTCGCGGTCGCTGCCGAATGCCCGCCGGGCGCTCAAGGCCTACGGATGGGGGCAGAAAGGAGTGCGGCCCGGTGTCGCGATGACTCGCGCGATGTCGGACCTCGTCTTTCGTTGGCCTGCGCGTCAGTATGCGTCCGCCCATCGTGGTCGAACCCACATGTACGAGATGGAATGGCGCTCGCCCGCTTGCAGCGGCGAACTTGGCGCCTGTCATGGGATCGAACTTCCCTTCGTGTTCAAGACCCTCGATATCGCGACAGGACCTGCAGGCCTGGTTGGCGAAGCGCCACCGAGCGAACTTGCCGACAGGATTCATTCGATCTGGGTGAACTTTGCGACTGATGGGACTGTGCCTTGGCGCCACTGGAACGGGGACCGGTTGGTCTATCAGTTGGCAGCGGGAGACACGAACGTCGAACCACCGATGGCGGCAGCGCATTTCCTTCGAGATTGAGAGAGATCGCATGTACCTTGAAAAGCTGCGGCTGGATGGCCGAACCGCCTTTGTTACGGGCGGTGCACAGGGCATTGGCCTTGCCAGCGCGCATGCGCTGGGTGAAGCCGGGGCTCGTGTGACGATTGCGGATCTGGATCGCCAGAGGCTGCAGCAAGGTCTTGATGCATTGCGCGAGGTGGGTATCGAAGCGACAGGTTGCGAGTTGGACGTGACCAACTCGCTTGCCGTGCAGCAGGCAGCAGATGCCATGCTTGCGCGCGAAGGGCGCATCGACGTTCTTGTGAACAATGCCGGTATCGCGCGGAGCGACACGCCTGCCGAGGATGTTGCCGACGAGCACTGGTTGAACGTGCTCGATGTGAATCTCAACGGGAGCTTCTGGTGCGCCCGGGCTTTCGGCCGGCACATGCTCGATGCAGGTTGCGGCAGCATCGCCAACGTCGGGTCGATGAGCGGGTTCATCGTCAATCGCCCGCAGCCGCAAAGCTATTACAATGCATCGAAGGCTGCCGTGCACCAGCTCACGCGCAGCCTGGCGGCAGAATGGGCGAACCGGGGCGTGCGCGTGAACGCCGTTGCTCCGACCTACATAGCAACGCCGCTCAACGCTTTTGCCGACAAGTCCGGGGAAATGTACCGCCGCTGGATCGACGGCACTCCCCAAGGGCGCTTGGGCGAACCTGCGGAGGTAGCGGCAGTCGTGCTGTTTCTTGCTTCCGACATGGCCTCTTTGCTGACTGGAAGCATCGTCATCGCCGATGGGGGCTATACCTGCTGGTGAGCGCCATGGCGTCGTCGTGCAAAGCCTGTCTGACGATCGGCACAGTCCGAAAACCTTTCATATAGGTCTGAAGGCTGTCATACAGGTCGCAGAGAAAAGAGACAGGACAGGCAGAGGACCTCGACATGCTTTTACTTCGCTACGCCATTCTTGCAGGTACCGCAGCCGTTTCGGCACTTGGCCCGGTGCAGGCACATGGGCAGACGCAAGTTGCAGGGACTGCCGCTGGCGAAGGTTCGGCTGAAATCGCAGCCGATGCCTCGATTGTGGTCACTGCCCGCAAGCGGGCAGAGACGATCAAGGACGTCCCGGCTGCCGTCACGGCAATCACGGGCGATGTTCTGGCTGAGCGCGGGCTTAACTCGGTTCGCGAAGCAGCGGTTCTTTCGCCCGGTCTCAATATCAACAGCGACGGCGCGGGGCGTGCGTTCGTGGCCATTCGTGGCGTTGGTGTCACCCTTGTCCAGTCGGTCCAGCCCGGTGTCGGCCTGTTCGTCGACGGCATCTATCGGCCCAACACCGCGTACCTCAACAATCCCCTGGTCGACGTCGAGCGCATCGAAGTACTGCGCGGACCGCAGGGAACGCTCTACGGCAAGAACACCTTGGGCGGCGCGATCAACGTGATCACCCGACAGCCGGGCAACGACCTCTCGGTGCGGGCGAGCGCCAGCTATGCCGGGCCCGACAACCAGTTCATCGCGGCCGGTTCGGTATCGTCACCCCTGCTCCGAGATCTGCTCTCGGTCCGCATTGCCGCATCGCACCAGCAGCAGGACGGGTTTGCCCGCAACACGCTGCTCAAGAAGGATGGCAACCCGCTCAACAGTGACTCCGTCAACGCAACGCTGCGGTTTACACCGGGCGTCGCCGAATTGACCGTGAACGGCTATTACGACTGGATTGACTCCGTCAACATTCCCTACTCGCGCGTCAGCGGACCGCAGGCCTACTCGCGCGATCTGACCTTCAACACACTCAACCAGGTCAAGTACAAGTACCGCGGCGTGAACGCCAGGCTTGCGGTGCCAATCGATGCGTTGTCGAGCAGACTGACCCTGATCGGCGCGTGGGATGCGCGTTCGGCAACCAACGTCGAAAGTGATGTGGACTTCGGCCCGGGCGACTTCGCGCGGGCGAAGGGCGGCGACGAACTGCGCACCAAGACGGTGGAAATGCGCCTCGACAGCGACATCTCCTCGACCCTTTCGACATTGGTTGGCGTGTTTTACAGCCGCGAAGAAGCTGACGGTGTTGACGCGACGACGCTGTTCCCGGCCATCACGCGCCTCCCGTTTGCGGTGGTCCGGAACACGATCAACTCGACGCGAGCGGACACGTACGCGGCTTTCGGCACGGTGTTCTGGAAGCCGAACAGCGACTGGGAAGTCGCACTGGGCCTGCGCTATGATCATGAAAATCGTGTCGTCAATGGGTCGATAATCACAGTGCTCGGCCCGCTTGGTTCGACAGGCGGCGCGTTGCCCGCAGCGCGCATCAAGTCCGACGAATGGCAGCCCAAGCTGACGGTCAAGCGCAACTGGTCGTCTTCGCTGATGACTTATGCATCGGTCGCGCGCGGCTATCGCGGCGGCGGCTTCAATGCGCCCACGGCTCCCACCCGCACGTATCGCGGCGACAGCGCCTGGACTTACGAACTTGGTGCCAAATATGCTGCGGCCGATGGCAGCAGCGGTATGTCCGGGGCGGTATTCTACAACGATTACAAGGATTACATCGGCCTCAATTCGATTGCGCCGGCGGCCGGTGGCGGGCTTGTCACGGTGGATCTCAACACTGGCAACGTCGAAAGCTACGGCCTTGAACTGGAAGGTTTCGTGCGTCCGGTGCCGGCTTGGTCGATCCGTGGCGGGCTTACCCTGATGCACGCGCGGCTTACCGACACCTCGGCCTACACGCAGACGACCGGACGGCGCCTCGCCTCGGACCGCCTGACCTTCCAACCTGACTGGTCCGCCAATCTGGCGACGGATTACACCATCGATCTCGGCAAGGACCAGTTCGTTCTCGGCGCCAATCTGACGGGCAAGGGCAAGCGCCTCGCCGCGACCCTGAACCAGACCACCCCGACGACGCTCGACGGGTATTGGCTGGTCGGAGCATCGGCCACCTACCGCGCCGGTCCGATCGAGGTTTCTGCATTCGCCAGCAACCTGTTCAACAAGGGCTATTGGGAAAGCTACATCGAACGCACCACTTTGCAGCTCGCAGGGCTCCCGGCATCGGACCTCGGGATCATGGGCGATGCACGACGCTACGGTATCCGTATTGGCATGAAGTTCTGAAGATGACCGAGGTCACTTCATTCGAAGGGCGACGCCCACCGCCTGACGGGTTCCTGTCCGGACTGGAAGAACGCTTTGGCGATCGACTCCAGACCGGACAGGCGATCCGCGAGCAGCATGGATCGAGCGAATCCCATTTCGTAAAGATGGTGCCCGACGCAGTGGTATTTGCGCAGGACAAGCAGGACGTCATCGATCTGGTGCGGTTCTGTGCAGCGGCAAATGTTCCCATAGTGCCGTTCGGCGCAGGGACGTCCATCGAAGGCAACGCCGCGGCACCCTTCGGAGGCGTCTCGCTCGACATGTCGCGGATGAACCGGATCATCGCGGTCAACGCTGCCGATTTCGATTGCGTCGTCCAGCCAGGCGTGCGGCGCGAAGAGCTCAACCAGCACTTGCGCGACCAGGGCCTGTTCTTTCCCATCGATCCGGGCGCCAACGCCACGATCGGCGGCATGGCCTCGACCCGGGCATCGGGCACGAATGCCGTGCGCTATGGAACGATGAAGGACGCGGTACTGGGTCTTGAGGTTGTCACCCCGCAGGGCGAGGTGATCCGTACCGCAAGACGGGCTCGCAAATCCGCAGCGGGCTACGATCTCACTCGCCTGTATGTGGGTTCAGAGGGCACGCTCGGTATCATTACCGAGATCAACCTGCGTCTCCACGCCATCCCCGAGGCCATTTCCTCTGCGGTGTGCAGCTTTGCGACGCTGGAAGGTGCGGTCAAGACGGTCGTCCAATCGATCTATTGCAGCGTCCCGCTGGCACGCGTCGAAATTCTCGACGCTCTGCAGATGCGGGCCGTGAACCGCTGGTCGAAGCTCGACTATCCCGAAGCACCAACGCTCTTCTTCGAGTTCCACGGCACACGGGCGCATGTCGCCGAACAGGTCGCGACCGTCGAGGCACTCGCAAGTGCCAACGGCGGTGGCGACTTTGCATGGTCCGACAAGCCGGAGGAGCGTTCGCGCCTGTGGCGGGCGCGCCATGAAGCCTATTATGCGGCGATAAACCTGCGGCAGGGAGCGGTGGGCTGGGCAACGGACGTCTGCGTGCCGATGAGCCGCCTCGCCGAGTGCATACTCGAGACGCAAAAGGACCTGTCGCAGGCCAGTGTGCCGGCAACGATCCTGGGACACGTTGGCGACGGGAACTTCCACGTGGTGTTCTCGCTGGATCCGGATGCTCCGGATGAGCTTGTCGAGGTTGAAGCCATCAATCGAAGGCTTGTCGAGCGCGCGCTTGCCATGGACGGCACTTGCACAGGCGAACATGGCATAGGCCTCGGTAAACAGGACTGGCTAGTCGCCGAACTCGGCAATGCAGTGGAGCAGATGCGCCTGATAAAGCGTGCGTTCGATCCGCAGAACCTGCTGAACCCCGGGAAGATCTTTACCCTGTGACCGAGGCATTGTCTGGGCCAGCCGAACGTTCCTTCCATCCGGCCCGGCCACGACACCGGATCGCGCTGCTCGCGCTTGCAGTGGCCATGGCCACCGGCAACATGGCCATGGGCCTGTTCAGTGCGGTGCAGGAGCAGGCAAAGGCGGAACTGGCGCTGAGCGATTTCCAGCTCAGCCTGCTGAGCGGGCTGGCGGTGTCCATTCCCTTGGCCATTCTCGCGGTGCCGGTTGGCCTGATAGTTGATCGTGGAAACCGAGTTAGGCTCCTGTTGTGGACGGCGGTGGCCTGGACCACCGGCACGCTGTTGACAGCGGTTGCCGAGAGCATGCCGGTCCTCTTCACCGCAAGAATGCTGGGCGGCGTGGGCGCGAGCGTTTCGACGACCATTGCCATTTCCCTCGCATCGGATTTCAGCCTGCCTGCCAACCGTGGCCGTTCGCTGCTGCTGCTGACCGTTGGCAAGTACGCTGGAACGGCGCTCGCCTTTTCACTGGGAGGGTGGCTGCTCGGACACTTTCTCGCTCACGGGGGATGGGCTGGCCTTTCGGCCTGGCGCAGCGCTCACTTGGCGGTTGGCGTACTGAGCGTCCTTCTGCTGTTGCCACTGGCGCGATTGCGTGAACCTTTGCGACAGGAAATGGCGGCCACTGCAGGCCGCTCGGTGAGCGAGACTCTGCGCGAGCTGGCGGCGTATCGACGTTTTCTCGCCCCCTTGTTCCTTGGCCAGATCGGCGTGATGATGGCCGATGCGGCAGCGGCGATCTGGGCAGCACCTGTCCTGTCCCGCACTTACGCAGCATCGCCCCAGGAGTTTGGCAGCTGGTTGGGCGCCGTGATCTTCGGGGCCGGTATTCTCGGCTCCCTCGCAGGCGGTTTCGCTGCCGACGCGGGACTGCGCAGCGGTCGACGCGGGGGCATCCTTACTGGTGCCGTTTTCGGTTCCCTGCTCGCCCTGCCTGCAGCATTTTTCCCGATCGCACCAGATACCGGCGTGTTTGCCGAATTGATCTTCTTGTTGCTGCTTGGCGGCACGATTACCGGCCTGGTGACCGCCACCACGCTTGCAGTCCTCCTGCCCAACGACCTGCGCGGGCTGGCGATCGGGGTGTTCATGGCACTGGGCGGTCTGGTCGCCTTCGGCATGGCGCCGACGCTGGTGACCGTCGTCAGCACTGCGCTGGGCGGGGAAGGGCGGATCGGCCTAGGGCTGGCGATAGTCGGCTTCGGGGCAAGCGCTACGGGATGTGCGGGGTTCATCATCGCGCGACACCGGGCGCCGCCACCTGTAAGATAGCTGTTGCAAAACCTATCATATAGGTTATGTCGACTCCGAGGAGTTCGCCATGAAAGAGCAGGTCCACGTCTCGCACGAAATGATCACGCTGGTGGGGCAGGGGGTCTGCCCTGATGCCCGGCTACCCGAGGGATGGATCGCCTACCTGTTCCGGTGCGGTGGCGAGGGCAAGTCGGACCTGCTGCATTACCGCGAAGCGCTGGCAGAGGGGGAGATCGAGGATTCGGTTCTCGTGTTCTTCGTCGCAGCCTCGGCCTGTGAGCGACTTTTTGAGGCAAGGCCGCAAAAGGCAGCAACATGGCATTTGCCCAGCAGGCTTCTGGCCTTGGCAAATTCGATCATCCACTGTGAGGCTACTGGCGAGGCGGCAACCACGCTGCGCCTTGCCCGCAGTATCGAACTCCTGTGTCAGATCCATGTGGCTTTCGAAGACGGGGCGACGCTGGTCCCGGTGGAGCGCGACAGCGGATTCAGCGAACTGGACGTCGCGCGGATCGCGATGGCACGGCGGTCTCTCGATCAAAGCTGGCACGAGAAACTGACAATTGCTCAGCTTGCGCGGATCGCCGGCATCAACCGCGACAAGCTCGTGCGCGGCTTCCATGAAATTTACGGCACGACGATTGCTCAGGCCTTGACGGAGCGCAGATTGGCGGAGGCACGGCAAATGTTGTTGTCTTCGCAGCTGCCGGTTTCCACAATCGCGTACCGGTGTTCCTATCTCAACAACGCGTCGTTCACCCGCGCGTTCAACCGCCGCTATGGCATTGCCCCGTCTGAACTGCGCCGCCAGGGGATTGCAGCATGAAGGCCGGCACATTGGTTGACAGCGCGGCCGAAGCTGTGCGCGAATACATCCGGGCGCACGGCCTGAAGGTCGGCGATGCGCTCCCCGCGGAAGGCGCGTTTGCAGCAGAACTGGGCGTCAGTCGCCCGGTGATGCGTGAGGCATTTCACGCTCTAGCAGCCTTGAAGATGATCGACGTGGGGAATGGCCGCCGCGCGCGCGTCGCGGCGATCGACGGTTCGGTCATGGCCGCCTCCATCGGTCACGCGGTTTCCACGGCTCAGGTCTCTCTGGTCGACGTTTGGGACGTACGGCGCACGCTGGAACTTCGCACGGCCGAACTTGCCGCTGCCAACCGTTCAGACGAACAGGCATCGCAGATCCTGAGGGCGGCACGTGAACTTGAGCATTTTCGTGACGAGAACGAAAGAACCCGGGCCGACACCCGCTTCCACCAATTGATCGCTCTTGCCAGCGGTAACCAGCTGTTCTTCCAGATTGTCCGGTCGTTCGAGCAGATGATGCTCGTGGCGATACCGAAGGCTTGGGCAGGACGAGTGACCTCTGAGGACCGCGAAGAATCTCTTGTGCTGCATCGGGAGGTTGCTGAAGCAATTGCCGCCCGGGATCCGGAACTGGCGCGCGTGGCGATGGAATCCCATTTCGCCCGGTCGATCGGCGACCTGTTCAGACAAGAATCCTGATTGCGAGACGTCAGGTACAAGGCACTGATTCCACCCTTCATGATTTTTCTGGGCAAGGCTACAGGCTGAGTATTGTTTTCGGCCTTTGCGAGAGCGCCAGACCGCTGGTTGCAATCAGTTTGAGGGCCAGCGTGTCATCGATGGCGTGGAAGTGAACGCCCTGCGATGGGCTGATCCACCACACGACTCCCCCCGAGGGCCAGTTGCTTTGGCTTGCACAGGTGGGCGAAGGACTTGTCAGCGGTATGCAACACACCTCTTGGGTTGGTAGTGTCCCACGGCGTGGTGTAGGAACACCGATCCTCGGCAGGGCCGAGGATGATCAGGCTGCCAGTGCCGGCAG
>NZ_JBXAFX010000055.1:0-7894 GCF_058793515.1 Novosphingobium sp. GW835-FHT14H07
GCTTCAATCCGAATGCTCACGCGCCGAACCGCAAGATATTGCTGGAATTGAGAAACTTCTGAATCAGGCACTAAGATTTGCCAAGACAATGCCAGCCGCAAATGTCCGGCAAGTTGGACGATCCGGAAAGTCTCCTTTCAGGACCGCAAATTGGGATAGCGGACATTTTCATGCATAGTTGAGGCAAACTCCCCGTGGCCATTCCGGCCACAGGAGAAGTGTCATGGGACATTTAGACCTCGAAGGCATTCCAGATACCGATGTCGATCACAAAACCCCAAAATAAACTTTAGCCACCTACGAACTTTGCCGTGCGCTTCTCAAGGAAGTGCGCAACGCCCTCCTTGAAATCCGCGCTTTTCAGGCTTTCCCGCATTTCCTCATCGGCTTCCTGCATCGAGGTTGCGAGATCGACGAACAGGGCGTCCCACAGCTGGCGCTTCATGATGCGGGTCGAGCGCGGAGAGACATTCGCCGCCAGGTTCTCGGCATATTCGCGTGCCTCGTCCAGCAGCCGTTCGGGGGCGCAGACCCGGTCTGCCAGGCCGATGCGGTATGCCTCGTCGCCATCTACTCGACGCGAGGAGAACATCAGGTCCAGTGCACGGCTATGTCCCACCAAACGCGTCAGCATCCAGCTGGTGCCATGTTCCGCGATCAGGCCGCGCCGCGAGAATGATGTCACAAATGCCGCGTTGCTGGAGGCAAACCGCAAATCGCAGAACAGCAGAAGCGCAAGCCCCAGCCCGGCCGCCGCACCGTTGACCGCGGCAATAATCGGCTTGCCGACCGACGGCAGCCAGGTCATCGGATGCTGGAAATCTTCGCGGGCCGCCGGGTCAAGCGGGGTGAACGATTTGCTTGGGGTCTTGCCGCTTGAGGTCATTCCATCCAGCGCGCTCATGTCGACGCCCGAGCAGAACCCCTTGCCCGCGCCGGTCACGATAATCGCACGCACCTGCGGATCGTTGTTCGCCTGCTCCATGGCCTGGCGGAATTCTGCCGCCATGGTCGGGGTCCAGGCGTTCAGGCGCTCTGGCCGGTTCAGCGTGATGGTGGCGACCGCGCGGATCACATCATAACAAATCTGCGAATAGGTCACTGGTTATCCTCTCGTGTCTCAGGCGCTTTGATGCAGGCTATCAAACCAGCCGAATAGTCACGCCGAACAGTGCGACATTCCCCTCACTGGTCAGGCAGCCGTGCCGAACAGCGTTTTCGCGCAGCTGCGCGGCGCGGGCGGAGTGCAGGTCGAAGGCTTGGAATCCTTCACTGCCGTTGCCTGCTGGGGCCGCAAACCGCAGCTCGCCTTCATCCAGGCCGATGCGGCTTGCATGATCGCAATGTTCCATCGGGCGACCGAGAATTTCCCCCCAGCGCCCCGCCATGCCCTGCGGGTCGAGCGCGCTTATTCCAATCCCGGTAATGGCCTCGTCTTGGGTAGCGGACTTTTGCCAGTCGGGGCCGCCCCATTCCCAGTCGGACCAGCGCGGCATGTAATCGATGGACAGCAGGGTTCCGCCAACATCCTTGGGATGCAGGTGCATGAAGCCCGCGCCATTGCGGTCCAACTGATCCGCCACGCGCACACCCGCAGCATCAATTCGCGCGCGCGCTTCGTCTGCCCCGTCGGTTTGAAGAATGACCATATAGCCGCAGTCACCGCCTTGCTTGGCCAGCAAGCGCCCGACGGTGGTGTTTTCGGTGATCGGCGATACGAATTCCAGAAAGGTGTTGTCGATCGCATAGACCGCATTGCGCAGCCCGTAACGCACGATTGCCGGGTCTTGATAGGCTGAGCCCAGGCCAAGAATCTGGCTGGCCTGCAATGTTGCAACTTCAAGGTCAGTTACGGCGAGTGCAATCTGGCGCAGGCGCAGTTTCATCTTGGTACTCCGGTAGTTTGGAGCAGGACCATAGCGCTTTATCCTTCGTCACGTTCCGTGAGCAACCGCAGCGCTTCAGGATCGAGGACTGTCAGGCTGCGGTAAGCAACTTCTATGGCGCCGCCTCGCTCCCATTGCTTGAGCAGGCGGTTGATGCTTTGCCGCGATGCGCCGAGCATCTGGCTCATTTCCTCTTGCGAGAAGCGGAGCGTGACCGGGTGATGTGGTCCCGCCGCTGCAAGCTCCCGCCCATGCGCCTGCAGCACTTCCCGCGCCAGGCGGGCGGGCAAGGGGCGCAGCACGGTATCGTCCATCCGGCTGAGTATCATGCGATACCGCCTCCCCATCATGGCCAGGAATTGCAGCAAGAAATCCGGCCGGTGGTCGACAAGCTGGTGGACTGCTGCAGCCGGGACGATCAGCACAGCGCTGGCAACAATCGCCATGGCGTCATTTCCGCGCGGCTCTCCCGAAAACAGGGAGGCTTCGCCGAACCACTGGTTTTGAGTCACCATGCTGAGAACGGATTCCCGGCCCTCGGGGCTGGTCACGCTGAGGCGCAGTACTCCCTCTTCAACGCAGAACAGCGCATCGGGCACGGACCCGAACGCATAAAGCTGCTCACCCCTGCCAAGCAGTCGGCGGCGGGCATGCTGGCGCAGCGCAGCATCGAGCTCCGGGTTCAATACTCCTGGTTCGTGCTGGGCCCTGTCTTCGTGCAACTGCCGATGTCCTTGATCCGCCTGTGAGGGCTGGCGTTCAACTGGCCAGTGCTTCCTTTAACCGGTCGCGCCGCTCCTTGAACATCGGAATGTCCTCGTAGGGAATATCGGGATTGGATCCCGCCGCGATGTTATCCAGGCGGTTCTTGACGATCGGGAGCAGTTCCGGGCTGGGATAGACGTAGAACTGTCCCACTTCGATTGCCTGGAAAGTGATGCTGGCCACTTCTTCTGCGGTCAACGACCCATTGGCGAGATCCTTCGCGGAAATGGCCTGGGTCGCCAGCTGGGACTTTGTCGGGCCGCTTTCATTGGCAAGATCGGCGGGCCGGGTGCGATAGCATTGGCTGATGTTGGTGGTCACGTATGAGGGACACAGCACAGCTGTCTTGACCTGATCTCCGGCCAGATCGAGATCGTGGTAAAGGCATTCCGAAATCGCGATCACGGCGTGTTTGGAAACGCTGTAAATGCCCATGCCGGGTGCCGTAACCAGTCCGGCCATCGAGGCGGTATTCACAATGCAGCCTTGATAGGCCGGGTCGGCAGCGGCGGCAGCAAGCATCCGCGGGGTGAAGCTCCGCAAACCGTTGGCCACCCCATCGACGTTGACGGCGAACACCCACTTCCAATCCTTTTCGGTGCTTTCCCAGATCGGCCCACCGGATGCGACCCCGGCATTGTTGAACACCAGGTTGGCGGGGCCAAACTGGCGTTCGGCGGCCTCTGCGAGCGCCTCAACCGAAGCAGCG
Organism: Novosphingobium sp. GW835-FHT14H07; assembly: GCF_058793515.1. Lineage (NCBI taxonomy): Bacteria > Pseudomonadati > Pseudomonadota > Alphaproteobacteria > Sphingomonadales > Sphingomonadaceae > Novosphingobium > Novosphingobium sp. GW835-FHT14H07. Next base: position 3,361 of record NZ_JBXAFX010000055.1, read on the forward strand.
CTGGTCACGTCGGTCAACACACCAATCGCATCCGCACCGCTGGCCCGCAGCTCTTTAACCGCCGCATTCATCGCCTCGGCCTGCACGTCGGCAATCACCACCCGCATTCCCCGGCGTGCGGCCTCCTGTGCAATAGCCTTGCCCAGGCCAGAACCGCCGCCGGTTACTACGGCTACGCCGCCTTTCATGTTCTTCATCTGCACGCTCCTCGGTCTTTGCGGGTCCGGCCCGGTCAATAGCTGTAGGAAAAGATCGGATCGTCGAGATCGATGGCCGGGATGGCCTTGCTCTCGTAGAGATAATCCTGGCTGTGCTGCCACTCCGGCTTGTCACCGCTGCGTGGCAAGCGGTCCAGGCTGCGCAAGAGGTAGCCGGGATTGAGGTATTCGGTGTCGACCCACGGCCGCAGCGGCATGTCGTGATCATCCGGGCGCAAGGTCGGCGCTACGCTCTTCGCGCCGCGCGCCTCCAGATGGCGCAGCAGGCGGCAGACGAACTCGCCGATCAGGTCCGCGCGCAAGGTCCAGCTATAGTGCCCATAGCCATAAATCCAGGCCATGTTCGGCACGCCGGTGAACATCGTCCCGCGATAGGTCACAGTCTGCGCAAAATCGATATGGCGTCCGTCAACCCGGAAGGGGATCTCGCCCATCACGGACATCTCAAAGCCGGTCGCGGTGATCACCACGTCGCAGTCGATGCGGCTGCCTGAACCAAGCTGGATCCCGGTTTCGTCAAAGGCTGCGATCTGGTCCGTCACGACCGATGCCTTGCCCGAAGCGACGGCCTTGAACAGGTCGCCATCAGGCACAAAGGCCACGCGCTGCTGCATGGGCTTGTAGGGCGGGGTAAAGTGGCGATCGACATCAAAGCCTTCGGGCAGGCAGGCCTTGACCCCGTCGATCAGCAGTTTCTTCAGCTTGTCGGGCGCTGCCTGCGCGCGCTCCAGCAGATCGGCGCGGTCGCGCACCACCTTGCGGCGCATGATTTCATGGATCCAGGCGTCATCGACATACAGCTTGCGCAGTTCGTCCGCCAGGCTGTCGGCATTGCGACCAGCCGCGAAGTAGGTCGGCGTGCGCTGCAACATGGTGACATGCGCGCAGCTATCAGCCAGCGCCGGGATCAAGGTGGCGGCCGTGGCACCCGAGCCGATCACCGTCACCTGCTTGCCGCTGAGATCGAGATCGTCTGGCCAGTGCTGCGGGTGGACAACCTGCCCCTGGAACTGGGCGAGACCTGGCCAGTCCGGCGTGTAGCCGTGTGAATGGCGGTAGTAGCCCTGACACATCCACAGGAAGCGCCCCTGCAGATGGACCAAGCCTTCTATATCACTGCGCTCGACTGCCAGTGTCCAGCTTGCCGCTTCACTCGACCATTCGGCGGATTGGACCTTGTGGCCATAACGGATGTGCGGCCCAAGATTGGCATCCTCGATAGCCCCGCCCAGATAGTCCAGAATCTGCTGGCGCGAAGCGATGGGATCACCCTTCCACGGCTTGAAGCCATAGCCGAAAGTGAACAGATCGCTGTCCGAACGGGTGCCGGGATACTTGTGCATCAGCCAGGTGCCGCCGAACGATTCCATCGCGTCGAGGACAACAAAGCTCAAGTCCGGGCAGTGCTTGCGCAGCAAGGTTGCGCTGCCGATGCCCGAGATCCCCGCGCCGACGATTATAACGTCGAAACGCTCGATCTCTTCTGAGTCGCAACCGGCATCGCTTGAAACCGCAGACATTTCATTCCTCCAGCGCCGGGTGTTTGGTGCGGCGTCGGAGGCTCCCTAGAATCGATCACATGGCTAAACTGTCGCCTATTGGCAGTTTAGTCATGCGAGTTGTTTTTAATCCTCGCCCAAGCGAATGGTGGTGTCTGCAAAGGCCCGAACGCCCACCTAGGCGCTACCCGAGAGTTGGCATACATAGGTCGTCGGTGAACGAACGACGGCTTTCGACCAGACAGATTAAAGCCGATTATGGCCGCATTGTCAGCGGAAACAGACGCTCTCATGCGCCGTTTGGCTCAAGCCCCACCAGGACTCATTTTCATCTGCTCGGACCATATTCGGGGAACGTATCGAACCCACCTCGGCAGCAGGTTTACAAGCACACCGTACGCAGCCTAAGCTGCATTTGTGGAGCAAAACCTAGTAAAAACAGATAGTTCGAAATTTCTAACCCACCGGCAATCTGTGGGTGGGCAAGGCACAGCCGTCACCCACAAACGCCAATCCAATAAGCTGAAACTGACCGGTCATGTGGCCCGTCGAGCCTCACTTCCGCTCGGGATTACATGGGATAATGAACTGCCTGGCTTCGGACTGCGCAAGCGCAAGTCCGGACACCTTAGCTGGATAGTGAAGTACAGGCCCCGAGGCGTGCAGAGGATGGCGACGCTGGGACGCGCGGGGGTGGCGGCAGGTGCGCTGGGCGCTCCCGCCGCGCGCGCTGCCGCGCGCAGATTGCTCATCAGGGCTACGCTTGCCGACCTGCCGTCTGCGCCCGAGCAGAAAAAGGTCCCGCTCTTTGTCGACTTCGCCGAGGAATTCTGGACCGACTATTCGCCGCACTGGAAGCCGTCGACCAGGACGAGCTCGCGCTCGCGCATCGATCAGCTGCTCATTCCGCATTTCGGCGAACTTCCGGTCGACATGATCGCACGGTCAGACATCAACCGCTGGCGCGACACCATGACAAAGAGGGAAGGGAGCTTCAATCGCACCATCCCGATCATGTCTGTCATGATGCAGTATGCGGAAAAGCTCGGGTATCGCGCCAAATGCTCCAACCCGTGTCGCGGTGTGTCCCGCTTCAAGCGCGAGCTCCCGGAGCGCTACCTTTCCGCCGACGAATACCGCAGGCTCGGGCGCGCGTTGGCCAATCACGAGTTTGCGAACCCGTTCGTGATCCCCGCGCTTCTCTTGCTCGTTTACACGGGTGCACGTGCTTCGGAGATTGCGACCTTGCGCTGGCGCTACGTCCAGATTCCTCGACTTGCCTTGCCCGACAGCAAGACCGGCCCGAAGACCATTTATCTCAATCCGCAAGCGATCGAAGTCCTTAATAACCTCGACCGCCGTGCCGACGACCAGCTTGTCTTTCCGGCGCTGCATCGGGAGGTTCCAATCAATCTTGGCGAGCACTGGATCAGGGTCAGGCGCAAGGCCGCTCTTCCCGATGTTAGGCTTCACGATCTTCGCCACAGCTTTGCCTCGATAGCCATTGCGAAGGGCACTCCTCTAGCGACCATTGGCAGGCTGTTAGGACACGCGCTTCCCGAGACGACCGCGCGCTATGCGCATCTCGCTGACGACATCATCTCGGAGAGCGCCGACCGGATTTGCTCGAGCCTCGCCGGTGCACTTGGTGTAGCGGCATGACGGGATACGATCTCAAGCATATCCTCGCCGAGGAACTCGCGCGCGTTGTTCCGGGAGAGGCTGGGAAGCGCCGGACGAGGTTTGACTATGTGCTTCCGGGCTTTGGCGAGCGCATCCACCGCTCAGGACGCAAGAGCTATGTCCTCCAGCGGACCATCGGTGGCAAGCAGCGGTTGATAACGATCGGCGATGCCGCCATCCTTACCGAGCGCATCGCGAAGGATGTTGCCCGCCGACTGATCCTCCGGATCGAGCTCGGGCAGAACCCGGCAGACAAGAAGAAGCGCGGCCGGAAGACGCCGACCTATGCGGCGTTCCTTCAGTCCTACTGGGATGTGGCGGCACCGACCTGGAAGAAGTCGACGCGCGAGATCCACGACATCTACCGCCGCACCCATCTCGATCATGCGTTCGCGGGCAACTTCATCGACGAGATCGGTCATGCCGATGCGGTGCGCTGGCACGCGGAGGTTACACGCTCGGCAGGGCCGGGTGCAGCAAACCGCGCCATGGAAATTCTGAAAGCCATGTTCGCCAAGGCCGAGGCCTGGGGCTATATTCCTGAGCACTCAAACCCCTTTCGAGGCGTGAAGAAGAACAGGGGGCGCAAGATCGAACGGTTTCTGAGCGACGCCGAAATGGCGCGGCTCGGGAAAGCCCTTGCCGACCGGCGCGCTGACCAGCCCGTCGAAGTGGCGCTAGTCACACTGCTCGCGTTGACAGGATGCCGACGCGGCGAAATCCTCAACCTCACCTGGGGCGAGGTTCAGGGGAGGAAGCTCAAACTGACCGACTCCAAGACCGGCCCGCGTATCGTCTGGCTTGGCGAGGAGGCGAGGGCGGTGCTGGATGGATTGCCGCGCGGGAAGAGGGATGAGCGGGTGTTTCCATTCAAGGGGCAGTCGGTTTCAGCGATTGACTGGTTCTGGCGCAAGCTCCGACGTGATGCCGGTCTGGATGACGTCAGGCTCCACGATCTGAGGCACAACTATGCCAGCCTGGCAGCGCGATCATCCGAGACTTTGCCGATGATTGGAAGCCTCCTTGGCCACAGGCAGGTTTCGACAACAGCTCGGTATGGTAGTGTCCCACGGCGTGGTGTAGGAACACCGATCCTCGGCAGGGCCGAGGATGATCAGGCTGCCAGTGCCGGCA
>NZ_JBXAFX010000056.1:0-7614 GCF_058793515.1 Novosphingobium sp. GW835-FHT14H07
ACCATTTCGCAGCAGCCGCCTGATCGGCGCAGAGCGACAGCCTACCTCTGACTGCCGCCAATCTTTGCAACAGAGCCGCTCGAGGTTCTGCAACAGACGGCTTCAGATCGCAGTCGATTGAGCAATCGGAATATCTGCCTCCGCTTCAATCCCAGCAATCCGGCCGCGTCCTCAACCCGAAGCTCGCCGCGCTCCACGCGCAACAGCGTATCATATCGCGAAAGTTCGCCATGGCTCATCGTCAGCACCGTCATATGCGTGCTCTCCTGACCCGCAGGAAAGCCATGCCACCAATATCCGCGGGACGACGCCTGGGGTGTCATCTCTATCTAGCGCAGGGTGCCATTTCTATCTGGCACTTACAACGGCTGCCAAGGTGGTCGCCGATTAGCGACGGGCAACGCTCGGCATAGTTTCGGGCATCAGAGGGCGTTCAGGAAGTCGAGCAGTCGGTCGTTGGGTCGAAATCGTTTTGCCCTCTCGCGTTCATACGGCTTGAGCTTGGCCAGCGCCGCCTCTTTGAGTTCGATGTGCGCATGAAGGTAGGTCTGCGTCGTCTCGATCGACTCATGACTGAGCCAAAGGGCAATCACCGAGCAATCGACGCCCGCCTGCAACAACTCCATAGCCGCGGTGTGCCGCAAGACGTGCGGCGAAATCCGCTTTGATCGGAGGGAGGCGCACACCGCGGACGCCTGCGCGACATATTTGTTCAGCAATGACTGGACCCCGTCGGTGCTGAGCGGACCACCGTGCATGTTCGGGAACAGGGTGGTGGCGCCCCGTCTGGCAGGCTCCTTCAGCCAGGCCCGGAGAACCTGCTGAGCCGTCTTCGTCAGTGGCGTGCATCGTTCCTAGCGTCCCTTTCCGATGCATCGGACATTCGCCCCGCGGCCGAGAACTACGGCATGGCGGTCCAGCCCGACCAGCTCCGAAAGCCGCAAGCCCGTTTGTACGGCGAGTAGCAGCAATGCGTAATCGCGCCGTCCGAGCCAGGTCGACTGGTCGGGACGAGCGAGGATAGCATCGATCTCGATGCGGTTCAGGAAATGCAACTGGACGGTTCGAAAAACTCTGGTGTTTGGTGACCTGACCTGATTCACTGCTTCTGCTGATGAGCGGAGGCGATGATGGCGGGACAGCTCGGTTTCTTTGATCTTTCGGACCGCTACGAGGCTTAGAGCGCAGCGGGTGATCCGCTTGAGCGGTTGACCGGCGTGGTCGACTTTGAGGTTTTCCGGGGTCCGTTGATTGCCGCTCTGCGCCGCAGTGTCCGTGGCAAGGGTGGCCGACCGCCGTTCGATCCGGTGATGATGTTCAAGGTTCTGGTGCTGCAGGCGCTCTATTCACTGTCAGACGAAGCAACGGAGGATCGCTTGTCATTCCAGCGCTTCCTGGGCCTTGGGCTCGATGGCACGGTACCCGATGCGACGACAGTGTGGCTGTTTCGCGAGCGCCTGGTGCAGGCCAAGGCGATCAACAAGCTTTTCGCCCGCTTCGATGCAGCGCTCACCGATCGGGGCTATCTCGCCATGGGCGGCCAGATCATCGATGCGACCGTCGTGCCGGCACCCAAACAGCGGAACACCGAAGAAGAGAAGGCCGCGATCAAGGACGGCCGGATCCCGGAGACATGGAAGGCAAAGCCAGCCCGGCTCCGCCAGACGGATCGCGATGCCCGTTGGAGCGTGAAATACACCAAAGCCAAGGTGAAGGAGGGCGCCGATCCCAAGGCGTTCAAACCGGTCGATCTCGCGATCCCGATGTTCGGCTACAAGAACCACATAGGCATCGACCGCGCCCATGGCCTCATCCGTACCTGGGATGCCAGCGCAGCCAATGTCCATGACGGTGCCCGGTTGCCGGACCTGATCAGCCCGAGCAACACCGGTTCGGGCGTCTGGGCCGATACTGCCTACCGGTCGAAGAAGAACGAGGCCTTCCTTGAGAAAGGCATGTTCAAGAGCCACATCCACCAGCGCAAGCCGCACCGCCGTGCCATGCCCGAGCGCGTCGCCAGAGCCAACGCGAAGCGCTCAGCCATCCGCTCAGCCGTCGAACACGTCTTTGCCGGGCAGAAGCATCGCATGGGCCTCGTGGTGCGGACCATCGGCATTGCCCGCGCCCGCATCAAGATCGGCATGGCCAACCTTGCTTATAACTTCCAGCGCCTCGCCTGGCTTGAGGGGCGTACTGCGCCCGCGTGACCCCAAAACCGGCACCCGCCGCCGGTTCCGCCAAGAAAATCAGCAGATCAGCCACCCAAGCCGGGAGCTCGCCACCCGCTACTGTGCCTTCACATCGCAATTACGCCAAAATCAGACGGTTCTTCGAGGTTTCCAACTGGCGCTTGTCGCATCGCTTGGTTGGTATCGCCAACACACGCTGAATATGAGCGCTGTGCGCTGGCGCCTCGAAAGAGGCGTAGCGAAAGAGAGACCGGATCGCTGTCAGACGGAGGTTGCGAGTTCGCGCCGTCGCCGACCGGCGCATCTCGAGATCGTCCAAAAACGCACAGATGAAGGGCGCGTCGAGATCCGTCAGGTTGAGCTTTGAAGGTGGCCGTCGGAGCCGATCTTGCGCGAATGCAAACAGCAGCCGGAATGTGTCGCGATAGGAGGCGATGGTGTTCGCGCTTGAACCGCGGTGCCGAATGAGCCGATCCGTGAACCACCGTTCGATCAGCGCGGGAAGATCGCTGGTGGAGGTCATGGCCGTGCCTCCCAGCGCTTGTCCAACCGCCGCGCGGCGTGACTCATCAGCTCCGGCGTGGCGGACAGATACCAATAGGTGTCGCGGACATAGGCGTGGCCCAGAAACGCAGAAAGCACATGCAGCTGTTGCTCGACGTCCAGCCCTGCACGATACCAGTTGATCAGAGTCTGGACGGCGAAACGATGACGTAGGTCATGAACGCGGGGACCGTTGCGCTGCCCCATCCGCCGAAGCCCGATCTGCCGCGACATTCGCCAGAAGACGCGGTGGACGTGGTGATGCAGCAGACGACCACCTTGTTCGGCTACGAAGAAATAGGGGCTTCGGGGCGGAGCGAGATGTGCGTCTCGACGCGCTGAGTGGGCCCATCCCGCACCAGAAAAACCAAGCAAATCCGCGACTTTTTATCCTGCCAGAAGCGGCGCTGCAATGCGTTCGGGACGGCGCCAGTCGATACCTTCGAGCAGCATGGAAAGCTGGGCCGAGGTGAGGCTGACCTTGCCTGTCTTCGTCACAGGCCAGACAAATTTGCCGCGATCCATGCGCTTGGAAAACAGGCACATCCCCTGACCCGTCGAACCAGAGCAGCTTGATCAGATCGCCGCGCTTGCCGCGGAAGGCAAACAGCGCGCCGGAATGCGGAGACTGCTCCAGCACCTGCTGGACCAGCACCGCCAGCCCGTCAAAACCCTTCCTCATGTCTGTCGTCCCGTAGGCCAGGCAAACCCGCGTCGAGGGTGGCAGCGGGATCATCGGCCGAGCACGGCGATCACCCGGGCAAGGGCGTCGGCATCGACCATCGCATCCACGGTCAGGCGGACACCCGTCGGCAGTTCGATGCCGATGTGCCCGCAACGTGATGGCACCGACGGTGCAACATCGCGGACGACCGGATCTGCGATCTCAACCTCGGAGAATGCCGGCAAGGCCGGTGACCGGACGCCGGTCAGTTCTCCCGACATCGCCTGTCGCCGCCATGTGTAAATCGCACCGCTGCCGACCTCGTGCCTGTCGCACGCTGCCCGGACCGAACCCTCCGGCCCAAACGCGGCTTAATCCGCTTAGGGTGTCATTTCGCCAAGAGTCGGAACCGCCTCCAATATCTGGTGAGGCCCGTTGCAGGCAATAGGCTGTAGCCACAGCAGCCGTTGATGAAGCGCCGAAAATCACGGCCGCCCGCGTACCTTCTGTTGACGCTACGGCGATTTTGGCCAAACGGCTCTGCAACAGTCGGGAGGATTCGAGCATGGAGCACGCAGACGTCATCATCGTGGGCGCCGGGCACGGCGGCGCACAAGCAGCCATCGCATTGCGCCAGAACGGCTTCGAAGGCCGTATCCTGGTGATCGGCCGCGAACCGGAAATCCCCTACGAGCGTCCGCCGCTGTCCAAGGAATACCTTGCCCGCGACAAGACGTTCGATCGCATCTGCATCCGTCCGGCGCAGTTCTGGGAGGACAAGGCTGTCGAGATGAAGCTCGGCGCCGAAGTCGTCTCGCTCGATCCCGCCGCGCACACGGTCAAGCTCGGCGATGGCAGCGAGATCGGCTATGGCAAGCTGATCTGGGCCACCGGCGGCGATCCGCGTCGCCTGTCGTGCATGGGCGCAGACCTCAAGGGCGTCCACGCTGTCCGCACCAAGGAAGACGCCGACCGGCTGATGGCCGAACTCGATGCCGGAGCAAAGCGCGCCGTTGTCGTCGGCGGCGGCTACATCGGCCTCGAAGCCGCTGCCGTGCTGACCAAGTTCGACGTTTCGGTTACCTTGCTCGAAGCGCTCCCGCGCGTGCTGGCGCGCGTTGCCGGTGAGGCGCTGTCCGAATTCTACCAGGCCGAACACCGCGCCCACGGCGTCGATCTGCGCACCGGCGCGGCGATGGACTGCATCGAAGGCGATGGCACCAAGGCCACCGGCGTCAAGATGCAGGACGGTTCGGTCATCCCGGCCGACATCGTCATCGTCGGCATCGGCATCGTCCCGTGCGTCGGTCCGCTGCTCGCAGCCGGTGCCTCGGGTGGCAACGGCGTCGACGTCGACGAACTGTGCCGCACCTCGCTGCCCGATGTCTACGCGATCGGCGATTGCGCGGCTCATGCCAACGACTTCGCCGACGGCGCGGTGATCCGCCTCGAATCCGTCCAGAACGCCAACGACATGGCCACCACCGTCGCCAAGTGCATCTGCGGCACCGAAGCGCCCTACAAAGCCACGCCGTGGTTCTGGTCGAACCAGTATGACCTGCGCCTGCAAACCGTCGGCCTGTCGACCGGCCATGACAACGCCGTGCTTCGCGGCGACCCGGCCACGCGCTCGTTCTCGGTGGTCTACCTCAAGAACGGCAAGGTCATTGCCCTTGATTGCGTGAACATGGTCAAGGACTACGTTCAAGGCAAGAAACTGGTCGAAGCCCGCGCCCAGATCGCGCCTGAGCACCTGGCCGATGCCAGCGTGCCGCTCAAGGAAATGCTCGCCTAACCCAGCCGCGCGGCCGCCCAGCGCGCCGCGTCGGCCACAGCTGGATCGGAATTGGACTGTCCCGGAAGACGTGTGGGTAAGATGTTTGCCGCCCACGTGAGTCTGTCGGATCAGAATTCCCGTGAAATCATCTGCGATCTAGCTCGTAGGAATACAATCCCAATTTGGTAATGGACTTTATTCTGTCAATACACACTCAATCTTCCCAGATGCTGCAAGCAAATACGCAGTTACCCGTTTCCGCATTTTCTCGTCCGGAGCATTTCCACTAAAGGACAAGGAGATTGCCGCAACAACTTCACCCCCTATTCTTAAGGGTGCGGCAAAACATGTCAGATCTTCGGCGATTTCCTGTTCATCGATTGCAAAGCCCTGAAGGCGGATGTCGTCTAACGCTAGACGCAGCTTGGCTGGGTCCGTGATGGTGTTTGCGGTCAAGGGCGGAAAAGGGCCAGTGGCAAGATAACTTTCAAGCTCCGCCTCAGACAGATGGGCCAGCATTACCTTGCCCAAGCCAGTACAGTAAGCTTCGAGTTGCTGGCTCACCCGCGTGAAAAACTTGCCCGCTTGCCGACCAGTTTTGTAGCGGTAAGTCACCATATCCCCGTCAAGCGTACCCAATTGCGCCACGCAGCCAAGCCGACCGGCCAAACCGCGCAGGACCGGGCGCGCCGCTGCGACCAGCAAATGCGAATGGTCAAGATGCTGCACCAGGTTCAACAGGCGTGCCCCCGGAACCAGTGCGCCATTCGCAAGCCGCCGCAAGAATTCTCCGCGCAAGAAGGTGGCAACCTGCCGGTGAGCTGTTGCCCGCGGCAGGCCGACCTGCGTGGCGATTTCAGGCACACTCCGCCCTTCCTGGTCGCGCAGAAGGGCTTCAAGCAGAACAAGGCTGCGATCGAGCGCTGCGACCGAGGGGGTGCCTGTGGTTTTGGAAATGGGTCTCATATTATGAGACATTAGATGTTTGCGGCGCTGGTGCCAATCCATTGTTGCGATTAGCAATAATCGCAGCCTGAAGGACGAGGATCATGACTGCACACAACTATGAAGCCATCGCGCTTCGCCTCCGTGACGCCTATAGTGGCCAGACCGTTGCGCCGATGCGGAATGTGCTGGAGCCGACTGATGCTGTCGGCGCCTATGCCGTGCAGGAAATCAACACGCGGTTCTGGGAGGCACAGGGCCGCCGGATCGTGGGGCGCAAGGCGGGCCTTACCGCAAAGGCCGTTCAGGCTCAGCTGGGCGTCGACCAGCCGGACTTTGGCGTGCTCTTTGACGACATGCAGGTGGCGGACGGCGCTGTGCTCGATCCCGCACGATGCATCCAGCCCAAGGCCGAGGCGGAGATCGCCTTCGTTCTCGCAGCGGACCTGCCCTCGCCCGATACCATGGCAGCGCAGGTCGCCGAAGCGGTCGCTTCGGTTCATGCTGCGATCGAAATCGTCGACAGCCGGATTGCCGACTGGAAAATCACTTTCGCCGACACCGTGGCGGACAACGGTTCGTCCGCTTTCTTCGTGCTGGCCAAACAGGGACTGCCCCTGGCCGGGCTCGATCTTGAGGGCGCAGGCATGGAGATGACGTTCGATGGCACAGTCGTCTCGACCGGCAGCGGCGCTGCGGCACTTGGCAATCCGCTTAACGCTGCCGCCTGGCTGGCGCAAACGCTGGCCGCGCGCGGCGAGCCGCTGAAGGCCGGGGACATTCTTTTGGCGGGCGCACTGGGACCGATGGTGCCGCTCATTCCAGGGGTCACGGTCCGTGCCGCGGTCGAGGGCATCGGCACCTGCAGCTTTACGTATGGAGAAGCCTGAGATGAGCAAGACGAAGGTAGCCATTATCGGCTCCGGCAACATTGGCACCGATCTCATGATCAAGGTCATGCGCCTCTCCGAAGTGCTTGAGATGGGGGTGATGGTCGGCATCGACCCGGCGTCAGACGGCCTGGCCCGCGCCGCACGCATGGGGGTGGCGACCACCCACAAGGGCATCGACGGCCTGCTTGCGATGCCTGAATTCGCCGAAGTCGGGATCGTTTTCGATGCGACCAGCGCAGGCGCGCACAAGCGCAACAGCGAACTGGTGCTGGCGGCGGGCAAACGCATGATCGACCTCACCCCGGCTGCGATCGGGCCCTATACGATCCCGCCGGTAAACGGCGAAGCGAACCTTGATGCGGCGAACGTCAACATGGTGACTTGCGGCGGGCAGGCCACCATCCCGATGGTTGCCGCGGTCAACCGCGTGGCCAAGGTCCATTACGGCGAAATCATCGCTTCGATCAGTTCCAAGAGCTCTGTTGCAAACATGGGGCACGGCCGCGCGGCGTCACCCAGTTGGGGGATTAGGCAGCATTGGCGAAATGCTTATTGAGCATAATCATGGTTTCGGTCAGGGCCGAGGGTCCAATTCCGAATGCT
>NZ_JBXAFX010000057.1:0-6477 GCF_058793515.1 Novosphingobium sp. GW835-FHT14H07
TAACATCAACCCCCAGACGAGGCTCGCTCTCCGCTAATCCACGCCCCGATCTGTGCCAAATGTCTCGACGACGGACAATCCCCGACCACAAGGCTCGCTTTGAATCGTCGCTTGCCCGGTTCAAATTCTTCCAGCTTCACGAGGCCGATCTTGATTCCCTCTCTGACACGATCTCGCGCCGGACAGCAACAGAACGGGAAATCCACCTCCGGATCGTGGAGGAACAGGTATATGAGCGCACGGACGGCAACGTGCGGGCTGTCATCGGGACGGTCTGCGGCGACGAGTTTATCGCGGCGCTCACAGATCCCACCAAGCCCACGCAGCTCGACCCCGACCTTTTTGAGGAGAACGTCCGCGTCTACCTCGGCGAACAGAACGACATAAACCGGCGCATCTACGATACCGCAGTGTCCAACCAAGCCGGCATGTTCTGGTATTTCAACAACGGCATTACAATTGTCTGCGAACGGTTCAGTTACCAGCCTGGGTTCAAGAATGCGCCATTGCGCCTCCTGAATCCTCAGGTGGTGAATGGTGGCCAGACCTCGCACGCACTTTTCCAAGCATCGCGAACCAGCTTCGATTCCGTGCAGCGCGTTCGGCTTCTCGTCCGCATTATTGAGACACAGGACAAGAGCCTCTATGCAAAGGTCGCCGAGGCAACGAACAGCCAGACTCCGATACGAAGCCGCGATCTGAGATCAAACGATCCCGTACTCGTCCGCCTCGAGGCATCGCTCCTAAAGCATGAGTGGCATCTGGATCGAAAGCGCGACCAGCATTCCAAAGTCGACGAAGGTAGGCGCATAGATGCCCTGAAGCTTGGGCAGGTCTGGCTAGCCTACGTCCGCGCTGAACCCGATAAGGCGAAGACGGCCTCAGACCGAATATTCGGAGAGTATTTCCCACTGGTCTTCGACCCTTCGGAGATGGATGCGAAGCGCGTGATAGCGGTGTGGAGCCTCTACACCGAGATCGAGAAGCATCGCCGCGCCAAGCTGCGGGAAGCGCGCAGGGCATCAAAGCTGGTCGCGGACCACGAAATCGAATCTGCGTGGATCGTTGAGGGATTGTACCATCTGGCCTTCGCGGTCAGGAAACTCGCGGACCGCGCCAACGTCGACATCTTCGATTTCGACCAAGTCAGTCCTCTAATCCCTGAGGCTGAGCGGCGGTTGGCCGAGTTCGTCAAGGACCGCCCGAATATCTCGACCTACCGCCTCTTCAGAAATGCAGCAACGAAACAGAACCTGTTTCGCACCTCGCTCAACGAGCAACCCCAGCAACTTAGCTTTCTCTAGTCCGCCGAGTCATGTCTGTCGTCGGTAACGCTGGCTATGGTCAGAACGTACCTTCTGCGTCACTCTCTGGCAGGTTTCAGCGCAAACTGCCGTTCAGCGTGAGAACCGAGAATGACCTGAACTGGTCGCGTGCTGATGGAAGCGGAACGCAGCATCGTGGGGCTTTACCGTTATTGCGTGCGGGGCGGTTGGATGTCGGCTACTGACGAAAGCTGACGCTCAAGCATTTGCCCGGGCATCGTCATTGGACGACCGGAGCTGGGTCGTTTGCTGTCCGGCAGCTTTTAGGTCTGCGGGATGGGAAAGCCGACCCAGTGCGCAGGCGCCGAGCGTCCGGCATCTGATCCTGCGCATGCGCGCCTGACCGAAGGTGTGCGCCTCGTCAAGGTGATCTGCGTGGTGCAGCAGCTATCTGAGCAACTCACTGACGATGGCGCGTATAAGCTTGCAACCGGGGCCGATCATTAGACAGGCAATACGAAAAACTCATCGTCGCCGCGACATAATCGCGCCAAATACGTTCAATTAGTGCTTGCTTGCCTTTGAGTAAGCCGGCGCTAGCCTCTCACCAACGTAAAGTTTTGGCTCACAGCCCGGGGTCGCGAAAAAGCCGTATGTCGAGACTCCGTCCCCGCTTAGGGCAGTTTCGACAGATCGGGCAGCGTGCTCGCCGGATCCCAGGCCGCGCCGTGGCGGCGCAGCAATGCATCGACCAGTGAACGATGATCGCTGAACAGGCTGGTCTCGACGATTTCGAGATCGTCGACCGCAACGCGGTCATTCACTGCGTAGCAGATTTCGTCATTGTTATGCCGCGCCCGATAAGCGAGGCCGTCGAGCGGGAACTTGGTGTGCAGCGCCAGCGCCAAAGCCTGTGAAGGCCCATAGTCGTCACCCGCGCAAATGTCGCTGGTCACCCCTAGCTGGATCAGCCCGTCGCCATGAACCTGCACCAGGGTCAGCTCGCGCTTGGGCCTCAGCACCGAAAACGCGCGCTGCTCGACGAACGGCCGCGCGACGATGCGATTAGCCTTGCGCAGTACGGTCTCGACGAATGCGCCTTTCAGCGTGTCGGCGACATAAAGCGTCCCGAACTCGCCGCCCGGCGCATCGAACCGACTGCCGGGCAGTGCGCCTTTCGCCGGCCCGAACCAGACCGGGCCGTTATCCTTGTGGTGGACCCGCACAAGCGGGGTGCCGGGGTCCAGCCGGATAGCCAGACACTCATCCGGCAAATCCGGCGCTAAAGAAGCCATCACTCCGCATCCAGGCCGAGATAGGCACGCGCTGCCGCAACGACCAATTTGGCGTTACCAGCTTTCAGGCGATCAAGCGGCACGTCTCCCCCGAGCGCCGGATCGGGCTCGATCAGATATTGCAGCGCTGACCAGCCGCCGGCGCCCGCTTTGGTGAACAGGGACAGCACATCGCGTAGATGCGCGACCACCGAGCTTCCGTCCTTGCCCGCAACCAGTTGCGCTTCAGGCACCACAAACGTGTCGCCGATCATCAGCCCCAAAGCGGCGCCGGTCTTGATCTTCTTGTAGAGGGCCTGGCGAGAGATGCCGAGTCGCTCCGAAGCTTCGGTCAGTGTGAGCCGCGCACCCGCCTTGTCGAGCAGCGCCTTTTGAAGTGCATCAAGTCGCGCCCCATCGGCATTCTTGTCGGAAGCCGCGCTTTCGGCGGACATATCCTCGCTCAGGCTCGCGGTCAGCGCCAGTTGCTCGGCCACCACGTCCACATGCCGCACCAACTCATGGCGAGCACGATCCACGTCATGCACGAACAGGATTTTGAGCTGCTGGTCAGCGGGAGTGAGCTCGCACAGGCTCCAATAGGCGGCGCGACACAGGGGCTCGGCCTCGGCGGTCGGCCTCCAGTCGTGGATCAGTATCGACCGGACCGTATGCCAGCGGTCGAACGACGCTTCGGCGAGCCGGCAGAAATAGCTCCGATAGGCCTTGGTGATCTTTACACCGCGCTTTGCGGCCGGTCGCCAGCTGTGCGCATAGTCTGACCCGTCAAAGGCAGCAGCCAGATGATAGCTCGCGAAATCGACCCGCTGCGCAAAGCGCGCGACCGACGCGACGTCGCTGCGGCAGGTGTCGAGCAGATCGAAGTCATATGCGTGCGCCCTCTGATCATCGGCGAGCGGCCGCATATGGGTCGCGAGCGCGTGGCTGCCTTGCGTATACCAATGTGCGTAGTTAGGTTCGCTAGACGGTGCCGGCAGCCCCATCATCATCCGGTATTCGTCACCACCGGAACCGATCGCGGGCGGCACCATCATGCCGTGGGCGCGCGTATTTTGCTGCTGCAAGCGCTGCAGCAACAATGTGATCAGCACCCGTTCGGACGCATCGTTCAGCCCGCCGACCGGAATGCCCGAACCGCCCCCGGCAAAAACCCGGGTCGGACTGCCGGTCCCCGCGAGCAAGGCGGCAATGGAGATTTCTGAATCGGCCATGGATGGACTCGGTTGATGACATCTGGTTGATATGGGTATTATCTTGATTTCGTCAACCGCCTCTTATCAACTGGCCGTCAACCGGGCGGCCGCAGCAAGACTTCAAGCAAACCCACCCGAGCCGTTTCCCTAGCGATCAGCCTGCTCGTCGAGGATCGCAAGCGTCGCCAGACCAGTGCCGCCACACCAGCGCTCGAGCGCTGCGGTGATCAATCGCCCGAACGCCAGTAGATCCACCGCGGACACCTTCCTTGCGACCATCGTCGGCAACGAAGCGCCCGCGCATCTTGTCCTCGGGACCTGTCTTTACGATTAGGCTCCGCTTGGCATAGGCGGAATGACCGCTATCCACCCAGTTTCGGACCGTCCAATGTGCCTCCGCCGCCCGCATGCAGACGGTCTGCTTATGTGTCACCGCGATCAACGCGGGAAGGGCCTAAATTGGGGCGCAAAGCTACCGCTGTACTTCGTTACGTCGATACGGCAGCTTTTGTCAGGAGCAGCCACTCCCGTCCGCTGCTGTAAATGGCCGGGTCTGGTCGGGAGCGACCGCTGCAATGACGGCCAGTGGACCGGCAAATGGCGCCGCAATTCCGGACGTTCGAGCATCAGTTTGTCGTGATCGATTCCTGCCCTTCGTTCAGCACACTGTAGTAAGGGCGGAAAAACTTGGGCTGAAACAAACCCGTCGTTTGGCATGAGGCTGTCAAATTACAAGTTTCGGCTAAAGCGTGCGCAAGTGTGCATCGTTCCCCCGCAAGGAGCACTTAAGCTGCGAAGCGCAGGCACTCGGCGCATGCGGCTCGGACGCGACAAAAGGTTAGCGCCACACCGGTTTGTTGAGTGATAGCTGATCTCCTTGTCTGCCACAGGCGATAGTGCTCTTTTAACCCGTCAGCCGACTTGGAAAATCTCGCCTGTTATTCCAAGGACCACATTGAGAGAAATATGACTGTGAACGACGCGGATGATCAATGTGACGTGAAGGCCAGTTTAGCTGACCAACTCCGGCTGGCGCAGGTGTCTCGCAAGGCCTTCGATAACAGTGCGCTCGATCGGTGGAGCGCGAAGATCGGGGTTGAGGCCACGAGGGCTAATTGGCTCGCAAGTTACAGGGAAAGTTATGGGGCTGCCCACCCCTCATTTTTTTTGCGAAGGTTTATGGGCCTGGGTATCGCGCGTAGCGCCCTAGACATTGAAACGACGCCATGGCTTCGGTTGACTGAGACCCAAGTCACCCGCCCGCTAGCGAAATTTATCAATGAGGGCGGTCCGCGGCGTGTAATGGCGTTCCTACGCGCATTGCCCTGTCGCGGCGTAACACTGCCTGAGAGCTTCGACAGCGGGCGCGCCCGTGCAGAAGTCCCGTGCAAGGGAGGACGCATCGACCTGTTGGTTACCGGACGGCGAGGCGCCCGCACCTATGGTGCGGCGGTCGAGGTCAAAATAGACCACAAGCTGCGCAACCCGCTCGGCTCCTACGCGCGGCTCGCTACAGAACATGGTCTCACTTTGGCTGGTCGGTCCCGTGGACTGCCCACCGGTGCGCTGGTCGTCCTCGCCCGTAGTGCGAGCAAAGAGACGGTGAAACAGCTCTCCCGCAATCGCGGCTGGAAGTTCGTGCACTGGAGCGGATTCCTCCGTCGCTTCGAGCGCGAATTGGCAGAACAGATCGATGATGACGACTTCCGGGCATTCCGGCGACTTGTGTGGGATCGATTTATATGACGGCTAGCCCTAAAGACCTAGATCTTCCGATTAGCGTAATCGCCTACTTGGCCGACCCTGCTACGCGCGCAGGTGTCGACGCGCTCCTAGCGGTCAAAGCCGATTCACTGCCACCGGAGATCGAGTGGAACGAACTCGGTGATTACCTCGCCGCGCGGGCAGTGGCCGAGCTAACGCGGGCCGAGTTCGCGTTAGCTCTCCATGCGCTTTGGAGCGCGATCTGGAGGCCGGTAATCTCAGGACGGTGGAAGATGCCAAACCCTGAAGAACTCATTGAGGAAGGACAAAGCGTAAGCACCGGCAGTATCTGGGAGGAGAAGGCATTCTGGCTCTACCACGAATGCGGTGACCTTACCTTCTTTACACTTGTCGGGCTCTACCGGAGGCGCCTCACGTTGGCTTTTTCCGTCGAGCGTCGGGGAAAGCCTCAGATCAAAGGCGATCTCGGAGAATTTGCTTGGAGGGACGATAGCAACTGGGATGGCTGGATGCTGCTGATGCCTGGCCAGTCAGTGGATAGCGATGGCTCGTTGAACTTGGAAGGGCTCCAGACGGCAGCGAAACTCGCTGCTGGAACGGTGGAAGCTATGCCTGAGCCAGTCAAGCGCACGCCGGTGAAGCGTGCAGTGACGGCTTCGCGCGCAAATGAAAAGCGAAGACCTTAGGCTAGGTCGTGAACCCATAAATTGGCTTCGTTGCAGATGGGGTGGAAAGCGCCGCCCGGCACGGCATTGTTTGCCGCATGTTGCTCACGCTGACCATCATCGCCGCAGCAAGCCTCTCCCCGCCGGAAGAACCGTTAGCTGGCCAGCTTAACGCAGCGATTTGGAACGACCTGCAACTCAACGCCATGATTGGGAATGGTAACTGGCTGGCGTCTCTTTGCTACAACGCGGGTCAGTGTAGCGCGACAAACTGGATGAGGATTGCGCGTCAATCAGGATGAGAATGTGATTGTCGCGGCGCGTCGATCAGTGC
>NZ_JBXAFX010000058.1:0-5164 GCF_058793515.1 Novosphingobium sp. GW835-FHT14H07
GCTACGCCCGGCCTCCGCTTCCCCCCACACGTCATCTACGATGTCGCTGACCCTTCAACTGCGATGTCGCTGTGCACATGGGGCAAGCGATAGCCACTCAACCGGACCTGTTCGGGCCTCGCTGTCAGACGGCAGCGGGGCCTAATCTATGTGGGGCGAAGGTCCATGACTTTGCAGCCAGCCTCGCCTTGTCCGAAAGCTATGCCGATGCTCCGTGGTGGCTGGATATCTACCGCCGCGCATTCCCTAACCTCGTCAGTGCCGTTAGCGTGAGAAATGACGGGTGGGCACAACGCGGAGGAATTGACCGGGTTCTGACCTTGGCCTGCGGAAGAACCTACACCGTTGACGAGAAAGTCCGCAACAACGACTGGCCCGACATTCTGCTAGAGCAGTGGAGTGATGAGGCGCGCCGTTCGCCTGGATGGGTCCAAAAGCCACTGGCCTGTGATTTCATTGCATATGCGTTCGCACCTAGCCGAAAGTGCTACCTGTTGCCTGTAGCGCCTCTACAGCGGGCGTGGCGGCAGCGCGGCAGGCAGTGGGTTGAACGGTTCGGCCAGCGGCGCGCTCGAAATCCCGGTTATGTGTCGGCCAGCGTGCCTGTGCCGATTGAAACCCTGATGCCTGCAATGGCAGAAGCCATGCTTGTTCGGGCATAAAGTAGCCAGATCGACTATTGCGTCCAAATGGCGTCCACCACCCGGGTCACTTTCAATGGTCGCGATAAAAAGTGGCCCCGCCGTCAAAAACATGCGGGGCCAAGGGAAAGAGCACGACAAGTGCCCTTCGGGTCGCAGTGACCTGATGGCAGTGTCTGCTGGCACAGGATATGCCAAAAAGCACACGCATTGCAGTTTCTCCCACACTGTGGATTCGACGTCGCACCTATTAAGGCGCGCACCGGCATGCTTGCAGGCTCGATTGTATTCCGATTAGCTGCCCTCGCCCCCGGATTATCCAAGGGCTAGGGCATCACGACAACCGACTCACGCCGCCGTGATCAGAGAGAATTTGGCCAAACGCGCGGCGGCGGAAGCTTATACAGCGCGTCTGCATCCTCATTTCGAACGATTAGCGGGAGGGTCAAATTGACCCTGCACGTGCTTTATTGCGTCGATAGCGCTGCTCAGGTGGATTCCTACCATAGCCAATCTGAGACTGTCTGCCTCCCGAAGGCACAGCTCCAGCATGTCCGCTAACTCAGTCAGCCGAAGCTGAAGTTCGTACGCCGTTTGCGCTGGAAGCATGACCGACCGCCCAAGTGATCGCCTTATCTCAGGTAGATAAGCGCAGAGCTATAACTTTAGTTAAGCATAGTGCAGACGGTCCGCGATTTCTAGGCCCTCGTCTGCTTACCCTTATGCCTCCACCGACCGTCGCCTCTTTCCGTGACGGGCCGCCCACATCGATCACACAACGCCACGTAATCTCGCGCATCTACACGGATCGTCTTCCGGTCCGGAACGTGAAGATTAAGCATACACCTGAAATCTGGCATCATACGGTTGCGCCCAAAGTCGTTTTGCAGCGCATTTGCCGAGGACGCATTTAACTTTAGTTAATTCAGTCCGGAACGGATGGAAGCCGAAGGGTGTCCCAGATCAAGGTGCGTCATTTTTCGGGCGCTTGATACTGACCCACTTCTTGGCGCGGAGGCGTCGGATATCTCGCCCGCAGAACCGACACACCGAACGGTATCCCGACAAATCCTGTTTCACCGCGTCCACAGTTGGTCGGTGAAATCCCAACAAGCAGCGAATCCCCACGCACGCCTCCTTTGGCAACGGCATTATCTAGGAGCGGACCGCAGCCAAGGCATTGGATCAATACGACATACCCGCATTTGTGTGATTTTGGGACAGCATGTGCATGGTTGCGGGCCAGCGTAGGTGCCGTGTTGGACTGCGCGTCTCAGGTGTGGATCTGGGCGGCATGCAACTGGCACCACACCGCCCGTGCGGTTCAAATGCCATTGTTGACCTTGATCCAGCGACGCTCCCCAATCCGCTTGATCGCCTCGCCGCATCTTCCACAGGTTGATACATAGGAGTGCCCGTCCCACAGGATCTGCCGACCAGCGGGATCATGTCCGCGTACCTTGCAATTCACTCTCGCCATAACTTCTCGACAGCATCACATACGTCACGAGGCAGGTCGATCCGGCAACCGGTGCCCTAGGCCATCAGTGGGATCCCAGCAGGCCTAGGGCGCACGGCCCGGGAGGGTGGGGGTGAGCCGCGCGCGCTGCCACTAGCAGCAATCAAAGGGACCGTGAAGTAGCTGAAACGGCTCCGATCTGGCGGTCCAGATCGGAGCGCTTCCCGAGAGCTACTGTCAGGGATGCAGGTTTAGGAGGACCCTGCCACCCAGTCTACGAGCTACCTGCCTTTAAGTTCCCCCGCCCAAATCTGTAGACCGACAGGAGCAAGCGCTTCACCGCCGCCTGCGGCATCACATTCCGAAGGCAAGCCAGTAGAAAAGCAAAGTTGTCAGAAATACCGCTCCCGTTAGAAGCGCGGCGTACTCCGCAATCCCGACCATGAATTGATCCCCGAGCCGAAGCTTGTCATCTTCAGCTAACACCCTCAGCCAAATCGCTGCTGCGACAAAGCCGATCATGAGGGCAAAGCCGAACAGCGCAGCATCTGGATCAAAGGGGATGCGCGACTCAAAATCTTCCATATTCCAGCGTGTTGCGCGCAGGCAGGGTTAAGTCAATTATCGGGCCGTGCCGACTCAGGAGAGCGCAATGGCCCTTACCGACGCCACCGAACTGACAGACGAAGACCTCGCCGGATATGACTTTATGATGTTGCAGGCATTGGCAGCACGGCACCGGCTAGCGGACCTTCCTATCCGCATCTGGAACGAAGTCCTCGTTGAGTTGGGCAATCGCGGCTTGGCAGAGGCGCTGGAGGGCAGTCTCAGTGACGTGACC
Organism: Novosphingobium sp. GW835-FHT14H07; assembly: GCF_058793515.1. Classification (NCBI taxonomy): domain Bacteria; kingdom Pseudomonadati; phylum Pseudomonadota; class Alphaproteobacteria; order Sphingomonadales; family Sphingomonadaceae; genus Novosphingobium; species Novosphingobium sp. GW835-FHT14H07. The sequence continues at coordinate 2,942 of NZ_JBXAFX010000058.1, forward strand.
ACGGCGCGGATCAAGCGGTCATATCCTCTCCCCCTGATGCAATGACACGCAGGAAGCGCAAGGAGCGACCTGACTACGGTTGGCCCGCTGCCATGAAACGCGCAACAGCCGCCGCATATCTCGACATGAGTGAGGACGCGTTTCTTCGCGAAGTTCGAGCCGGACGAATGCCCGGTTCATTTGTCCTGGGCGGCCAGAATCATTGGAGGAAAGACGCTATAGATGCTGCAATTGCGCGGCTGGAATCGCACAGCCAGGACGACCCTACCGAGCGCCTTAGGGAGAGGTTGAGGGCGGAGAAAGCCGAGCTATGACCACCCGCTCTCGCTTCTCCCAAGCCGACGTAACCCGGTTACTAAAAGCCGCGAGGGCTTCCGGCTATGCCTGCGTCAAGCTCGTGGTAACGCCTGATGGTAGGCTCGAAATCTATCTGTCCGAGGGACCGGAGCCATGGCCTGAGATGGGCGAGGAATTGATATGAGCAGCAACTATCCTCCGCCGACAAGATAACGGGTGACATAGAAGACGACGCCGCAAAGGATCATACGAGGGAGAACGTTCGCAGCCAGCAGTGACGGGAACACCTTCAGCCGGCCTTCCTCGTTTGCACGGACCACAAGATCATAAGCAGGGCCATTTGAGAGCGCCAAGGATCCCGCCACAAACGCCACGATCATTGCCCACCACAAGCTGAACCCTTTGCTGCCTGCCAAAAAAGCCAAAGCAATCATCCCAATATCGGCGGCGCATCCAAGCATCGATTTATCCCCCCAAGTCAGCCCGCCAAAAATGACTTGGCTGTAGAGGAAGATCAAGCATCGCCACCTTTCGCGCGACGACCCCTATCTATCTAAGAGACACGCGCGCGTTATCCGCGCAGCCGTTGCCATCACACAAGCGCTAGAACAGCCCTGAGAGCGCGTTCAGCTTCCCGAGCCTCCCGAGTATAGCGCCCATGCTTGAGCGCGTTCCTATTGCCCTTGGGCGCGCCTGATCCTGCGGCCCCGCCGTGCATGCGGCAGCGCTTCTTGCCCTTCACCGCTGGACACTGACACGGGTTGCCCGAACGGTTGCGCGCCAGGCATCGGGGCGCAGAGGCCAAGGATATCGGTTGCTCCCGCTTCATCGGGTCGTTCTCCATTTTTTGCATTAACCCCCTGCCCACCGGTATGGACGTTTTCTGCGATGATCGCTTGGCCACCGCGATTGTCGACATGGACATGACGCACGACCTGTTCGCCGCCACGTTGCATCTTGGTCAGGACTTCGGCTTGCCGGGTGTAGGCATTCAGCAGCTTGGCCCCCAGTGTTCCGAACATCTTCGCCTGCTCAACGTGGACTGTTCCACGCATCTGCCCGAGGGCGTACATCGCCGCATCATGGGTTGCCGCCATCTGCACGGCGAGAGCCGACTGTGCCGTATCCTTTGCATCAACGCCTTTCACAAAGGCCAGCATCGCGGAGATTGCTTTGCCAGTGTCGGGAGCGTTCGCCTTCCCTGCATAGACCGCTAGCTCGCTTATGCGCTGGTTCACAAGGGACGGCGACCGCGAGCCCATCATCTCGGCCATTCGAAGATAGAACAATGTGCTGTTGCCTTTGCTCTCGATGACTTCACCGGCTTCGCCTTGGTACACTGCCATGGAGGGCGAGACGTTCTGTTCATTCACCCATCGGGCAAGGCGTATCAGGTCCGCGCGTTCAGCTTCGCTGAGTTGATCCCACCCCGGCACCTCGTTCGCGCAGCTTTCCGCCATTTCCGCATCGACGCTTTTCGCCGTTGGCAACACGGCTGGCACCTGCCCCGGCCGAAGCTGTTTTTCCTGCTTACTAGTCATCTTCGACCTCCTACCAACCACGTGTTGTCTTGCGCCGTCCAATGAAGTCAGCCACCGCATCGACATTGCATCGATCTTCGGTTTGAGCCTGTAGGGCCTTCATTCGAAACCATTCAGGTGAATGCGCTGACACCATCGGGGCGAGCAGCAGCACACGAGGCAGTGGACCGCCTGGAATGTCCGCGGCGAGAAAGCAGCGGCCTCCAACAGCCTCCCAATCTGCGACCCAACGAGCAGCATCGAACCTCGCTGCGGAGTGTAGTTTGACAACCTCAGCCATGGCCACCTTCGGGCGGGCGCGGGGCGACCGGTAGTGTCCCACGGCGTGGTGTAGGAACACCGATCCTCGGCAGGGCCGAGGATGATCAGGCTGCCAGTGCCGGCA
>NZ_JBXAFX010000059.1:0-3814 GCF_058793515.1 Novosphingobium sp. GW835-FHT14H07
ACTAATCACGAGGTCCCCATAATGCGGAGGAACGCGGCCTGATTGGCGGATTTTCGCCATTCTTGGCCATGCTCCTCCTCATTATTTCAGAGCGTGTCGAGCCAGGCGAGCACGCTTCCATCGCGCTTCCAGGATGGTTTGCCTCCGGGTGTGGTCGGAGCGGCGACCTGTTCCAGGGCTTTCCGCTTCGTTTCCAGATTGGCCCTGGCATAGTGGTTGGTTGTATCGAGGCTCACATGGCCGAGCCAGCTGCGTATGATTGTAACGTCGACGCCCGACGAGATGAGGTGCACGGCGGTGGCGTGGCGGAAGGCATGTGGCGTCACATGCTTGGCACATAGCGTTGGCATGGTTTCGGCCGCAGACCTCACGTAGGCAGCAAGCTTGAATCGGACCCCCGAGGCACTGAGGGGGGCGCCATAGCGATTGACGAACAGCCGCTGGTCAGGCGCCCGTGGCTGCCGCTCGAGCAGTTTGCGCAGCAACAGGACCGTTTCTGGCCATAGCGGACAGATGCGTTCCTTCCGCCCCTTGCCGGTCAGACGCACGCAGCTCGGGCTTTCGAACCGGATTGCCTCGGGGCATAGATCTAGCGCTTCCTGTATCCGTGCGCCGCTGTTGTAGAGGAACGAGAACAGTGCATGGTCGCGCGCACCCTCAACGGTCAAACGGTCTGGCTGAGCGAGAATCGCCGTCACTTCCGCCGGATCCAGATAGCTCGGCTCCGACACGGGAGCACGCTTGATCGGGATATGGAGGATTTCGACGCATTGTGCGATCGACGCGGGATCCTTGGTGGACACGAAGTGGAAGAAGCTGCGGATCGCGGCAAGCCGGCAGTTGCGCGTGCCGATTGTGCCGCCGCGTTCATGTTCGGCGTGGCCGAGGAACGCAATGACGGTACTGGCGGTCAGATCGGCCAGCGTGATCACCACCACCTTCTTTCCCGCACGCTGTGCGACGAACCGCAGCAACAGCCGCCAGGTGTCGCGGTATGAGCGAACCGTATGGATGGACGCGTTGCGCTGCTCGACCAGCCATTCGTAGAAGAACGCGCGCAGCAGTTTCGGGAACGGGTCGGCCTTGCTCATGGCTGCGCCTCCCGCCCCAGGCTGAGGCATTGAGCGCCCATCGTGCGGAACCGCTCGTTGGCGAGGTGCAGCAACTCCTGCGTGACCGTGATGTAGACCAGCGTGGAGTTGATATCCCGATGGCCGAGGTAAGTCGCAAGGAACGGCAAGCGCTCCTGCGGATTGATGCCCGTTCGGTACCATTCGAGGATTCTGTTCACGACCATCGAGTGGCGCAGGTCATGCACGCGCGGGCCTGCTTTTCCTCGCAATGGTTTCAACCCAGCGCGGCGTATGACGTCGGTGAGCAGCCAGGTGATCATTTCCGGGGTGTAATGGCCGTCGCCTCGCTCGTGCCAGAACAGACCCGAACGCGCGTCCTGTGATCCACCGGCACACCGGCGCGCATCGATGTAGGCCCGAAGCGCGACCACGACGCTGTCCGGTAGCGGCAAAATGCGGGTCTTGAAGAACTTGGTCTGTCGGATGGTGATGGTACCCTCGTGCAGGTCAACATCACCAAGATCGAGACGGGCAAGCTCACCGCGCCGCAAGCCCGCGCAATAGGCGAGGAGCAGCATGGTGTACATGCTCTGCGGGCGAAGTGGTGCCCGCGGCGACGGGTAGTTACGTGCGATCTCGAGCATCCGCCGCACGTCGGCAGGCGAGTAGATATGAGGCGTTCGCCATTGCTTGGAGGCCTCCTTCCTCGGTCTCGGGTCTGGTCGCCGCATAGGTATCGACGGGTCGCGGTGACGAAGGATTTTCGCAAAGACGCGCTTGAGCTTCTCGCATTCCTCGGCGTGATGACGCGTGCCATTCGTTGCTGGCCATCGATCTATCATGGAGTTCAGCGTCTCGGCTTCCGGTCCCGGATGCAACTGGAGGAACCGGTCGAACCGCAGAAGCAACTGGGACTGCGATGTGTATTTGTATCCTCTGCGCCGCATCATCGCGACATGCTCGGCCATCATTTCGCCCAGCTCGCTGCCGAACGGTCTGGGCTGGCGTAGTTCGGCAAGTGCCTTTTCCGGATTCCGCGACGCCAATGCCCGCCAAATCGGCATGCACTGCTTGATATTGCACTCATCGCGCAGAGCGGCGACGGGATTGCGTTGGATCGTGCCGATTTCGGCCAGGCGTTCGAAGAACCGGTCAACGATGCGGGTGCGGTGCAAGAGCGTGGACGGCGCTCGACGAACGGCCGATTCTCGTAGCCAGGCCAGCAGAACTTCCTGATCGAGTGCCTCGAAACGTTCGACGACATCCTGCAAGCCATGCAAGACTTGGGCATAGCCGGCTCGGCTTTTCGTGCTGCGCAGATCAAGGCTCGCGACATAGCGACCAATGATCGCGCGGTCGGGATCGGGCCAGCGCGCGGTCATTCGACCAACTCCATTCCCGGCACGTCTAGCGCGATGGCCCTGAGGTCTTCGGTAGCAAGCTTGAGGTAGGGAGCCGTCGATCCTGTCGAACGATGTCCCAGCACGTCGCCGATGACCTTTTGAGGCACCGCGGCGCGCAGCATTTCGACCGCGCGCGCATGACGGAAGATGTGGGGGCCGCACTTACCAGCCGGTTGGACGCCAGCGTCACGGAGCCGCCGCCGAACCATGCTGTAAAGCTTATCGAGCTTTCGGTAGGGCGCGCGTGTACGCACGAAGATCTCCCTGACATCGGTCGAGGGACGCCCGGAGCGCAGATAGGCGAGCACCGCTTCGCCGACCGGCTCAAGAAGGGGCAGGAATGTGCTGGCTCGCGTTTTGTGGTGATGCACATGGATGGCTTCCGTTCGCCAGTCGATATCCTCGATCCGGAGATGGCGGATTTCACCTGACCGCAGACCATAGGCTGCGAGGAGTTGCAGGATCGCATAATCCCGCAACCCCGCCGGTGACTTGTCCTTCTCGGCACTTTCCAGCACGGCGATGATCTGCCCGCGGTCCAGGACCGAAGGTACGCCTTCATATGCATAAAGCGTCGGTGCCAGGACATGCCCGGACAGATCCGTCGTAACGCGACCTGTGATATGGAGGTAGCGCAGTAACGCGCGAAGCCGCTCTGTGACAGACTTCAACGAGCAGCGCCTCAATTTCGGCGCGCGCAAATCCATGTAGTGGTCAATGTCAGTCACGCTCAGAACCGCCAAACCGTTGAGCCCGTGATCGATCTGCCAGGCAAGGAAGTGCCGGGCTTCCCACATCAGCGCTGCAACGCTGGAACAAGCCAACCCGCGTTCCTCACGCAGCCAGATTTCGTATTCGGCGCAGATTGAAAATCGGACCTCATCGGCCTCGCAGGCTGGCTTGATGGCGGGCGGCCATTGGCCGTGAACAAGCCGCAACAGTGCGTGAATTCCGGAGCGTGGGACCTCGCGCCAGCGCGCACTGGGACGTCGACCACGCTGCTTTTCGAACTGGACGATTGCGTGCCGCAGATATTGTTCCACATGCACGTCGATCACGTCCGCGACGGGGATGCCCCGCTGCCCCAGATAATCGAGAAATCCAGACGCGTAGGCGCAGTAGTTCCTCGCCACCACCAGGCTGTATCGCTGACCGATAAGCGACGACTTGAGTGCGGCGATTAGTTCGTGATGGTTATCCGACATGGGCGGCTCCTCTGCTGGTCGATTGACCCCCAGAGGTTCTGCGCCAAATAATGCGAAGCAAGTCGATCCAAGAAAGGCGAAAATCCGCCAATCAGGCCGCGTTCCTCCGCATTATGGGGACCTCGTGATTAGT
>NZ_JBXAFX010000060.1:0-3625 GCF_058793515.1 Novosphingobium sp. GW835-FHT14H07
TCTTGAAGAACATTTCTCGTGGGACGAAGCCGCCCGCAATGTCGCAAGCCCGCTCGGTCTCGCGCGGTCGGGCTCAGCCAACTGGAGGACCCGGCAATATCAAGGGCGCGCTGCGCTCGCCCGTCATCGTACGGAAGGCAACGAGCAGGCCCGCGAGGTCGCAAAGGCACTCGACTTTGCCGCCCGTGGCAAAGCGTTAAGCGAATGGAGCGTCAGCTGCACTGCCCTTAATTATCTCAGCGATCTCGGCAAGGAACCGACCTATGCCAGTCTCGACAGCGCGCGAACGCAGTTGGCGGCGATCGCCAAAGGTATCTTGGATGCCTACGAGGCTGACCTGCGGATGACGGCAGATCTTCGTTGCTCGGGCCGTTTCGACGTCGCGTGGCGCTATATGGCCGCCGCTTCGAGTATCGAGACAACGTTCAAGGGTTTTCTCGAGAGCATCCCGGATCCGATGATGCGCGAGATTCGCGGCGACGGCTTCCTCGGCCGCGAACTCCTGCATTATGCCACCAAATATGCCGACAAGTTTGACGATATATCGCGGCAGGTCGCCGTTGATTTCTTTGCGGAAATATCTCGGCAAGCCGTCACCGATCACGCGCTGCAGATCCGTCTTGCCCGCCTCGAAGCGGCAGTTCCCGAACTCTCGCCAGTCATCGATCTTGATCCCGTGGCTTGCCCCGCCTACGTAAAGGAGCAGGAACAATGCGCTAAGGTCCAGGAGAACGCATTCGATCTCAACGACCTTCTCGCGAGCGCCGATGAACTCGCGCCGACTGCGCTTGCTCTCGCGAGTATCGACGCCAAGATGCATGGCCGGGGGATCGAGCAACTTTTCGCGGCATGGCAAGAACATAATCAGCAGATACCGGCCCCAACGTGGCGCGGGGACAAACTGCTTCGCGCGGCATTGCTGGCGGCGTCGGTTCATCCGCGGCGTCTTGTCGCGCTTATCGAAGCGCTGGCGGGCGACGAAGAAGAAGCGCTTCGCTGGGCAGCGATAGACCTCGCCTTCTCGCCAACGCTGCGCGAACGCCTCTTCAATGCAAGCCGTCTGGGCGTGCTGGCGGAGACGCCCAGCCAGCTCAAAGCGCGCCTTGGCGCCATCGTCGACAAGGCGGTCGAAACTGGGGATTTCCACCCGTGGATGCAGCGTGAATTCCTCATTCGCTTCCACCGCGAACACGCGACACCCGTATTGTTCAGCGTCGCAGATCGCTTTTTTGCTAGCGATTTCCCGGTCGCCCGGACCTTGATCGGTCCGCCGCTCGCCACCGATAGCCCGTGGCTGTTCGCGAACCTTCACCCCGAAGTCCAGATAAATGCGCGCAAGCTGCGTGAACATGTTCAGCGCATCCTGTTGGTCTTGCCGCCGATTTCGCCCTCAGCATATACTCGGGACGTCTCAAGCACCTCCACCCCTCCTCTCGGACTGGGAATGATCGGAAGCGAACTGCTGGCCGCAGGCCATGATGTCTATCTGGCGGATTGCCATCGCGCGCCTGCGATGCGCGACAGGGTCATCGGGGATGCACAAAATTTCGACTGGGTTGGTTTCAACGTCGTCCTTCCCACCATGCGGTCGGTCCTCTCGATCGCGACCGCGATCAAGGCGCTTCCCGATCCGCCGGCGATCGTTGTGGGGGGGCCCGCGGTCAATGCGCGCTCATTTCGCAACGCTGCCTTGGGCGACGAGGAAAGCAGATGCTGGGATTTCGAGATTCACACTAACGCTGGCGCCAATTTTGCCACCCTTGTTGCCAACTTCGGACAAGGTCAGCGAGTCGTTCCTGCTGGGATCGTGCCGAACGAGCGGAGCGACCTCATCATTCGGACGGGCCAATCGCTGATCACCAAGCCGGCCGCCGCCGCCATTACCGCATCGTCCTGGCTGGAGCCCGTTTTCCTCGATCGGCGTATCTTTTCGACGCACGCGGGCGAATATGAGCCGCGGCGGACTCGGGCGATCAACGGCACCGCGGTCGAAGCGCATGTCGTCATGTCACGTGGCTGCAACTGGAGCTGCAGCTTTTGCACCGAGCGAGTCCAGCAATCGGGAGGCGAGCGCCGCCGTCCTTTGGAGTCTGTCGAACAGGAATTGAAAGAACTCGCTCGGCGCCATCCAGATCTGCGGATTCAATTTGTCGACGATAATCTATTGCCCCAAATCGCCACGCTTACCGAACAGCGTGTTGCCTGGGCGCAGGCAGTCGACTGGGCGGAAAAATTCCTGTCCGTGCTCTCGGTAGTTAGGGCAGCGGCTCCGATCGGGTTCGGCTGGCGCGGAATCTTCCGAGTCGAGGATTTCCTTCACTATGAAGCTGCGTTTCCCAATTTCATTGATCAGCTTGCGACAAGTGGCTGCCGGATGCTGGCCTTCGGAATCGAACATGGAAATGAGACGAAGCGGCGCAAGATGAAGGTGGGCAAGTCAGCAACCAACGCCGAGTTCACGGCCTTGTTTAGCCGGTTGCGAGACGCTGGCATCCACAGCAAAGCGTATTTCATTCTTGGCGGCCCGAAAGAGACGGCCGAAACCTCGTTGGAAACGGTCGCTTTTGCGATCGAGTCCGGGGTCAGCCTTGCTTATTTCGCGCTGTACAAGGAATTTGTGCCGGCATTGCAATCGTTGCGCAGTGAACAACGCCGAGGTAGCGAGGCTCACAGGAGCTACTCCGACTATGAGGAACTCGATATCGTTTGGGACGCCATCTTGGGCGAAGCCCTGCAGGACCCCAAAAGCGCGCGCTTCCACGATCTGGTAGGCGGCATCGTCACCGATGATAGACCGCTCGATCCGGCGGATCTCATTTCAGTGTATGACGAACTCTCGCGGTTGGGATTCCGCTTCACCGATCTCGTCAAATACAGTGACTATCACTCCGAAAATTCTCCAGCCGCGGATATCTTGAACAAAGTGAATTTCGGCGATCAGGCGAAATTCGAAACGACGGTGGCATCGGCCTATCTGCGCTTCTATTTGCGGCGTAGCTTTGTCGACACTTATCGCGCCCTCCTCGCCGACGGTTATTAGACATTGCCTCAATCGGTCCGGGCCGCCGGTGCTTGATGCCTGGCGACTTGCGCCCCCATGCAGTGGAGGCGGCTCACATCGGCGGAAAGGTTGAAACAGAAGGAGCGACCGGGCAAGGAGTATTGCATGGCAACACTTCTTGACTGGGGAAACGTAGACGCAGCTGCCGCTCAGATTGAGAAGACTCTCAATCTTGAAACCCGGCGGGAAGCGTTCTCCCTCCTCTGCGTGACATCTCTACTACGCATCGACTTCGATGAGGCGAGGGGCTCGATCACCGATGGAGGGGAGGATAGGGGCGTTGACGCGGTCTATCTCGACGAGCGTTTCAGCCGTCGTGTAATCCATCTCTTTCAGTTTAAGTGCCACAGCCGGTTCAACGGCAGCAACCGCAACTTCCCGTCGACTGAGATTGACAAACTCCTTGCCTTCATCGGGGACTGCTTCGGACAGGTCGACGGCTTCCTCGACACATGCAATCCGCTGCTGCGGCAGAAAGTGTTGGATATCTGGGACTTCGTGAATTCGGGGGCGTGCCAGGTCGAGGTCCACCTTTGCTCCAATGGGGAGCGGCTCATCCCCGAC
>NZ_JBXAFX010000061.1:0-3601 GCF_058793515.1 Novosphingobium sp. GW835-FHT14H07
GACACTATCCCCAACGTCACCGCTGACACATCACCATCAATGTCGCTGACCAGTCACCGACGATGTCGCGCTACAGCGGCCGCCAGACCCAGGTCTGGGTGCGGTTTCCGGAGGGATGGAAGATAGTATCTGCGCACGTATCGCTCGAAGGAAGTACATCATGAAGGCGCTGCTCGCCCGTCTCAACATCGATACCTATATCCTCCTGTTGTTGGGGATGGTCGCGCTGGCATCGGTGTTGCCGGTGCGGGGCGGGGCGTCGGTAGTCGCCGGGCTCCTCGCCGATGCCGGCATCGTGGTGCTCTTTTTCATGCACGGTGCCCGGCTGTCGCGGCAAGCGGTGCTGGACGGCGCGCGCCACTGGCGGCTCCATGCCGCGGTCGCGGCCATGACATACGTGGTGTTTCCGGTCCTTGGCCTGGCGGTCGGTTTGTTGCAGTTCCTCGATAGCTCAGTGGCGATGGGCATCCTGTTCCTGACGCTGCTGCCTTCAACGGTGCAATCGTCGATCGCCTTCACCGCGATGGCACGGGGCAATGTCGCGGCTGCGGTTTGCAGTGCGTCGTTCTCCAACCTGGCGGGCATCTTCATCACCCCCATTCTGGTGGCGGTTCTGATCACAGGCAAGCAGGGCGAGTCTTCGACCGAGGCGGTCGCGACAATCGCGTTCCAGTTGCTCCTGCCCTTCGTTGCTGGACACTTGCTGCGCCCGGTGATCGGAGCCTGGATCGCGCGCCAGAAGCAGCTGATGATGATGGTGGACCGCGGTTCGATCCTGTTGGTCGTCTACACCGCCTTCAGCGCGGCCGTTGTCCAGGGGTTGTGGAGCAGGATCTCGTCGGTCGACCTTGCGACCATCCTCGCTGTCTCTGCGGTCCTCCTCGCTCTGGTCTTGTCGCTGACCGCAGTGCTCGGCCGCTGGCTGGGTTTCAGCCGCGAAGACAGGATCGTCCTGCAGTTCTGCGGCTCGAAGAAAAGCTTGGCCTCGGGCGTGCCGATGGCAGGCGTGCTGTTTGCGACGCCGCAAGTCGGCGCGGTGATCCTGCCGTTGATGTTCTTCCACCAGTTGCAACTGATGGTCTGTGCCGTCCTAGCGCGCCGTTATGGTGCCGAAGCCGACCGCGTAAAGGCAGATGCCGCTGGTGTCGGAGTCGAAGCCTTCCGCGGTCAGGCGGTCTGAGCGCCGCCTGCCAGCTCAGTCATCGCAGTGGAGCAGAGTTTGATCAGGGCATGGGCCGCGATCGGCGGATTACGCTGCGAGCGCACATAGATGCCGAGATCGGCCGGCAGCGCGGCGGGCTTCGAGATCGGGATGTGGACCAGTTCGCCCTTCGCGATCTCCTTCTCGATGCCGATCCGGGTCTGGAACGAAATGCCCAATCCGCGCAACGTCAACTGTTTGGCCAGCTCGACCGAACTTGTCTCAACCGCCCCGGTCGGCAACTTGCCCAGGACCCGGTGCAATTGCTGGCGGATCGAGAGGTCGGACTTCGGCAGGATTAGCTGGTGCGACAGGCAGGTGGCGAGCGACAGCGTGGGCTGCTTGGCGAGCGGATGATCCGGCCGCATTGTCGCGCCCAGATGGAAGCGCGAGAGCGCCATCTGTGTGAGATCGGCGGTCCGATCCATCCCGAAGGCGATGCCCAGGTCGACATCTCCGTTGATCACGGCCTCGGGGATCAGCGATGAACCCAAGACGCTTACCCCCACAGTGATGCGCGGGTGGAGTTCGCGCAGCCGCGTCAAAACCTTCGGCAGAAGATCGGAGGTGAGCGCTTCGACCGTGGCGATCTCGACATGGCCAGAGCGCAGTCCCCGCATGGCCTCCAACTCGGAACGAATTCGTTCGGCGTCCTGGAGCACTTCGATCGCGTGGCGGGCGAAGGCCGCGCCCGCATGGGTCAGCTTGAGCCCGCCGGGCAGACGATCGAACAGGGGAGTATCAAGCTCCGCCTCGAGCTTCAGCAGCTGCCGGTTCACCGCTGATGAGGCGACGTTGAGCCGCCGCGCCGCCTCCCGGATCGACCCGGCACGCCTGATAGCATCGAAATAGACGATCATCGGGGCGTGGAAGCGGTGGGCGCGGTTCGACATGGCCAAATGTTCCGCGATGTGGCGGCTAAGGTCAACGTCCTAATTCCGGCATCATGCGTATCGAGAAATTGCGCTATTTGCGGACGCCTGCCCGGCCCATGATGCACGAAACACAGCGGAGTTTATGCTATGAGCTTGGCATCGTATTTGCCGTCAAGCACCCCTCGAACTTCTGTTCCGGTGGTGGATATAGGTGGATTGCGTTCTCCCGACCCCGCGGCGTGGGGGCCGGTCGTGTCCGCGATCCGTGACGCCTGCCTCGACAAGGGCTTCTTTTACTGCGTCGGCCACGGTGTAGATCCAGTGACGATCGAGCGGCTGTTCAGCGTCAGCCGGGCCTTTTTCGCGCTGTCCGAAGCAGAAAAGCGCAAGGTTTCGCTAATGCGGTCCAAAGCGAACCGCGGATATGAAGCACTGGGCGCCCAGACGCTGGAGCCAGGCACACCGCCCGACCGAAAGGAAGGGTACTACATCGGGTTGGACGTCGCAGCGGACAGCGATCTGGCTGAGCGTTTCTTCAACACCGGACCGAATGTCTGGCCCGAGGCGATGCCTGAGTTTCGTTTGGCGATCTCGGACTATTTCGACCGGTTGTGCGCGCTGGCGAGCTTGATACTAGAGGGACTGGCGCTCTCGCTCGATCTCGAACGGCGCTTCTTCGAGGCCTTCGAGCAGCAGCCCATCGCGACGCTGCGGCTACTCCATTATCCGCCCCAGCCTGCCAACCCGTGTCCCGGCGAAAAGGGGTGCGGCGCCCACACCGATTTCGGGGGAATTACTATCTTATTGCAGGACGACATCGGCGGTCTACAGGTCTGGGATCGCGATGCCGAGCAATGGCTAGACGCGGCGCCGATGCCGGGGGCCTTCGTTATCAATCTCGGCGACATGATGAGCCGATGGACGAACGACCGCTATCACTCGACTGTCCACCGCGTCGTCAACACGTCCGGGCAGGAGCGCTATTCGGCCCCGTTCTTCTTTTCGGGGAATCCCGAACATCTGATAGAGTGCATCCCTTCTTGCCTGAGCGGAGACGAAGGCCCCAAGTATGCAGCGATCACGGTCGATGCGCATATGCGCGAACGCTATGCCGCCACTTATGGATAGGTATGGCCAAGTGATTGCGAAGCAGGGTGCCGGATTTCTGCGAAGAGTGCCTGTCGCGCTGGCATCTATTGAAAAGACCGAGGTAGCGAAAATGACGATACGAAATCACCTTGTCGCATCGCCCGCGCGATCCGCCGCAAAGATCCCTTCTTGGGGGTATTGGAGGGGGTATTCTTAGCGCGTTTTTTTCCGTTATATGTCTGAAAAACAAGTACATATTGGAAGGCGTTGGTTCCCTCCTCCGCTACCATCCGCACGCTTCCACAAAAGTCCGCATACCACCGATCTCAAGGGGCAACTGCCTGTGTGCTCGTCGCTTCAGAGCCCGATTCAGAAGTTGATCAAATTTGACAGTATCTTGCGGTTCTGCGCGTGAGCATGCGGATTGAGGCGATGA
>NZ_JBXAFX010000062.1:0-3366 GCF_058793515.1 Novosphingobium sp. GW835-FHT14H07
ACTTGAAATCCGTCATCGTTCCGTCCGTCCAATCTCCGCCAAGCATGCTCAAGCTTCACGATTTTTGCAACAGAGCCGTGCAAACAGCCATTTTCTGTAATCGTTTACTAATTATGATTTCAACGTTTTTTCAATGATATAAAAAGCAATGCAAATGTTAATCATCTAAAATTTCTGAAAACGTTGTGATCCTAATTCGCTAGCCGACGGTCACCCCTGCGCCGCCCCTCTGACAGCATCACGAAGCCTCCCAACAAGCGACTCGCGCATCCCGAACAACAAACGGCCCGGTCCACCAGAACCGGGCCGTTCATCAGTGATCGTTCAACGATGCCAGCCGTCAGAACTTGGCGCCAACCTCCACGGCCAGAGTGCGGGGCTTCTCGACAAAGCCGAAGAAGTATCCCGGCCCTGCCAGCGGCACCGACGTCGCGTGCGAGTAGGTCAGCGTATTGGTCAGGTTGCGGCCGACCAGCGCGATGCTCCAGCGCGAGGTCTGCAGGGCTACGCGGGCGTCCAGTTTCCAGTAAGCCTGCTGCATGTTCTCCGGCTCGCCGGTGTTCTCCATGAAGTACTTGCTGGAATGCTGCGCAGCACCGCTCAGAGCCAGTTCCCACGGACCGGTGAGCGGAACGGTGTAGTCCGCCGTCAGCGTGAACGCCGCCTTGGGCGCGAAGGCCGTGCGTCGGCCCTTGAGGTTGCAGGCCGGAGACCCGGTGGGCGTCACCCCGCTGACCTCGCCAGCCGTCGCATCGCTCGGGCACTGCGCCCCCGGGAAGTCGAGGAACTTGGAATCGAGGAGCGAGAGACTGCCGCCCAGCGTCAGCCTGTCGATGGGCCGCCAGCGCGCATCCACTTCGATACCGCGCGAACGCGACTTGCCCGCGTTGACGATGTTGAGACCAGCGATGCCATCGAACTGCGATACCTGCAGGTTCTTGAAGTCGTTCTGGAACAGCGCGATGTTGACCTGAAGATTGGCGGCCGGGAACGTCAGCTTTGTGCCCACTTCATAGGCGTTCACGCTCTCGTTCTTGAACACGAAGGCATCGGGAATGCCATCGCCGTTGGAGTCCACGCGGGTCGGCGGGCCTGCGGTAAGCTGCGCCGGCAGGTTGCGCATCTCCATGTCGAAACCACCGGCCTTGAAGCCCTGCTTGAACGAGGCATAGGCCATCACGTCGCGGTTGGGTCGCCAGCGCAGCGTCACGGCGGGCGAGAGGTTGTTCTCCTTCAGCTTGGCGCGATAGTGCAGGTCTTCCGCGATCAGCGGCACGATGGCCGGCGTATCGTCGGACGTGATCCCGCAGGTGGGATGGTTCAGCGGACCTACGCAGACGCGGTGATCGATGTCCTTGCGCTCATTGGTGTAGCGAAGGCCCGCGCTGAGTTCGAGCGTGGGGGTAAAGGCGAAGGTCGCCTCGCCGAACAGCGCGATCGAACGCCCGTTCTGGTCGGACCGCTTGTACCATGTGCCCGAAGGCGGAACGACCGTTCCTGGAGCGGGCGCGGGGAAGCCCGGATAGGGGAAGATGTAAGCAGAATCGTCCTCGATGAATTCAAGGTTCGAACGCTCGAAGTAGGCGCCTGCCACCCACGACAGCTTGTTCTCGCGCGGAGAGGCCAGCCGCAGTTCCTGCATGAAGGTGTTGAACCGCTCATACCGGCGCAGCGTCGCGAACGGCACGTCGGTGTTGTCGATTTCGGAGTAGTTGCGCTGGTTGTGGCGGATATAGCTGGTCACCGAGGTCAGCGTCAGATCGCCGGCATGCCAGTTCGCCGTATTGGTCAGCGCCAGGCCCCGGAAGCGGTCGCCGTTGTCGACCGGATCGATCTGCTCCCCTGTGATCGCGCTGACTACAGCCGCGCTCGCCGGATCGAGGTTGATGCTGGAATTCCGGAAGTTGGCCTTGCAGTCCTCGTGGCTGGCGCCCACCGCAAGCGCGGTGTTGAGCGACGGCGGATCGCCCGCTGCCGGTGCACGCGGCTCGCAGCGGAAGACCTCCGCCGAAGATCCCTTCGTATCGGACTTCACGTAAGTGACGCTCAGCGTGCTGTCGAAATTGCTCGACGGCTCCCAGGTCAGCGTGCCGCGCGTCAGGAACTGGTCGTTGATGGGGCCGTCAGGGCCACCCGGCGCATTGTTCTTGATGTAGCCCTTGGACTCGTCGCTGTAGCGCATCGCGAGGCGTGCCTTGAGCGTATGATCGGCATTGAGCGGCCCGGAAATCGCCCCCTCGATGCTGGCCTGATCGCTTGCCTCGAATTCATAGGCCGCGCGGACATAGGCTTCGAATTCATCCGTCGGCTTCTTGGACGTGATGTTGATCGCGCCGGCCACGGTGTTCTTGCCGAAGAGCACGCCCTGCGGTCCCTTCAGCACTTCCACCCGCTCGATATCCAGCTGACCGGCACGCGCCCAGGCCGCGCGCGAATAGTAGGCGCCATCGACGAACAGACCCACGGTCTGCTCGAAGCCGGGATTGAAGGAGCCCGAACCCACACCGCGCAGATAAGCCGATGTGCCGAGATCCTGAATCACGATCTTGGCGGCAGGAACCAGCTGAACCGCCTCGGACGTCTTGGTGATGCCAAGGTTCGCCAGTCCCTCGCCCGTTACCGCGCTGACCGAAACCGGGACTTCCGAAAGCCGTTCCGCTCGCTTGCGTGCGGTCACGACGATCTCATCTATGCCGCGCGGCGATTCCGCCGCCGTTTCGCCCTGCCCTTGAGGCTGCCCCTGCGGCTGCTCCTGAGCCTGCGCCTGTGCCGCCATCAGCAGCGTCATGGCCGTTGCCGCCATGCTTGTGCTGATCCGAAGTGCGCCGTTTAGAAAACGTGTCGTCTTCATCGTCATCCTCCCCTCTTCCTTGGCTTCGTCCGAACTCGTCTCCCGGATCGAAGCCGCCATGTGTCAGTGCATGATCGCTCCGCCATCGACGAACAGCGTCTGCCCGGTGATAAATCTGCTCTCTTCGGAACTGAGGAAAACCGCGGCATCCGCGACGCTTTCCGGCCCCTGATCCTGCTTGACCGCACGCATCCCCATCAGGAATGCCTTGGCTCCCGCCACCGCCTCGGGCGGCTGCTCTTCCAGCGAAGGTCCATCGACCAAGCCGAGCGCGATCGTGTTGGCAGTGATGCCGCTCGGCCCCAGTTCGCGCGCCAGTGTGTAGGCGAAGGCCACGAGCCCGGCCTTGGACGCAGCATAAGGTGCGATAGGGGCCCCGAAGAACGCGGTGCTGGACCCGATATTGATAATCCGCCCGTAACCCTGCGCTTCCATCACCGGCACGAGTCCGCCATTTCACGACGCGTACGCGTAGCGTTGCCGCGTTCGCATCGCGGCGCTCCTATCACCATACA
>NZ_JBXAFX010000063.1:0-2823 GCF_058793515.1 Novosphingobium sp. GW835-FHT14H07
GGTCGAGCCGCGACAGCTGCGCCGCCAGGGTCCCGCCTTTGCCGATCCGGGTCTCCTCTTCGAGGCGTGTCACCAGATCGACGGTGTTGAAGTAGCGGGCGCGAGCGCCCCTTCGCACGACATTGGCGGTGATCGCGATGGCGAGGTGGGTCTTGCCTGTCCCCGTGCCGCCGACCAGCACGATATTGCGGCGAGGCGGGAGGAAGGAGCCATCGTGAAGGGAGCGGATCATCTCCTCATTGATCGGTGTGCCCTCGAAGCTGAACCGCTCCAGGTCCTTCACCACGGGCAGCCTCGCAGCCGTCATCCGATAGCGGATGGAGGCTGCATCCCGGTGGGTCGCCTCAGCACGGAGCAGGTCGGTCAGTATCTCCATGGTGGTGCGCTTGCGCTGGAGGCCGGTGGTGACCGCCTCGTCGAACGCCGCCGCCATGCCCTTGAGTCCGAGGCCGCGCATCGTGTCGATCATATCATGCCGCTGCATCATAGCCTCGCAGCAGATCATAGCGGGCACAGTCGGCGAGCGGAGGATGCTGCAGCATCCGGTCTTCCGAAGTGACGATGCTGTGGGGTGTCGCCGGCTCGCGGCGCCGGGAGAGGATGTTGAGGATCAGCTCGTCGCTGGCCGTTCCGTTCGCCAACGCTTCGCGCACGGCAGCCTCTACCGGCTCCAGGCCATCGGTGAGCACCGCCGAGAGGACCCGCACGAACCTGCGATCGGCCTCGTCCCCGGTGCCGAGCCTTCGCCGTAATCGGTGCAGGGCGGGCGGCAGATCCCAGTCCTGGAACGGTGCGCCGTTACGCAGCGCGCCGGGCTTGTGCGCGAGGACCGGCAGATAATGCCAGGGATCGTATATCGTGCGGTTCCGACCGAAGTGGCGCTCATGCTCCCCGACGATCGCATCGCCGCAGCGTATGACGATGCGATCGGCATAGGAGCGCACCTGAACGGTCCGGCGTGCGGCCGTCGACATGACCGAGTAGCGGTTGCGATCGAAGCTGATGAGGCAGGTGCCGGTGACGGCATGCTCGCTCTCATGGAAGCCGTCGAACGGTGCCAGGATCGGCTGCAGGGCCGGTCGCTCCATATCCAGCGCCTCGGCGACGGTAATATCCCCGCGTTCGGGATGGGCATGATGCTCGGCCCAGCGCCGGCACTCGGCCTCCAGCCACCCGTTGAGCTCGGCCAGGCTGGCGAACCGGAGCCGCGGCTGGAAGAAGCGGCCTCGGATTGTCTGGACCTGCTGCTCGACCTGGCCCTTCTCCCATCCCGCCGCCGGCGAGCAGGCGGTCGGCTCGACCATGTAATGATCGGTCATGATCAGGAAGCGGCGGTTGAACACACGCTCCTTGCCGGTGAACACGGCCGTCACCGCCGTCTTCATATTATCGTAGATACCGCGTCGCGGCACACCGCCGAAGAACGCGAACGCCCGGGCATGGGCATCGAACAGCATCTCCTGGCCCTCGCGCGGATAGGCCCGGACATAGGGTGCGCGCGAGTCGCAGAGACGCATATGCGCCACCTTCACCCGCATCGGCTTGCCGGCGATCTCCACATCCTCGTGGCTCCAGTCGAACTGGTAGGCCTCACCCGGCTGGAAGGTCATCGGGATGAACGCCGGTGCGCCTTCGCCAGCATCCTTCCGCCGCGCAGCACGCCAGCGCGCCGCATAGCGGCGCACCGCATCATAGGATCCATCGAACCCCTCGCGCACCAGCAGGTCATGGATACGCGTCATCCGTAGCCGATCGCGGCGGCCGCGACCTTCGTTCTCCTCAAGCAGCGCATCGAGAGGTCGTGTCCCACGGGGTGGTGTAGGAAGGTTTCTCTGAGAGGGTGGCCACCGTCGATCTTCTGGTAGGGTTCGGATGCGAACTCGAACCTGGAGAAGAAGACGATGACCGACGACAGAATGGCCCTTGTTGAGCTGATTGAGCAAGGGGCAGACAGCGATTTGGTGCGCGATATGCTGGCATTTGCCGCCGAGCGCATGATGGATCTGGAGATTGAGGCCAGAACGGGTGCGGCTGCGGGCAGTCGCAGCCCGGCGCGGCTCAACCACCGCAACGGCTATCGCGAACGGGGCTGGGACACTCGGGCCGGCCGGATCGAGCTGGCGATCCCCAAGCTCAGGAAGGGCAGTTACTTCCCGAGCTTCCTTGAGCCACGCCGCACGGCTGAGAAGGCGTTGGCGGCGGTGATCCAGGAAGCCTACGTCCACGGTGTCTCGACTCGCTCGGTCGACGATCTGGTCAAGGCGATGGGCGCCAGCGGCGTCTCGAAGAGCCAGGTGAGCCGTCTGGTGGCCGAGATCGACGAACGGGTGAACGCCTTCCTGCAGCGGCCGATCGAGGGCGAGTGGCCCTACCTGTGGATCGACGCCACCTACCTCAAGGTCCGCGAGGGCGGGCGGATCGTCTCGACGGCGGCGATAATCGCCGTCGGCGTCAACACCGATGGTCGGCGCGAGGTTCTGGGCGTTGCCACCGGCCCTTCAGAAGCGGAACCCTTCTGGAAAGCCTTCCTGCGCTCGCTCGCCGACCGGGGACTTCGCGGGGTAAAGCTGGTCATCGCGGACGACCACAAGGGGTTGCGCGCCGCCGCCAGCAAGGTGTTCGCCGCGAGCCAGCAACGCTGCCGGGTCCACTGGATGCGCAATGCGCTGGCACATGCCGCGCCCAAGCAGCGACCGGCAGTCATCGCCATGATCAAGACGATCTTTGCGCAGGAAACGGCTGAAGCGTGTAGCGCGACAAACTGGATGAGGATTGCGCGTCAATCAGGATGAGAATGTGATTGTCGCGGCGCGTCGATCAGTG
>NZ_JBXAFX010000064.1:0-1518 GCF_058793515.1 Novosphingobium sp. GW835-FHT14H07
GTCGGCATCGACCTCTTCGCCGGCCCGACCGAGACCCTGATCATTGCCGACGAGATCGGCTGCGATCCGGAGATGGCCGCGACCGACATTCTCGGCCAGATCGAGCACGGGCCGGACAGCCCCGGCGTGCTGCTGACCAATTCGGAAAGCTTCGCGCGGGCGACGATGGCCGAGATCGACCGTCTGCTCGAGATCCTGCCGACCGCCGACCATGCGCGCAAGGCGTGGGAAGCGTTCGGTGAAGTCATCGTCGCCGACAGTTACGAGATGATGGTGCGCATTGCCGACGACATCGCCAGCGAGCACGTCCAGGTGATGACCGCCGACCCTGACTACTTCCTGCAGAACATGACCAACTACGGCGCCCTGTTCCTCGGCAATCGCACCAACGTCTCGTTCGGCGACAAGGTCATCGGCACCAACCACACCCTGCCCACGAAGAAGGCCGCGCGCTATACCGGTGGCCTGTGGGTGGGCAAGTTCCTCAAGACCTGCACCTACCAGAAGGTCCTGACCGACGAGGCTTCGGCGCTGGTGGGCGAATACTGCAGCCGCCTCTGCGCGCTGGAAGGCTTTGCCGGCCACGGCGAGCAGGCCAACATCCGCGTGCGCCGCTTCGGCGGGCGCGATGTGCCTTACGCCGGGCAGGCCGCGCCGAGTGAACTGACCAAAGCATGAGGGGCGTGGCATGACTCCCCTGCCCCGCACCCCCTCGCTGCGTCTTGATGGCAAGCGGGCGGTCGTGACAGGCGCAGGGCGAGGCATCGGTCTGGCCGCCGCCGCTGCCCTTGCCCAGGCGGGCGCGGCGGTCACTCTCGTCGCCCGCTCGTCCGGCGAGATCGCGCAAGCGGCAGCCGCGATCGGCAACGGCGCGCAAGGCGCCACGCTCGACGTCGCCGACCTCGACGCCGTGGCTGCGTTCTTTGCCGAGCGCGAGCCGTTTCACGTGCTGGTCAACAACGCCGGCACCAACCGGCCCATGCCGATGTGGGACGTCGGCCCGGCGGACTACGATGCCGTCCTGGGCCTCAACCTGCGCGCGGCCTTCTTTGTCGCGCAGGCCTGCGCCCGCCGGATGATCGAGACCGGCACGCCAGGCTCCCTCATCCACATGGGCTCGCAGATGGGCCATGTCGGCGGGCCCAACCGCTCGCTCTATTGCGCCAGCAAATGGGCGATCGAAGGCATGAACAAGTCCTTTGCGCTCGACCTGGCGCAGCATGGCATCCGATCGAACACGATCGCGCCGA
Source organism: Novosphingobium sp. GW835-FHT14H07 (assembly GCF_058793515.1). Taxonomy (NCBI): domain Bacteria; kingdom Pseudomonadati; phylum Pseudomonadota; class Alphaproteobacteria; order Sphingomonadales; family Sphingomonadaceae; genus Novosphingobium; species Novosphingobium sp. GW835-FHT14H07. The sequence goes on from NZ_JBXAFX010000064.1 coordinate 1,251, forward strand.
CCTTCATCGAAACCCCGCTGACCGAGCCGATGTTCGCCGACCCGGCCTTCCGGGCCAGCGTGCTGGCCAGGATCAAGCTGGGACGGATCGGCAAGGTCGAGGACCTGATGGGCGCCGTGCTGTTCCTTGCAACCGACGCCTCCGCGCTGATGACCGGAACCAGCCTCGTCGTCGATGGCGGCTGGACCGCAGAATAGGATTGCACGATGTTCGAACCCTTTCCCGGTAACTATGTCTGGAACCTGGGCATCAACCTTGCCCTGATCGC
>NZ_JBXAFX010000064.1:1617-2709 GCF_058793515.1 Novosphingobium sp. GW835-FHT14H07
CGGCGGCAACCACGGCGAACTGGACGAGGTCTGCCGGCCCGTCCGGGAGGCGGCAAAGGCCGGCGCCGATGCCGGGTCCGCACAACTGTTCGACAGCTGGATTGCCGTGGCCGATCAGGTGACCCGCAATGCCGAACGCGACGAGGCCGATGGCTATCTCCTCTCGGCCGGCGCCAAGTACCTGCGCGCTTCGGGATACTACCTCGGGGCCGAGCGCCTGCAGAGCCGCGACTACGCGCCGCGCTGGGCGGCCTATGACAAGGGCCTCGAACTCTACCACAAGGGCAGCGCGTTTAGCGGCCTCCATGTCGAGAAGGTGGAGATCCCCTACGAGGGAGCGAGCTATCCGGCGATCTTCGTCCACGATGGCAGCGGCACGCCGCGGCCCACGCTGGTCTCGGTCAATGGCCTCGATTCCATGAAGGAGCAGGTGTGCATGGCAGGCCATGGCGCGGTGAACCTGGCCCGCGGCATGAACACGCTCTTCCTCGACCAGCCCGGCACCGGCGAAGCGATCCGCAAGCGCAATCTCCCCGCCGTCCACGACGCCGAACGCTGGGGCAGCCCGGCCTTCGACTATCTCCTGACGCGCAGCGATGTGATTCACTCGAAGATCGGCATCTTCGGCCTGTCCTTCGGTGGCTACCACGCCCCGCGCATCGCCGCGAACGATCCCCGTTACGCACTGTGTGCCGTCATGGGCGCAAACCACGTCTGGGGCCAGCGCCAGCGCGAACGCGTCGCCAACGAGGGCGAGAACCCCGTCCCGCACTACTGGGACCACGTCATGTGGGTCTTCGGCATCGACGATCGCGAGGCCTTCCTCGCCTACGCCGACCAGATCACCCTCGACGGACAGGTGGACAAGATCCGCGTGCCATTCCTCGTCACACACGGCGAAAACGACCGCCAGATCCCCGTCTACAACGCCCGCATGAGCTACGATCAGGCCACCAACAGCCCAAAACGCTCCCTGCGCATCTTCACAAAGGCCGACTTCGAAGTCGAACACTGCGGCGCCGACAACGGCACCGCCATGCGCGACTACATCGCAGACTGGTGCGCCCAAACATTCAACGAAATGGTGTAGAC
>NZ_JBXAFX010000065.1:0-2635 GCF_058793515.1 Novosphingobium sp. GW835-FHT14H07
TGTAGCGCGACATCGTCGGTGACTGGTCAGCGACATTGATGGTGATGTGTCAGCGGTGACGTTGGGGATAGTGTCACACGAGGTTGGCCTGGATCAAGAGGCGTTGTCGCGCAGCGATGTCGCTGGCATGGTTTCGATGTCGCTGGGCGATGTCGCTGGATCAGGAGCACTGTCGCGGAGCGATGTCGCTGAGGCCAGGGCGGATCGCCTGCGATAGCTCTCGACGTTCATTTCCAGGATAGTGGCGTGGTGAACGAGCCTGTCGATGGCAGCGACAGTCATTGCCTTATCCAAAAAAATGGAATCCCAACCGCTGAATGGTTGGTTGGCGGTGATCATGATGGAGCGCCTTTCGTATCTGGCAGAGATGAGTTCGAACAGGACGCTGGTCTCTGCCTGGTCCTTGCGGACGTAGGACAGGTCATCGAGGATGAGCAGGTCGAAGCGGTCGAGCCTGGCGATCTCCTGGGTCAAGGTCAGGGACTGACGTGCGGCCTGCAAACGCTGGACGAGATCGGTGGTTCGGGTGAAGAAGACCCGGTATCCGCGCGCGACGAGCTCGTTGCCGATGGCGGCTGCGGCGTGGCTCTTGCCGGCACCGGGCGGACCAAATGCCAGAAGATTGTGGCCCGCCTTGAGCCAGGCATCTCCTTGGGTCAGAGCCATGACCTGGGCCTTGCTCAAGGTGGGAACGAGGCTGAAGTCGAAGGCATCCAGGGTCTTGCCGGGAGGCAGCCGTGCTTCTGTAAGATGGCGCTGGATCCGGCGTTGTTCGCGTTCGGCGAGTTCCAGTTCGGCCAAGGCTGCCAGCAGGCGCGAAGCCGGCCACCCCTCCTTGTCCGCTCGTGAACAGAAGTCCGGCCAGAGACGGGCAATGGTGGGCAGACGCAGCGTGCCAAGCAACATGGGCAGCTGGGCGGTGTCGACAGTGATGCTCATGCGGCCATCTCCCTGGCGGTGAGCAGATCGTCGTATGTGTCAGGCTGGGGAATATCGACGACCACATCGGCCGGCTCTTTGCCGGGGCGTTGGAAGCGCTCCTGCAGATCCCTCAGATCGGGTAAACCCTGGCCATCGAGTATGCCGGTCAGGGTCGCGGCGAGCTCAGCCTCGCAGGCCTGGTCATGCGCAAGCCACAGCAGCCCCACCATGCTGCGGCATGCGGCGGCTTTGGGAAGCGCACCCTCCAGAGCATCCCAGCAGCGGCGATATTCGCTGCGAGGGAAGAGCTTGTCGCGATAGACAAGGTTTGCCAGCGCGTGGGGCTTGGTACGCAGGCTGTGGATCACGTGCCGATAATTGACTACGTGGTCATGACCGCCCCGTCCGCGATCGGGCGCCCTCCCGCGTGGCAGGGTCTCGATGGGCTGCCCGGCCAGATAAAGGTCGATCCGGTCATCGAAGATCCTGGCTCGCAGGCTATGGCCGATGAGCCGGGAAGGCACGGTGTAGAAGACCTTGCGCAGCACGAAGCCGCCCGATGAGGTGACGAGCACCGTAGCTTCATCATAATCGCAGCTGCGGCGTGAAGGTAACGGGCGCAGGTGCTCAGCTTCGATGCGCAAGGCATCGCGCCGCCGGGCATTGTGGCGGCCCACGATCTGGGCGAGGAACGTGCGCCAGTCCTCGATGGAGGCGAAGTCACGTGTCCCGCGCAACTGGAGTGCCTGATCGAGCCGATCCTTAAGGTGACCATGACGGCTTTCTATGGACCCATTCTCATGGGCGACCCCGCGATTGTTGCGGGTGGGCTCCATCTGGTAATCGGCGCACAGGGCGGCATAGCGGGTCCGCAGATCTTCCTGGGCATCTTGCTCCAGGTTGGCGAACGCCGCGGAGAGGCTATCGGTGCGATGCTCGTGCGGCACGCCGCCAAGCTGCCACAGCGCATTCTGAAGGCCGCAGGCCAGCGCCGTGAAGCTTTCTCCTCCCAGCACGACCTCGGCATGCTCCCACCCGGAATAGACCAGCGCGAAGTGATAGATCAGGTGCGGGCTCGGATTGCCGGAGATGGTGACCTTCAGATCGCGGGCGTCAAAGAAATCCGACATGCCCTGTCGGCCTGGCGGATGGTCCTGCCGGAAGATGACCTCACGCTCTGGTCCATACTCGGCCTTCCATAGCCGTATCCGGCGTTCCAGGGTCCTGCGGGCTGGTGTTAGATCGAGACCGGGGTGGCGTTGCTCCAGCTCCCCAAGAATAGAGATGGGCTTCAGGCCCGGCGTGCTCTCGAGCAAAGGCACGATTTCTTTATCCCACAGTTCGGCGAGCGGATCTGGCCTGCCGCCGCCATGACGTCGCTCCCGGCGACGCTCCGATGGCGACCGGGGATCTTTCTCTGTCCGGTAGCCCGTGCTGGTGGAAAAGCCCGCCATGGCGGCGGCCGCTTTTTGCGGGTGTTTTTGACGAAGGGACATGTAGTACCTCTGCTGTTGGTCGGTGATGGGACGGCCAGGCATCCGATCCTCTTCTTGGCGTTGAAGATCGGACCATCCTGACCGCTGTCGCCGCCAACGGCACGGGGAAACCCGCGCCCGTGTGGGGGGAAGCTACGTCCGGGCTACGCCCGGCCTCCGCTTCCCCCCACACGTCATCTACGATGTCGCTGACCCTTCAACTGCGATGTCGCTGTGCA
>NZ_JBXAFX010000066.1:0-2622 GCF_058793515.1 Novosphingobium sp. GW835-FHT14H07
TGTAGCGCGACAAACTGGATGAGGATTGCGCGTCAATCAGGATGAGAATGTGATTGTCGCGGCGCGTCGATCAGTGCCTGTTTTGATTGTCGCTGGCAAGTTCGTCGTTCTCATCCTGATTGTCGCGGATGGTCTCGATGACCTTTGGTGTGGTGTAAGCAGCGGGGCGTCCAGCGCCGGTGCGTCTCGCCTGTGCGGTGCGTCTGCGGTAACTTTCGACGTTCATCTCAAAGATGGTGGCGTGGTGCACGAGCCTGTCGACGGCGGCGAGCGTCATCGCGGGATCTGGGAAGACCTTGTTCCATTCGCCAAAGGGCTGGTTGGCGGTGATCAGCAACGACCGTCGCTCGTAGCGGGCGCTGATCAGCTCGAAGAGGACCGATGTCTCGGCTTGATCGCGCGAGATGTAGGCGAAGTCGTCAAGAACGAGCAGGTGGTATTTGTCGAGCTTGGCCATCGCGGATTCAAGTGCAAGTTCGCGCCGCGCGACCTGCAGGCGTTGCACAAGGTCGGAAGTTCGGGTGAATAGAACTCTCCAGCCTCGTTCCACCAAAGCAAGGCCGATAGCTGCAGCAAGATGGGTTTTGCCACCCCCCGGCGGACCGAACAGGATGAGGTTGGCGCCTTGCTCGAGCCAGCCATCTCCGGCGCATATGGCCATGACCTGGGCCTTGGAGATCATCGGCACGGCATCGAAGGCGAAGCAGTCCAGGGTTTTGCCCGCAGGCAGATGAGCCTCTGCCAGGTGACGCTCGATCCGGCGGCGATCTCGTTCGGCTAGTTCGTGCTCGGCGAGCGCGGCAAGGAACCTGCTGGCGGGCCAACCCTCCTTGTCCGCCTGGACGGCGAAGTCTCCCCAGATGTGCTTGATGGTGGGCAAGCGCAGTTCGTTGAGCATTAGGCTAAGGCGCTGTGCATCGATCATGGGAGCGGCGCTCATGCGGCTTCTCCCTGTTCGATCAGTCCATCGTAGATCGAGAGCGGCACCAGTTCGACCACGACTTCGGGTAGGTCGGCAGGATCGGGACTGAACCGGGCTCGCAAGGTTGTCAGACACGGTGTTTGGCGCGCGGCCAGATCCTCGGCCAGGAGCCCGGCGAGTTCGGCTTCGCATGCGCGTTCGTGGGCCATGGCCAGAAGTTCTACGGTGGTGCGGCATGCCTCCCGCTCGCCATGAACTTCCAGCAAGTGGTCGAACATCAGACGATAGGCATCTCGCGGGAACAGGCTGTCGCGATAGACCAGCCCCAGCAGCGCCATGGGTTTGCGGCGCAGGGAATGGATCACGTGGCGGTAATCGACAACGTGGCCGTGCTTCCCGTTCATGCCGGCACGGCCACGCGGCAGGGTCATGAGCCTCGTGCCCCCAATGAAGACGTCGAGGCGGTCATCATACAGGCGGACACGTAAGCGATGCCCGATCAGGCGGGATGGGACCGTGTAGAACACCTTGCGCAGCGTGAAGCCGCCCGAGGAGGTGACTGTGACAAGAACCTCTTCGTAATCGGTGGTACGAACGTCCGGCAGCGGCTGCAGGAACTTGCGTTCGGCATCGATGCCAGGCCCGTGCCGCCGATTGCGCGCAATTACCACCTCGTCGATAAAGCGGCGATAGTGGGCAAGGTCGGCGAAGTCGCTGCTACCACGTAACAGTAGCGCATCCTTCACACCAGCCTTGATGTGGCCATGAGCACTCTCGATCGCGCCGTTCTCGTGAGCAACGCCCCGGTTGTTTCTCGTGGGCTCCATTCCATAATGGGCACAGAGCGCATCATAGCGGTTGGTCAGGTCGATCCTGGTATCGGCGTCGAGATTGCGGAAGGCGGCCGAGAGGCTGTCGGTACGATGAAGCTTCGGCGCACCACCTGCTGACCAGAGCGCGTTCTGCAGCCCTTCAGCCAAGGCAACGAAACTCTCGCCGCCCAGGATGATATGCCCGTGCTCGAAGCCGCCGCAAGGCAGCCGGAAGTGATAGAGCAGATGATCCAGTGGTTGTCCGGCGATCGAAACCGCCAGATCGTCCATGCATGTAAAATCGGACAGGCCGAGCCGTCCCGCTTCGTGCACTTGCCGGAAAATGACTTCACGATCCTGCCCGTTCATGGCGCGCCAATCGCGAATGCGCCTCTCCAGCGTCCGCCTAGAGCCGAATGTCGTCTCGGGGTATCGCCGCCGCAATTCTTCAAAAATGGCGATAGGTCGGAGGCCGGGAGCAGCCTCGAGCATCGGCACGACCACTTCATCGAAGACACCGGCCAAGGGATCGGGTCGGCGCCGACCGCGGGGGGTTTGCCGCTGTGTTGGCAACCGGCCATCCTGCAGAATGCGATAGCCCGTTGCCGGGCTGAACCCGGCCTTAGCCGCCGCCAGAGCGACGGGGTCATTACGTCTGTTGGTCATGAAAAGTCTCACCTGATGATCGTTGATGTGTCGGCCAGCCACACGTCAGGTCCTCCTCCCCGGAAAACCCAACACATAGCGGCACCACGACCATCACAGGCACCTCGCAAAGAGGGCCTCCGGTGTGTCGGGACCGGCTACGGGCTACGCCCTCCGCCGATCCCGACACACCGTATTCTCATCTTGATTGTCGCGCTTTCTCACCCTGATCGTCGCGCGACA
>NZ_JBXAFX010000067.1:0-2587 GCF_058793515.1 Novosphingobium sp. GW835-FHT14H07
TTCAATGGTGCGCCGTAACGGCGGAAATTAAGGAGTGCTATCATGGATAGTTGATCTTGCTGGCTATAGATCATGCCCACTGGACTAACCTCGGCCAGAAATGGCTGCGATCCCGAAAGGGACGGGGAACAATAGCATGTTCAGAAAAGGTCCCGAAACGCCAAAGCCATTTGAGGCGCGAGGGATCAGGGCAAGACGTGTATGGTGAAAGCTATACTGCCTGAACCCCAGTTTGCAGCGGCTGATAACGTGGCGATGTCGCAGAATGGTTGACGCGGCATATCGGAGAGACGGAGGAAAGGGCGTTGAGTTCCTCCACAGCGAGCGGGACTTCCGCGAGCGCGCCAGCCTCTCTGACGCACCCTCTATAGGGAGGGGTAAGTGAACGAACGGGGCACCTAACCACGTCGTATCTCCAATTTCCGTAATTACGGGATGCCCTGAAGCAGGCGCTGGGAAGACCAGCGACCTGTATGGGCACGGAGCCGCCATATTACTCAAATGCCCGGTGTAATGGCCGGGACAGCCGCCGAGCAATCGGCGGACGGTCGGCAGTATAAGCTCGGGGTGACCCGGGCGAAAGCCTAACCGACCGGGGGAAGGGCGGCAGCGACTGCGATCAGACGACCTCAAAAGGAGGTGTGCTAATGCTGCCAGATACCATTGAGAGGGCCGTCAGATCACTCCCGACCGTCATCAGGTCGGGTCGGAAGGTCAATGGCCTCTATCGCCTGCTGAAAAGCCCGCTCCTCTGGGAGCATGCCTACCAGCGGATCGCCCCGAATAAAGGGGCGATGACGCCCGGAGTTGATGGTCAGACATTCGACGGCTTCTCGCCCGACAAGGTCAGGTCCATCATCGAACGGCTTGCGAACGGGACCTATCGACCTCAACCGGCAAGACGGGTGTATATCCCGAAAGCCAATGGCCAGAAACGGCCACTTGGCGTGCCGACCACGGAAGACAAGTTGGTCCAGGAAGTGGTGCGGACGATCCTCGAGCAAATCTATGAGCCGCTGTTTTCCAGACACTCTCATGGGTTCCGCCCGAAACGTTCATGCCACACGGCGTTGGAATCGATCCGCGCCATCTGGACCGGGGTGAAATGGCTGATCGACGTCGATGTTGTCGGGTTCTTCGACAACATCGATCATGATGTCCTCGTATCCCTGCTCGAAAAACGGATTGCGGATCGTCGCTTCGTGCGGCTCATCCGGGGTCTACTCAAGGCCGGGTATGTCGAAGACTGGGTCTTTCACAAGACCTACAGCGGAACGCCCCAAGGCGGGGTCGTCTCCCCGATGCTGGCGAACATCTACCTGCATGAACTGGATATGTTCATGCAGGCCAAGATGGCTGGCTTCGACAAAGGGAAGCAGCGATCACCATCCCCTGATGCCCGGCGCATCAGGAACCGCCTGTCCTATGTCCGCCGCACAGTGGATCAACTTCGCGCCAAAGGGCGCGGCGACGATCCCAGAGTCACTTCCTTCTTGGAAGAGATCGGTCGGCTCAAGGCGGAACGGCTTGCCGTTCCGGCCAGCGACGCCTTTGATCCGAACTACAGGAGACTGCGCTACTGCCGATACGCCGACGACTTCATCATCGGCGTCACTGGTAGCAAATCGGAAGCACGACAAATCATGGAGGAGGTCAGGACCTACCTGTCCGATCACCTGAAGTTGGCCGTGTCCGCCGAGAAAAGCGGAATCCACAAGGCTTCGGATGGGGCACGGTTCCTCGGATACGAAGTCCGGACCATGACCAATCCCAATCCGCACAAGGCGATCTTCGATGGTCGTCCGGCAGTGCGGCGAGGCTTGGCCGACCGGATGAAACTTCTGGTGCCAAGGGACCGCGTCGTGCGGTTCGTCAACTCAAAGGAATGGGGCGACTACGACAGCTTCAGACCTGTTGGGAGGGCGGCCTTGCGCTTCGCAAGCGATGTGGAAATCGTCCTAGCCTATAACGCCGAATGGCGCGGCTTTGCGAACTATTATGCCATTGCTGACGACGTGAAACGCAAGCTGAACAAGGCAGGTTACTTCGCCTTGCTCTCATGCGTGAAAACCATCGCCGGAAAGCACAGGACATCGGCTCGCAGAGTCTTCGCCAAACTGCGTCGCGGTACGGACTTCTATATCAGCTACGAGGTGGGAGACACCACCCGGACAATAAAACTGTGGCAGTTGAAGGACCTCCAGCGACACACGCGCACCTGGGGCGGGATCGATATCCCTTCCTCAGCAAAGTTCGTGTTCAGCAGGACAGAGCTGGTCGAGCGGCTCAACGCCCGCGAATGCGAGCGTTGCGGTAGCAATGACCAACCTTGTGAGGTTCATCACGTCCGCAGGATCGGCGAATTGCAGCATGCCGGGTTCAGTCGCCATATGGCGGCCGCCCGTCAGCGTAAACGCATGGTCTTGTGCTCCCGCTGCCACAACGATGTCCATGCCGGACAGCCGACCGACCGCCAACGGCGGACAGCACGCAGTCGTGGAGAGCCGAATGCGCTGAAAGGTGCACGTTCGGTTCGGAGGGGGGCCTAGCGATGTTCTCTCCGAGACATTGCGGGCCTACCCTACCC
>NZ_JBXAFX010000068.1:0-2566 GCF_058793515.1 Novosphingobium sp. GW835-FHT14H07
ATAAGCATTTCGCCAATGCTGCCTAATCCCCCAACTGGGTGACGCCGCGCGGCCGTGCCCCATGTTTGCAACAGAGCCGCCCGAATGGTCATCGAAGCGAACAGCATGACAGGGATGGAGGCCTTGTTGGGATCTTGTATCAAAGCTGCCCAGGTCGAATGCTTCGGCAGGGAGCTCGCCACCTGCTTTCGAGGCGAGCCATTTGACGCCGTAGCCTGCTGCCTTCTCGAAAGCATTCGTGTCAGTCAGCGAGAAGCTGACACGGCTAACCGGACGAACCCGGATCGCGCTCAATTTAGGCAGAACCAATCGAGGACGGGCGAGGTCACGGATGTTCCCCATAAAGTTGCTCCTGAGCGTTCTCGCGCGAGCGTCCAACACAGATTGGCACTTGGGTGCCCAAATCAATGCTGAGCCAAACTGCTCCAGTGTCCGAATTCGGGACTGGCGAACGAAAGCTCACGAACAACATATGACGAGATAGATTGAACGCAGCACTCTTAACGCACATCAGGCTGCGCCTGCAAGTAGGACATGCAAATAAGTTTCAGGAATCAAAGGGACGTAATGGTAATAGCCGGTAATAGCAGGAACGTTGCGGTAACGGCCGGTATTACCCGGAATGTCCTGAAATTGAATTGTCGCCATTGTCCGAGGGAACGACATCTTTAGAATGTTTGCTGGGCAAGAGGCCAAGCTCAACCGCACGCCTGATCAAACGACGGATCGCCTCTGGTGACCATTTGTCCAATCCGGTCGGTGTGCGGCGGTTGAGGTCTCGTCCCAGATAGGTTGCCAGTTCTTGCAGCGTGGCGTCGGGGTGCTCTTTCAGCCGAGCCGCAACAGTGTAGGCATTGTCGTCATTGGGGCGCGCCCGTGAGGTCCTTTCCAGGATCATCGGGTCAGCATATCCAGCCTGCACCAAGCTGCGACAGGCTTTGATCAGCGTTTGCTCTGTAAAGGACCGGACTGGCGGTTGGAGGGCCCGGATCTGCTGCAACACGACCTTCCAGGTGTGGTGGGGTCGCAAGCTTGTCACAACAGGAAGCCAACGGCGACGGCCGTCGATCAGCTCCTGAAGATATCGCTCCTTATGCCCTATCCGGATTTCCGAAATGGCTCCGCGATCCCTTGCGCGCATCTTGGGATTGCCTGGAAGGGCGCCCTTGGCCATGGCCGCCCTCACCCCGGTCTTGGTTCGCTCCCTGATCAAGGTGCGCTCGAATTCAGCGAAAGCACCAAGCATCTGCGTCATGAGCATGCCCTGTGCGCTCGAGGTGTCGATCGGATCATTCAGCGATCGAAAGAAGGCTCCCTTGTCTCGAAGCCCTTCAACGATCTGCAGAAGATGAGACAGGGACCGCGCAAGGCGGTCGATGCGAATGACGATCAGCGTGTCACCAGCGCGCACAGAAGCCATGGCCTTGGCCAGGTTCGGGCGCTCTCGGTTGGCACCGCTGGCGATATCCTGAAAGATGCGCGTGCAGCCTGCAGCCTTCAGTTCTTCCTTCTGGGCGGCTGTATCCTGCTCGTCTGTACTGACGCGAGCGTAGCCAATCAGCATTTGAAGGTGCCTCCATGCCGGCGGGCGAGTGCCCCCTTCCCGCCCCTCAAACCGGCTTAGCCCAGGTCGAGCCCGCTGAAAACGCATTTTTCACACCTCAACATGAGGGGTCAACCGACCGGTTGCCCCCTATGGCTAAGTGTGAAATCGGGCAGCTGATTATGCAAAGGCCGAATTGCGGGCTCTGCGGAATAGGCGACACAATGCCCGAGAAACCGGCGATTAATGGTGAAATGCCGTCCGTCACTGCACGCCCGCACCAACGCCGGCGAGTTCAGTATTCTTGACAGAGCTGGTCTTACACTGGCAAGCTTGTTAAAGCCAAGTGGGCCTATCACCGTTTCTATACTTTTTGCGGATTTAGTATAGGAGCTGAGCTTAACAGCGGGTTTTAGGCGTCAAAATTTGGACAACGTTCTTGTTTTGATCCGCCAGAAGCCTGTTCCACCTCAAAGTTAGGCGGGAGAGTCTGTGAGTAGCGGTTTGTATCCAGCCAATCAGTCAGCTGCGCTCGATGCGGCCTATCGACTAGGTCGGCTGGGTGGTGAACTCACATGCATAAGCCCCGATGAGCGACGGATATTTGGCGCTCTGCTCGTTGCACGCATGATCAGGACCGCCCTCGAGGTCGAGGGGCACTATTTCACTCAGCCGCGCTATGAGGCTTGGTTCGCGGGAATTGCGACGCTGAACGACGAGGAAACCTATACGTTGCGATCGGCGCGTTCGATCGCTCTTGCAGTGATCGGCGCCCTCACCCGCTCTCCGTACTCGCCTGTCCGTGAAGCAGCTGAGGCCATGAGCATGATCTTCGCTGGCGTAGACAACGGCGAACCTGCGCTAGAGGAAGCATCGCGTCAGATAGAGGAAGCCAAAGCGTTGGCGGAGGCAGCTATCACTGATGGCTCAGGTCCGGTGGCAGTGCTGGTGCACAGCGACATCGCAGTTGAAGGGTCAGCGACATCGTAGATGACGTGTGGGGGGAAGCGGAGGCCGGGCGTA
>NZ_JBXAFX010000069.1:0-2558 GCF_058793515.1 Novosphingobium sp. GW835-FHT14H07
TGTCAACCGGCGCGCAAAACTGACCCCCTATCGGCGCCCAATATTGACCCCACCTTTCGGTAGTCTGGCGGTTATCCCGGTAGTCGATAGGAGGGGCCCACGGACGACGACGCGCACCGTCAGGTGTGCTGGCGGCGGCGTCCGTGGGAGGTCCCTGTTGACCCACCGGGTTAACCGCCGGGGATGGGGGTCCGGGGGAAGGGGTTTTCGGCTCAGTTCCGGTTTTTGAACCGCCAGCTGTCATTGCCCGTCTCGATGATGTCGCAGTGGTGCGTGATGCGATCGAGAAGCGCGGTGGTCATCTTGGGGTCGTGGAAGACGCTCGGCCATTCGCCGAAGGCGAGATTGGTCGTGATGATGACCGAGGTCTTTTCGTAGAGCTTGCTGATCAGGTGGAAGAGCATCTGACCGCCGGACCGGGCGAACGGCAGGTAGCCCAGCTCGTCAAGCACCACGAGATCAAGCCGCGAGAGTTGGGTGGCAAGGCTGCCGGCCTTGCCCAGACGAGCCTCTTCCTCGAGCCGGTTCACCAGATCGACCGTATTGAAGTATCGGCCTCTGGCACCGGCGCGCACCACCGCGGCGGTGATAGCGAGAGCCAGATGGGTCTTGCCCGTGCCTGTTCCGCCGATCAGCACGATATTGCGGCGTTCCGGCAGGAACGAGCCCGTATGAAGCGAGCGGATCAGTCCTTCGTTGATCGGCGTGCCATCGAACATGAACCCATCCAGGTCCTTGATCGCCGGAAGCTTGGCTGCGGTCATGCGATAACGGATCGAAGCCGCATCCCGGTGCGCCGTCTCCGCACGCAACAGGTCGCCCAGCATCTCCATGATCGTTCTGTCGCGGCGGATGCCGTTGGTGACGGCATCATCGAAGGCCGTCACCATGCCCTTGAGCCCCAGCCCCTTGAGGGCGGCCATGATCTCATGCCGCTGCATCGAGGTCTCGCACGGTATCGTAGCGGCCGCAGTTCGCCTCTGGCGGATGCTTGAGCTTCAGGTTGACGACGACGTCCATAGCCTGGGCATCATGAGGCTCGCGGCGACGGGACAGGATGTTGAGGATGATCTCGTCGCTGACAGTACCGGCGCCGAGTGCCTCGCGCACTGCGGCCTCGACAGCCTCCAGGCCATCTTCGGGGACGGCGGCGAGGACGCGTACAAAGCGCCGGTCGGCATCGTCGCCCTTGCCCAGCTTGCGCCGCAGTTGGGCCAGCGCAGGTGGGAGAGCCCAGTCCTGGAAGGGGGCGCCATTGCGCAACGCCCCGGGCTTGCGGGCGAGGATGGGCAGGTAATGCCATGGATCGAAGATCGTCTGGTTCCGGCCGAAGACCCGTTCGTGTTCGGCCACGACAGCGCCCTCGCAGCGGATCACGACGCGCGTTGCATAGGCCCGCACCTGCACAGCCTGATGGGCCGCCTTTGCCATCACCGAGTACCTGTTGCGATCGAAGCTCACGAGGCACGTCGAACTGGCGACGTGTTCGCTCTCGAAGAACCCGTCGAAGGGAACCGGTAGCGGTTGCAGCATCGGCCGCTCCGCCTCCAGCGCCTGCGCGATCGTCATATCTTCCTGGTCAGGATGCTGGTTGCGTTCCGCCCAGCGCCGGCACTCGGCCTCCAGCCAGATGTTCAGTTCCTCGAGGCTGGCAAAGCGCAGGCGCGGCTTGAACAGGCGCTCCCTGCTGGTCTGAACCTGGTTCTCGACCTGTCCCTTCTCCCACCCTGCGGCAGGACTGCAGGCCACCGGCTCAACGCGATAGTGGTCCGTCATGATCAGGAACCGCCGGTTGAACAGGCGTTCCTTGCCGGTGAACACCGTCGTCACCGCCGTCTTCATATTGTCGTAGATGCCGCGCGTCGGAACCCCGCCGAAGAAGGCAAAGGCGCGGGCATGTGCGTCGAACACCATCTCCTGCGTCTCACGAGGATAGGCACGGACAAATGGTGCCCGTGACCAGCAAAACCGCATATGCGCGACCTTCACGCGCATCGGCTTGCCGGCGATCTCGACGTCCTCATGGCTCCAGTCAAACTGGTAAGCCTCGCCGGGCCGGTACATCAACGGGATGAACGCCTTGGCCATATCGCCGGCCTCGACGCGACGCTCACGCTTCCAGCGTGCGGCATAGCGCCGCACAGCGTCATAAGAGCCGCCGAACCCTTCACGCTGGAGCAGATCATGGATCCGCGTCATGCGAAGCCGGTCACGCCGGGGCAGCCCTTCGTTCTCTTCAAGCAGCTCTTCCAGGCGAGTGCTGAAAGGGCCGGTTTGCGGCCGATGCTGTTCCTTGCGCTCGTAACTGGCATCTGCGTTCGGCGCCCGGACCGCCTTGCGCACCGTGTTGCGCGACAGCCGCAAATCCCGTGCTATCGCCTTGATCGGCTTACCGTCCCGGTGCTCCCGACGGATCCTCGTAATCGTCTCCACAACCAACATCCCTGTACCCGCCGTCCGGAACCCAAACGGCGGCGCTTCTCACAATGAGATGAAGGGGGTCAATTTTAGACGCCGATCACCCCGCTAAGGGGGTCAATTTTGCACGCCGCTCCACA
>NZ_JBXAFX010000070.1:0-2204 GCF_058793515.1 Novosphingobium sp. GW835-FHT14H07
GTCCCGCCTGCCAGCGTGATCCCGCCCGCAGCGCCGATCGCATCGAACGTCAGCAGCGCAGGGTCGATGAACACCGAACCGCCGCTCGAGGTGACCGTGCCCAGCGTTGCCGTGTCGGTCACGGTCAGCGTCACGTCGCCCGCCGATTGCAGGCTCGTCGCCGTGAGGCTGGCCGCAGTCAGATCGAGCGTGCTGCCGGCGGTGATCGTGCCGCCGGTGATCGCCCGCGTGGCACCCAGGGTTACGCCCTCGCCCGCGCTCAGGCTGTCGAAGGTGAAGTTGCGCGCAGCAACAAGCACCGCCGCCCCCGCATCGGTCGCGCCAATGCGGATGTCGCGCCCCTGGTAGGTCGCCGAGGTTCCGGCATTCACCGCGTTGACCGTTGCGTCGCGGCTGCCCAGCGCGACGCTGGTGCCTGCCGTGATCGTGTCGAGGGTCATGGCACTCGTCGCGGTCAGCACCACCGAGGTGCCGGCGTCGATCGTGCTGCCATTGATCACCACGCCGCCGAGTTGCACCTGCCCGCTTGCGCTGGCAGACGCGAAGGTCACCCGCCCGGTCGTCGCCGCAATGTCGCCGCCAAGCGCGGACACGCTGCCCAGCGTGGCAAGCCCGCCGATGGTCAGCGTCAGGTTCCCCGCTCCGGACTGCAGCGTCGGCACCGCCAGCGTGCCAGCACCGATCGCCAATGCCCCACCGGCCAGCGCAGAATCCAGCACCGCGCCGCCCGTCACGGCAAGCGACAGATCGCCGCCTGCATCGAGCGTGCCTGCCTGCAGGCTGTCGGCGCCGAGCGTCATCGTCGTGCCAGACGTTGCCGAGGCCAGCGTCAGCGCGCCGGTTGCCGTCACGGCGATGCTGGTGCCGGCATCGAGCGTGCCGCCGGTGATCGTCCCGCCTGCCAGCGTGATCCCGCCCGCAGCGCCGATCGCATCGAACGTCAGCAGCGCAGGGTCGATGAACACCGAGCCGCCACTCGAGGTGACCGTGCCCAGCGTTGCCGTGTCGGTCACGGTCAGCGTCACGTCGCCCGCCGCCGCAAGGCCCGTCGCCGTGAGGTCCGTCGCGGTGATCGACAATGTGGTTCCGGCATTGACGGCATCGCCTGCGACACTGCTGCCGACAAGGATGGCTCCGCCAAGCGTGTCGAGGGTCCCGAACCGCAAGGTCGTGGCGCGATAGTCGAGCTGGCCCACGCTCGCCAGATCAAGCTTCGCCGTGCCATCGACAAGCACAAGCGCAGCGCCGTCCGTCAACAGGTTGGCAATCTGCAGGTTGCCAGCAGTCAGATCCAGCGAGCCTGCAAACACATCGCCGAGGCCGACATCGCCTGCCGACCGCACGGTCAGGAGTGTGCCCGCCTCGACGAGGTTGCCGGTGATCGCATCTGCCGTGAGACTGGTTGTCGCAAGGGATGCGACATCGCCGAACGCCAGCGTCCCGGCGGTGATCGCCACCGTGCCGGTTGGTGCGCGGACGCTGCCCAGCGCGGCGTTGCCGGTCACACCGATCGTGACGGCCCCCGCCTCGATCAGGTCGAGGCCAAGGCTGCCGGCGGTGATGCCCGCGTTGCGCCCCGCCGTGACCCCGCCGAGCGTCGCCCCGTCCGTCACCGCGACGGTCAGGTCGCGCACGGCATCGAGCGTCGTCGCGTCGAGCGTTGCCGCCGAGATGAACAGGTCGTTGCCGCTCTGGATCAAGGCGGCGGTGATGTTGCCCGTGGCATTCAGCGACATGTCGTGGCCCGGACCGCTGGTCCCGCCCAGGACACTGCGCACCACGATGTCCTGCGCGGTAAGGTCAAGCCTGCCCGTGAAGACATCGCGCAGGGTCAGCGTGCCGCTGGCAGTGCCGGTCAGCGCGTCGCTACCGACATCGCCGCCGGTGATCGTCCCGCCCGCAAGCGTGACCGCGCCGCTCTCCAGCGATGCAAACGTGATCGTCGGCGCCGCAATGGTGATCGCGCCGACGCCACCGGTGCTGGCACTGGTCGTGATATTCACGCTGCTGGTGCCGGTCAGATCGATCGTTGTCCCCGCAGCCAGCAGGCCCACATCGATCGTTGCGCCGGACAGCGCCATGCCCTCGACCGCCTGCGCCGAGGCCAGCGTCAGCGCGCCGGTTGCCGTCACGGCGATGCTGGTGCCGGCATCGAGCGTGCCGCCGGTGATCGTCCCGCCTGCCAGCGTGATCCCGCCCGCAGC
>NZ_JBXAFX010000071.1:0-2157 GCF_058793515.1 Novosphingobium sp. GW835-FHT14H07
ACCATTTCGCAGCAGCCGCCTGATCGGCGCAGAGCGACAGCCTACCTCTGACTGCCGCCAATCTTTGCAACAGAGCCATCAAAAGAAACCTGAGATCATCTGCTCAGGTACTTGAAAGCCCGGCTCAGTTTTTGTCCCAGACCAGCGGAAGCCCCTTGAGAACCGTCGTCGCCACGGAAGGCATGTATTCCCGCTTGAAACCATCAGCGAGACGCATGTTGGGAATACGGCGCATCAGTTCTTCGTAGGCCGCTTTTGCTTCGATACGGGACAGGTACTGTCCTGCGCAGACGTGACGACCGAAGCCGAAAGAGACCATTTCCTTGATATTGTCGCGGTTCAGGCGAAACGTCTCAGGTTCGGGGAATACATCGGGGTCAAGATTTGCAGCGGTGAGATCGAGGTAGACGATCGATCCGGATTCGATTTTCTGGCCGCATAGTTCTACATCCGACAGCGTTCGCCGGAACAGCCCGTCGACCGGACAGCGACGGCGCAGCGTTTCGGAAATCGCCGCGGGGATCAGCGACGGATCCTCGGTAAGAGTGTCCTTGAGGTCCGGCGTGGTCAGCACGAAATAGGTGAGGTGCGCGATCAGCGTTGCCGTGGTGTCATGACCAGCCGCCCCGAATTCCAGTGCGTTGCAAACATTGGCGCTGATCGTGATCGTGCGTGAGCCGTCCGGTTCGCGCAGCTGCAACAGGTTTGACAGCATGTTGTTGCCGGGATTGCGATCAAGGTTCTCGACGACTTCGCGCAGGTAGTCGTTCGCCTCCGCCAGGTCTTCCCAGTTCTGCCGCAGTACCTCTTCCGGCATCGGCACGAAGAATCTTGCGTCGGCGCGCTCCGGTACCTTAGGGGTGAACAGCTGGAAGAAGCAGTTGGACCAGCGATGATAATCTTCCGCCCGTTCCTTGGGGATCCCGAGCATATCGACGATCAAGTAGAGCGCAAGTTTGTAGCTGAAATCGTGGAGGAGATCGCATTCGCCCTTGTCGATGAAGGTATCGATAAGTTCGTTGGCGATCCGGCGAACGACCTCGTCCTTACCCACCAGCCGACCGGGGAGGAGGGCTTGCTGGACGGGAACCCTGAGCTTGGTGTGCTCCGGCGGGTCCATCGAGGGCAGATGCACGTCGGTGTAAAGGTCCGGCACGCGCGGCGCGATATCATCGGGCGGGGGGAGCAGGCCAAACGCGACAGAAGAAAAGACCTGCGGAGTGAACAAGGCCGAGCGCACATCCTTGTGCTTGCTGACGATCCACAAATTCAGCGGCTTATAGAAGTGCAGCGGATAGTCCCTAAGGGCGCGGGCTGCGTATTTTTCGCGGTTGCAGGCATATTCGGGCGAAAAGATGTCGAGGTCTGGAAAGACCGGCAGTGTCTGAGGGTTCATGTTCGGATTCCCGCTCATTTTCGAATTGGGAAGGAAGGACGGCGTCGGCGCGCGTGCGCAGACAGCCTAGGCGCTCAGGAGTCCGGCGGGATCGTGAGCTTAAGGCCATCCAGTTCGGCCGTGACCGGTATTTGGCAGGAGAGCCGCGACCGTCCGGGGGTCGAGACCAGGCCGGAAAGCAGCATCTCCTCGTCGGAGGAGACCGGCGGCAGGGTCCCGGCGGGAGCAGCGTCGATGTAGACGTGGCAGGTCGCGCAGGAGCAGCATCCGCCGCACATCGCCTCGACGCCGTCGATATTGGCGTCGCGAAGGGCTTCCATCAGGAACCCGGAGGCTGCGACGTCGAGTTCGCGTATCTCCCCATCGCGGGTAGTCACTTGGATATGAGGCATTTTCTTCCAACTCCCGTCAGGCTCGCTTGGCTGGTGTAGGCATTGGCAAACCGAAGATCCGACGCCTCGTCGCCCGCTTGGTCGCGTTCTGTTCGACCGAATCGTGCGGCGTCAGAGCGCTTGCTATGCTATATTGATCCCTTTATCAATAGCGGGAAGCGTGCGGACTTCTGCGGCCAAGCGACGTTTGCAATCAGGCTGTGCGGAGGCCATAGGGCCGCTGTCGCGGGGCATGGCTGGCCGGAGTCGAAGCGGACATAAAATGGGCAAGGCTTAACAGGGAGCTCCGGAGGGCTCTGTTGCAAAGATTGGCGGCAGTCAGAGGTAGGCTGTCGCTCTGCGCCGATCAGGCGGCTGCTGCGAAATGGT
>NZ_JBXAFX010000072.1:0-2075 GCF_058793515.1 Novosphingobium sp. GW835-FHT14H07
GGCATGATCTATAGCCAGCAAGATCAACTATCCATGATAGCACTCCTTAATTTCCGCCGTTACGGCGCACCATTGAAGACTGGATAGGCCTTGAGCACCCGGCGGGCCTCGTCGGTCTTTTCGCCGGTATCGGGGGCTTCCACCTCTTTGGTGTAGCTCTTGTAGAAGATCGCGATGGTCGACTTTTCGCCCTTGCGGACCTGGGCGCCGAGCGACTTGGCCTGATTGTACGTCATCCAGAACGGCGAGGCGTAGCCGCACATGTCAGCGACCATCCACAGCCAGAACACATTCATGCCCCGGTACGGAATCCCGCAGGCCCGCAGGGGCCGCGAAACGGGCACGCCGCGCCACGGCTTGATCCAAGGCTTCGTGCCGGCTTCCAGACGCGCGATGATTTCTTGGGTGATGCGGGTGGCGGGCGACAAGCCGCCGCTCTGCCCCTTGCGATAGGCCATGATGGGTCTCCTGATTGAGGCATCTGGACAGTCGGCGACGGGTTCGCCGGTCAGTGCCACAGGTTCCCGAGCCCCCTCTGCTCTTCTCCAAAAAAGGAAGCGGCCCTCCGGCGTGAGCCGAAGGACCGCTTCTCGAGGTACGAGTGGCCTTGCCTGTCAGGAGGAGGTCAGGCGGCCAGCTCGCGGGGGGACTGATCTTCGGTGTCTACACCGCGCTCAGCGTCAGTGGCGTCAATCTCGGGCTCGCCAGCATCCGGCGCAGCGGGAGCGAAGCGCATGACCTCAGGCACCCATGACAGAGCCTTCTCGCGCACTTCGACTTCTGTGATGTAGGTGCCTGCGAAGACGCGCTCGGCACTCATCGCGAGATCGCTCTTCTTGACCGAGGCAAAGCGCGAGGAAAGCTCGAGGCCGCCGACGTCGGTCAGCGCGTCGAGGATCACCTGCTTTGACACCCGGTCGAAGTAATTGGCCGCAGTCGGTCGCCACCACTGCGCCATGTCGATGCCAATCAGGCTGCCGAGGTGGTCCTGGAACGGTAGCTGACGCTCGCCCGCCATGTTGAGGCTCGCCTCGAGCGACCGGGCAACGACATAGCCAAGCCAAGCGGCGCGGCCGTCATCGGACAGCGCGCGGAACAGGTCGAAGCGGCAAGTCGCATCTTCGCCAGCGCGCCAGCTTTCGTCGAGACTGGACCTGAGCTCGGCAAGCGCGCTGCTGGCCGGAGCATCCTTGGCTTCGAAGCCGATGATCGGCCCTGCCGGAAGAGGTGCACGCAGTGTGGTTGCGGCCCGTGCCCGCCAGTCATGCGTATCGGCATCAGCCAGCGTGAAGACCATGACGTCGAGCGCAAGCCCCGGATCAGAGGCAACATGCAGCGCAAGGACGTCGCGGCGCTGCATGGCGAGCTCGTCGCCCAGGCGCTTGGACAAGGTCGTCCGGCGCTTGTCCGAACCTTCCTCGCCAGCAACGACTTCGATCCTATCGTCAGCCTCGGCGGGTTCAGCCTGACGCTCGCCGTAGAACACCGGCTGGAGAACCGGCGTGCCATCGCGCGAGAGCACCAGCACCATCCCTGCCTCGGCCTTGAGTTCGGCCGCGATGACGGGCGGCCGTGCCCGGATTTCCTGACATTCGCGTTCGATGGCCTCGATGGCGGCTTCGGCCGCAGCGACAGCCTCCTCGGCACTGTCCTCGTCTTCGAGGATCGCCGCATGTTCGTCATAGGAGGCATCGAGTTCGTCGAGCCTCGCCAGTTCCGCTTCGGTCAGTAGTGCCGGTTCGGCGGGAAGCCGGACCAGCCCTTCGACCAGATCGTGGCTGGCATAGGGATCTAGCGTGGGCTTGACCCAGGCGAGACCCTGCTCGGCGGCGAGAGCTTTGGCCTGCTCTTCCATCTTTGCCGCCGCGAGGCTCTCGAGCAACGCTACATCGACCCAGGATTCGCTGTTGTCATCATCGAACAGTTCGCGTTCGATCCGGCCGCCGGCGGCGATGTAGGCATCGCGACCAACGAGCCGGGCGCGCGGATCGCTGCCCCGTGCACAGCGACATCGCAGTTGAAGGGTCAGCGACATCGTAGATGACGTGTGGGGGGAAGCGGAGGCCGGGCGTAGC
>NZ_JBXAFX010000073.1:0-2012 GCF_058793515.1 Novosphingobium sp. GW835-FHT14H07
AAAGCCATGCAGGCGGCGAGAAATTGTTCGTCGACTATGCCGGAGACAAGGTCCCCGTCGTTGTCGACCGGCGTACAGGCGAAGTTCGTGACGCCCATCTGTTCGTGGCGGTGATGGGCGGATCGAGCCTGTCGTTCGCGTGTGCCACCTGGACCGAGCAGTTCGCTGACTGGATCGAGGCGCACAATGCGGCCTTCGCCTTCTTCGGCGGGGTGCCGCAGTTGCTGGTTCCCGACAATGCCAAGGTCGCGGTGATCAAGGCTTGTCACTTCGATCCAATGCTTAACCGTAGCTACAACGACATGGCTCGTCATTACGGGACCGCAGTGCTTCCGGCGCGCCCAAGGCGGCCGCGGGACAAGGCGAAGGTCGAGGCTTGCGTTGGCATTGTCGAGCGCTGGGTGCTGGGCAAATTGCGCAACCGGATTTTCTACAGCCTTGCCGAATTGAATACGGCGATCGCCGGCTGCTTGGCTGACCTCAACGATACGCGAGTGATGCGTCAGTTCGGAAAGACGCGGCGCCAATTGTTCGAGGAAGTAGACGCGCCGAACCTGAAGCCGCTGCCGGCCGAGCCTTGGGTCCATGCAGAATGGAAGCGGTGCCGGGTCGGGCTCGATTACCACATTGCCGTCGACCGCCATCATTACTCGGTGCCCTACCGCTTCGCCCGCCGTGAAGTCGAGGTCCGCTGCACGGCCCGTACTGTCGAGATATTCCTCGGCGGTGAGCGTATTGCCGTTCACATGCGTGGGTCTGGCAATGGCCGACACACAACCATCCCTGAGCACATGCCGTCCAGCCATCGGCGCTACCTCGAATGGACGCCGGCCAAGATCCGCGAAGAAGCAGCGCGTGTGGGTCCTATGCTGTCCTTGCTGGTCGAGAAAATCATCGAGGACCGGCCACATCCCGAGCAAGGATATCGGTCCTGCCTCGGAATAATCGGCTTGGCCAAGCGCTTTGGCGCTGTCCGCCTGGAGGCAGCGGCACTGCGTGCACTGGAAATCCAGGCTCGCAATTATCCCAGCGTCAAATCGATCCTTGAGAAAGGGCTCGACCAGGTTCCCGTGCGCGAAACCCCGGAGCGCACGCCGATCCTTCACACCAACATCCGGGGCTCCGGATACTATCACTGACAGGACCCATGAATGCTGAAACATCCGACACTGGACCAGCTGAACCAGCTGGGCCTCACTGGCATGGCCCATGCCTTCTCAGAAATGGAGAGCAACGGCGATGCCGCCGGCCTCAGTCATGCCGAATGGCTGGCAATGCTACTCGACCACGAAGCCACTTGGCGAAACGACCGCCGCCTTGCCCTGCGCCTGCGGCACGCGAAATTGCGACACCACGCGGTGCCCGAGGACGTTGATTATCGCAGTCCACGTGGATTGGACCGCCGTATGTTCGAAATGCTGCTCAAGGGCGACTGGATCGGCAACCATGAGAACCTGGCCATCATTGGCCCGACGGGCGTCGGAAAGAGTTGGCTCGCCTGTGCAGTCGGCCACAAGGCCTGCCGGGATAATCGCTCCGTCCTCTACACCCGACTGCCGCGGCTGATCGACGAACTGTCCCTCGCCAAGGGCGATGGCCGGATCGCTGCACGCATGAAAAGCCTCGCCCGGGTTGACCTCTTGATCCTCGACGATTGGGGTCTCGAGCCACTCGATGGCAATGCAAGGCACCACCTCCTCGAGATTCTTGAAGACCGCTACGGTTGCCGCTCGACCATGGTGACCAGTCAGCTTCCAGTGGCGCGTTGGCACGAGCTGATCAATGACCCCACTTACGCCGACGCCATTCTGGACCGCCTCGTTCACAACGCCCATCGTCTCGAAATGAGTGGCGAATCCATGCGCCGCCTGTCCGCCACAACTCCGGCTTGACCAAGCCGAGAACACAGTGACATCATTACCCAACGATCAGGTGGTCACCTGCGCGCGATCAAATCGGAACGCTGCGCGGCATCAGATCGGAATACATGCGCGCCATCGTCGGAATCCGCA
>NZ_JBXAFX010000074.1:0-1971 GCF_058793515.1 Novosphingobium sp. GW835-FHT14H07
ACATCGGTCCGCTCCTTTCCTCTTCAAGCACCAGCATCATATCCGATGCCGGGGAAAAGGGGCGGGCCATCCCATAAAGACGCGACCGGCATTGCCGACCGCGCCTCATGAAATGCTGAACTCTTGGTGGATCAGGCGGCCTTGACGCCCGAATCTTCCATCAGCTGCTGCAATTCGCCAGCCTGGAACATCTCCATCATGATGTCCGATCCGCCCACGAACTCGCCCTTGACGTAGAGCTGCGGGATCGTCGGCCAGTCAGAGTAGGATTTGATGCCGCTGCGGATTTCCATGTCCTGCAGCACGTCAACCGAGGCGTATTCGACGCCCAGATGCTCGAGGATGGCAATGGCCTTGCTGGAAAAGCCGCACTGCGGGAACAGCGGCGTTCCCTTCATGAACAGGACGACGTCGTTGCCGTTGACGATTTCGGAGATGCGCTGCTCGGTCGACATGGTGGATGAGTTTCCTTTCCGTCCTCAGTTGGGAACGGCAGTGGTCAGTTGCAAGGCATGGAGCTCGCCGCCCATGCGCCCGCCAAGCGCATCATATACCAGCTTGTGCTGCTTGACACGGCTCAGGCCGGCAAAGGCGGCAGACGTGACACGGGCGGCATAGTGATCGCCGTCGCCCGCAAGGTCCGTGATCTCGACCTCGGCGTCCGGCAAAGCCGCACGGATCATCGCCTCGATCTCGGCCGCAGGCATTGCCATCAGGCTTCGCCCATCAGCTGGCGGCGGGCGTCGACCTGCTTGGCTTCCATCGCCGCGCGGATTTCCGCTTCGTCGGTTTCGATGCCGGCCGAAACCAGATCACCCAGCAGCTTGCGGATTACGTCCTCGTCACCGGCTTCCTCGAAATCGGCCTGCACGACCGACTTGGCATAAGCCTCGGTTTCGGCCGCATCGAGGCCCATGCGCTCGGCCGCCCAGGTGCCCAGCAGACGGTTGCGGCGGGCGTGGACGCGGAACATCATTTCCTCGTCACGGGCGAACTTGGCCTCAAAAGCCTTCTCGCGATCGTCGAACGTGGTCATCGGCCGGATATCCTTCGTAAAAGGGTTTCTCCAGCCGATAATCAGCGAGCGCGTTCCCTGCAAGGCATCACGAAAAGAAACACTGGGGCTCAGGCAGCGCGGAGTCAGATCCGCCCGCGGCGAATGTCGAGCAGCACGCCGCCTTCGCGGCTCACGTCGCAGGAGAAGCTGTCACCATTGCGAAGCGTGCCCGACACCCGATAGCCATCGCCATTGCGCGTGGCGTCGTAGACCTCGTCCACCTCGCCCTTCCGCTCGGCTTCGGTGACGCAGGTATCGACCGCGTCGTTCAACCCGCGCGAACCGACGCCTGCCCGGCTGTCGTCCCGCCAGTCATCGGGCTGCCCATCTCGCTGAACGTCTCGCGGGTCGTTGCGCCGATCCTCTTCGGGGCGATAGCGATAGCCATCATCCTCCCCGGAATTGCGCTTCTTCTCGGCCTTGCTCGCAGCGGTCGCGATTGCCGCAATGCCGCCGATGATCAGCAGCCCGGCCAGCACATCGCCGCCGTCGACGCCGCCGCGATCGCGGTGCCATCCGCGCCCGCCCCAGCCGCCGCGATCCCAGCGTCCATGCGCCTCGGCAGCAACCGGCAGTGCGGTCGTCGCCAGCGCAGCCAGCGCCATCGCAATCCTGGAAAAACGTCCCACCATGATCATCCCTTCACAACCGACAGCCTGCCCCGATCCATGGGCCAGCAGTCGGTGCCCGTCATTCTTGCAAGGCTAGGCGGCCCAGGCTTTCCGATGCCTGAACCGCCTGCCTTATCATGCTTCAGAGGCCGCGAATGCCGCTGTAGTCGAGGTCGACGACCCGGCCCCGTTCGAACTTGCACTTGAACGAACCGCTGTCATAGCCGTGCGGATTCCGACGATGGCGCGCATGTATTCCGATCTGATGCCGCGCAGCGTTCCGATTTGATCGCGCGCAGGTGA
>NZ_JBXAFX010000075.1:0-1945 GCF_058793515.1 Novosphingobium sp. GW835-FHT14H07
TTGAAATCCGTCATCGTTCCGTCCGTCCAATCTCCGCCAAGCATGCTCAAGCTTCACGATTTTTGCAACAGAGCCGTCTCGACGGAACCGGTCCGCCTCGCCTGCCGTCCCGCCGAATGCCGGTCGAGTTCATCTACCGTTTCCAAGACCTCCGGGGCGCCCTTCGGTTCAAACCGGAACTCAAGCTCGGTGACCGTACGCCCCTGCCGAATTTCACGCCATTCGACACGGAAGTGAGCGAGCTGGTCAATTTCAGACTTTGCCTTCTCAAGCACCTTGCGCCGAAGCTGAGCGAAGTCCGTGTAGACATCAGGCGGGATCCCGAGCGCTGCACGCAGTGCCTGCATATCTCCTCGCCAGGTTGCTTGGCGGCGATGGAGGCGAAGGGCTCCAAGCTCGTAAAGCTTGAGCGCATAATTTGAGCGGAAGCCCAAGACCGCTTGCCGGTTAAGCACGGCATAGGTCTCAGAAGCCTGGATCAGCTTGCGCGCATCGGGCGTGAACTCCCATTCGATCCAACCCGTCTCTCCGCCATCCTCGTCGGTTTCCTCTTTAGACCGAGAGATCAGGGAGAACAGGAGAGTCGCCTTCTTTCCGCGCCACGATTTATCATCCACAGCAAACAGGGTGCGATGGAGCTCCTGAAGCATGTCGCTGATCCGCTCGTTACCCTTGTGGCCTCGGCGTATATCGGCTTTGCGAATGCGATGAGGACGATCTTCCCATGCGTCTCCACCTGCGGTCAGGATCATGAGCGCCAACAGCCGCGATGCCGTCAGACTAAGCGACTCACCTTTGACGAATTTGATCTCAATGATGTTGCCCGGTTTGGCGAACTCGTCGCCACCCTTTGCCTTCAATGCAGCAGCAACGCGCATCGCACGTCCGGGGGAACCCTCTTCAGGCTTCTCCTCGGAAGCTTCTACTATTGGGCTGTCATCAGTTTCCATGCCATAGTGCGATCAGAGCTTGATTCTTCGAAGGATTGATTGCTGCCTGACCTGACCTCGTTCGTCAAGTCAGGTCAGGATGGGATTCCTTTGGGAGCCCCCAAGAGGTCAGGAATGAAGGTCTGTGAACGGGAGGCAAAATCCTAGGAGATTCCGCGAGTCGGCAAGCTTACGGACAGAGCGCTGATTAGGGGGCAATTTTGATGTTTGCGGGCGAAGTTAGGCCACTAAGCAGCGCGCTGAAGGTCCGTCCCCCACGCGGTCAGGATGGCCCCAGCAGGTCAGGTGAATGCCCCCGCTCGGTCAGGGTTCAGCCCCCATCTGGTCAGCCTAATACCCCCATCTGGTCAGGAAGATCGGCTTAAAGTGATGGATTCACACCAAAAATTGGCCTCGAATCTGAATCTCTAGAATCAAGAATCCTTCCGCTGCAAGCAGCGGCGTTTTTATAATGATGTTTCTAAGGGAGAAGGGCCAGCGCCCTCGATACAATCGCTTCCGTGAATCACAGCGGGTGTAGTGATTCAAATTTCCGGTTGGACCCACAGCCGATATCCCTGTCACCAAGCCAGCATGAGAACACCCATTAGCCAGTCTTGGCATTGGCAGGCCATCGACCCATCACGCAATGTTGCCCGTGCCTACCACCTCTGGATCCAAACCGACCTGTTCGGTTGGACGACGATTGAACGTCGCTGGGGGAGGATCGGCTCAAAAGGGCAGGGGGTAACCCTGAGTTTTCCTGACAGGGCACAAGCCGAAATCATCGCCCGGCAAGTCCGTGAAAGACGCAAAAGCGCCTTCAAACGAATAGGAGTAGGTTACCAAGAGGTCGAATGACTGCCTTGCACGCGCATCTGCAAGGGAGGGAAGGGGGGAGGGGGGAGTGCAGCTCATGACCCTAACAGCACTCCGACCTGCGGATTCCGACGATGGCGCGCATGTATTCCGATCTGATGCCGCGCAGCGTTCCGATTTGATCGCGCGCAGGTGAC
>NZ_JBXAFX010000076.1:0-1876 GCF_058793515.1 Novosphingobium sp. GW835-FHT14H07
TGGTGGATCCAGGCGGTCAGGCCTTCGCGTATGGCGGGGCAGGTGCGGCCGTGTTTCTCGTTGTGCGCCAGCGTCTCGAGCCAGCGCTGCGGGATCTTCTGCGAACCGTCCATGGCGATCTGGATCAGGCGGTGGTTGAGGCTGGGATTGGCGAAGCGGGCGATCAGCGCATCGGCATAGGCGGCAAGGTCCTGCCCCGGTGCGGTCGCGATCGTCGGTGCGGCTTCGTTGCGCATCAACTGCTCGGCAAGGCTGCGCAAGGCAGGATCGGCAATGGCTTCGTGGACATATTCATGGCCCGCCCTGAGCCCGCAGTATGCCAGCAGCGAGTGCGCGCCGTTGAGCATGCGCAGCTTGGCCGTCTCGTAAGGGGCAACCTCGGAGACGATCTGCGCGCCGACAGCTTCCCAGCGCGGACGCGGGGACGCAAAGCGGTCCTCGATCACCCACTGGCTGAACGGTTCGGTGACGACACAAGCTTCATCCTGGCAGGCTTCATCCTGGCAGGCCTCGTCTTCAGGACCGCCCAGCGCTGCTGCCACCGCCGCGCGGTCCTCGTCGGTCGTGGCGGGCACGATGCGGTCGATCATCGTCGCGGGGCAGGTGCAGTTCCGATCGAACCAGTCCACCAGATCAGGCTCGTGCCGGGCAAGGTACTGGCGCATCAGGCGCTCGAGTATCGCGCCGTTCTCGGCCAGGTTGTCGCACGACAGCAGCGTCACGCCGGGCAGTCCCGCCTTGGCCCGCGCCAGCAGGCCTTGCGTGACGAAGTAGTAGAAGCTCAAGGAATGCGCGAGGTCGAAGTCGAGGCTGCCATCGCCCTGCCGGCAGTAGCCCTTCTCGGTCACCGTCAGGCTGACGATGCGGGTGGCAGGCGCAGCCACGGCGGCAATCACCGCATCGGGTTCCTCGCTCGCCACCAGCACGTTACGGACCGATCCCACGATCCTCGCGCGCATCCCGTCGTCCGATTGCTCGACCACCGTATAGAGCCCGCCTTGCGGGTTCATCTGCCGCGCAACGCCCGCCGAGCGTAGCGAGACACCGGTGATCATCCAGTCACGGTCACCAGCATTCATCGCCGCATCGGTGTACCAGGCCTGATGCGCGCGGTGGAACGCGCCGATGCCGAAGTGGACGATGCCAACCTCTTGGCTTTCGCGATCGTAGAGCGGGCGAGCAACCTCTGCGGGCAGGGCTGCCAGCGTGTCCGGGGACAGGCGCTTCACAGGTTATAGGCCTTCTTCGCCAGATTGTACGACAGGTCCTGCGCAAGCTCTGCCGCTTCCCAGTCCTCGATGCGGTGCTCGGCCACCAGCTGCGCCAGGAAGCCGCAATCGATGCGCCGGGCAACGTCGTGCCGTGCCGGGATCGAAAGGAAGGCGCGGGTATCGTCGTTGAAGCCGACGGTGTTGTAGAAGCCCGCCGTCTCGGTCGTCATCTGGCGGAAGCGCTTCATGCCTTCCGGGCTGTCGTGGAACCACCAGGCCGGGCCGAGCTTGAGGCAGGGGTAGTGCCCGGCCAGCGGCGCGAGTTCGCGGGCATAGGCGCTCTCGTCCAGCGTGAAGAGGATGATCGAGAGGTCCTTCTCGTTGCCGAACCGGTCGAGGAGGGGCTTCAGGGCATGGACGAAGTCGGTGCGGGTCGGGATGTCGGCGCCCTTGTCGCGCCCGAAGCGTTCGAACAGCGCGGCATTGTGGTTGCGGAAGGACCCGGGGTGGATCTGCATGACAAGGCCATCGTCCAGGCTCATCGCCGCCATCTCGGTCAGCATCTGGGCGCGGAACAGCTCGGCGTCCGAGGAATGGAACTCGCCCGAAACCACGCGCTCGAACAGCGCAGCCGCTTCGGATGCGGAAAGGTTGGCGGTTGCTGC
>NZ_JBXAFX010000077.1:0-1748 GCF_058793515.1 Novosphingobium sp. GW835-FHT14H07
ATGAAAGCCCTGGTCTGCGTGAAGCGGGTGATTGACTACAACGTGAAGCCACGTGTGAAGGCGGATGGGAGTGGTGTTGATCTTGCGAACGTGAAGATGAGCATGAACCCGTTTGACGAGATCGCGGTGGAGGAGGCCATTCGCCTGAAGGAAAAGGGCGTGGTGAGCGAGATCGTGGCGGTGTCGGTGGGCGTTGCCAAGAGCCAGGAAACGCTGCGCACGGCGCTGGCGATGGGTGCGGACCGGGCGGTGCTGGTGCAGATTGACGAGGGCACCGAGGTCGAGCCGCTGGCGGTGGCCAAGATCATCAAGGGCATTGCCGATGAGGAGCAGCCTGCTCTGATCATCACCGGCAAGCAGGCGATCGACGATGACAGCAACCAGGTCGGCCAGATGGTCGCCGCGCTGCTGGGACGGCCCCAGGGCACCTTTGCCAACGAAGTCTCGGTCGAGGGCGATGCGGTTGTCGTCAAGCGCGAGATCGACGGCGGCCTGCAGACGGTGAAGCTGGCGCTGCCCGCGGTGGTCACCACCGACCTGCGCCTCAATGAGCCGCGCTATGCTTCGCTGCCCAACATCATGAAGGCCAAGTCCAAGCCGCTCGCCACCAAGTCGCCCGCCGACTACGGCGTCGACATCGCGCCGCGCCTCAAGACGCTCAAGGTCAGCGAACCGCCGGTGCGCTCAGCCGGCATCAAGGTGCCCGATGTCGACACGCTGGTCGCCAAGCTCAAGGAAATGGGAGTAGCCTGATGTCCAAGGTTCTCGTTCTCGTCGAACACGACAACGCTTCCGTAAAGGACGCCACGCTCGCCGCCGTCACTGCCGCATCTCAACTGGGCGAAGTGACTGCGCTGGTTGCCGGATCGAACTGCGATGCCGCCGCACAGGCTGCTGCGCAGATCGCCGGCGTCGCCCGTGTGCTCAAGGCCGACGACGCATCGCTGGGCAACGCGCTCGCTGAAAACGTCGCCCCGCTCGTCGCCGGGCTGATGGCCGATTACGACGCCTTCGTGGCGCCTGCCACGACCACCGGCAAGAACGTCGCCCCGCGCATTGCCGCGCTGCTCGACGTGATGCAGGTCTCGGACATCCTCTCGGTCGAAGGGCCCAAGACCTTCACCCGTCCGATCTACGCCGGCAACGCCATCGCCACGGTCGAAAGCTCTGACGCCAAGCTGGTCATCACCGTGCGCGGCACCGCCTTTGCCAAGGCTGCCGCCACTGGCGGATCGGCCAGCGTCGAAGCCGTCAGCGCCACCGGCGACAGCGGGTTGTCGACCTTCGTCAGCGCCGAGATCGCCAAGAGCGAGCGCCCGGAACTGACCAGCGCCAAGATCATCGTCTCGGGCGGCCGCGCGCTGAAGGACGCTGCCACGTTCGAGCAGATCATCACCCCGCTCGCCGACAAGCTCAACGCCGGCATCGGCGCATCGCGCGCCGCGGTCGACGCAGGCTACGTGCCCAACGACTATCAGGTCGGCCAGACCGGTAAGATCGTGGCACCCGAAGTCTACATCGCCGTCGGCATCTCGGGCGCGATCCAGCACCTTGCCGGCATGAAGGACAGCAAGACCATCATCGCCATCAACAAGGACGAAGACGCGCCCATCTTCCAGGTCGCCGACATCGGCCTCGTCGGCGACCTCTTCACGCTCGTCCCGGAACTGACCGGCAAGCTCTGAACCCCACTCGACCACAACGCCAAGCTGGAGTGTTTCCCCGGGGAAACACTCCAAATGGGTTAA
>NZ_JBXAFX010000078.1:0-1497 GCF_058793515.1 Novosphingobium sp. GW835-FHT14H07
TGCCGGCACTGGCAGCCTGATCATCCTCGGCCCTGCCGAGGATCGGTGTTCCTACACCACGCCGTGGGACACTACCGTCAGCAGGGCATTGCGGGCAGCGTCTTCGACTTCTTTCATGGACATATGGACAGGCGGGGCCTCGCCCTTTTTCGCCTGATAGTCGGCTACATCCGATTTTGCCCGATCCCGGATCGACGCCCAAACAGGATGAGGATCAGCTTCACTCAGTGCTTCGAGCGCACGAATATGCGCGGCGTAGGGATAGCCTTCTCGGCTAAAATTCTCGGCAGTAACCAGCGTCATCCACACCCGCTTTTGCACCAGCTTGCGCTCAATTCGCTTCATGGTAGCCGGGTGACTATGGCCTGGATTTTTGTCCGCGAAGTCTTTGGCGATTGAATAGTTGGAGCGGGAAGAAAATGGATCACCCCCGGCGAGCCAGTCGCGTGCATCCGATTCAATGACCTCCCGCAATTCTGGCCAGTCCTTCTCTGGCTTTCTCCCCCGCTTTGGCTTGGTTACCCGTTTGACGGCCTGCTTCACGGCTTCGTTGCCATAGCGTGCGATAATGCGGCGAATGTCGTCATCGACGGTAGGGCCGACTAGGTCGAACTTGGGACCGTCAGCCGACAGGCCAGTTAGTGCGTTAATTGCCATAAGACCGCTTCCCTAGCGGTTCCCCAGAGGTGGCGGGGAAGCACGTGGGAAGCGCGCTTATCGGATGGCCGTCCTATCCCCTTGCTCGCTATAGCTGTTTCAGGGAATCTGCGCGACGCGCGCGAGATATTTTTCGTACTCGTCCAATTCAATTTGGGTCCATAATTGAGCGTTCGCAAAATTCATGCCTTGCGTATTGTGCCGAGGACCAATGGCCCGAATTACGAGTGCTTCAAGATCACCAATGGTTGTGTTCGTATCCTCTGAAACTTCGACGCTTGGTTCATTGAGCCGGTAGACCCCAGCTTTGTCGGTATCCGCACCAATCGGCCAGAAACCGAACCATGAAAAGCGATCCCATTTCCCTTCAAGATGGTCCGAAAGATGATCCTTGAGCCGCTTACCCAAACCCTGCTTCTTTGTAAGGCCGACATAGCAAGGGCCATAGTCATCGTAGAGGATATAGATGCCTTGCTGCCGTCGAAAGTCAGCGATTCGGATAGTCCCGCGTTGTGCGCCAACCCGACCAAGTAGTCGAAACGCATCTTTAGCACCTTGTCCCGGATGCCAGTCAATTTCAGATGAACGCCAAAAAAGGCCGTAACTGGTAACCCTCATTGCCAACCGCCTAAATTTTTCTGGAGCATCCAGCCATGCTGCAGGACCCTATCACTCGAGTTCCGCAGCCTCGGTGGCTGTCAATTTGCGCAGCGTAATTTCGCCGAAATTCGCACTGCTGGCGGACAACCGCCCATTTTTACACCTTAGTGCCTGATTCAGAAGTTTCTCAATTCCAGCAATATCTTGCGGTTCGGCGCGTGAGCATTCGGATTGAAGCTA
>NZ_JBXAFX010000079.1:0-1356 GCF_058793515.1 Novosphingobium sp. GW835-FHT14H07
GGTAGTGTCCCACGGCGTGGTGTAGGAACACCGATCCTCGGCAGGGCCGAGGATGATCAGGCTGCCAGTGCCGGCAGGCTGATGCGCGGATTATCGCTCAACGTGCCGATCGTTTCCAGCGTCATGTAGCGGCGCGACACCGACCACTCGTCATTTTGCTCCAGCATGAGCGCGCCGACGAGGCGGATGACGGCTGCGGTGTTGGGAAAGATGCCGATGACATCGGCCCGCCGCTTGATCTCCTTGTTGACGCGCTCGAGCGGGTTTGTCGACGAGATCTGTGCCCAGTGCTCCTTGGGAAACGCCATGTAGGCGAGCACCTCTTCGCGAGATCCGTCCATCATGATGGCAAGCTTCTCGTATCGTTCACGCAGGGCATCGGCGACGTGGTGCCACTGCTCGTGTGCGGCTTCGGAGCTCTCCTGGGCGAAGATCGTCTTGAGCATGGCGACCACAGCGGGTCGTTGTTTGGGGCCGACATGCGCCAGCGCATTGCGCATCCAGTGCACGCGGCAGCGCTGCTGGGTTGCATGGAAGACCTTGCCTGCGGCGCCGCGCAGCCCCTTGTGATCGTCGGAGATGACGAGCTTCACGCCGCGCAGGCCGCGATCGGCGAGCGAGCGCAGGAAACTTTTCCAGAAAGTTTCGGCCTCGGATGGGCCGCTCGCGACCCCGAGCACTTCGCGCTTGCCGAGCATGTTGACGCCCACTGCCACTATTACCGCCGTCGAGACGATCCGTCCGCCCTCACGCTCCTTCAGGTACGTGGCGTCGATCCACAGGTAGGGCCACTCGCCTTCGATCGGGCGATTGAGGAAGGCGTTCACCCGTTCGTCGATCTCGGTGATCAACCGGCTGACCTGACTCTTCGAAACGCCAGTGCCGCCCATGGCCTTGACCAGATCGTCGACCGATCGTGTCGAGATCCCTTGAATGTAGGCCTCCTGGATTACCGCTACCAACGCCTTCTCCGCCGTACGGCGCGGCTCCAGGAAGCTTGGAAAGTAGCTTCCCTTTCTCAGCTTGGGGATCGCCAACTCGATCCGCCCTGCACGCGTGTCCCAGGCACGCTTGCGATAGCCATTACGGTGATTGAGGCGCTCGGGTGAGCGGCTGCCGACCGGCGCGCCCGTCTTCGCCTCGATCTCCAGATCCATCATGCGCTCAGCGGCAAACGCCAGCATCTCGCGCACGAGATCCGCATCCGCCTCTTGCTCAACCAGCTCGAGCAGGGCCATCTTGGCATCGGTCATCGTCGTCTTCTCCAGGTTCGAGTTCGCATCCGAACCCTACCGAAGATCGGCGATGGCCACCTCATCCAAGGCAGCTTCCTACACCACCCCGCGGGGCACTACC
>NZ_JBXAFX010000080.1:0-1239 GCF_058793515.1 Novosphingobium sp. GW835-FHT14H07
ATCCGAACCCTACCGAAGATCGGCGATGGCCACCTCATCCAAGGCAGCTTCCTACACCACCCCGCGGGGCACTACCCATGGCGCGACCTCCAAAATCAGAGCGACCATGCCGTCTCCTACGATCGATTTTCGCACCATCCGACCACATCACGGAAGCCAGCATAGCGGTTTTGAGGAGGCGATTTGTCAACTCGCCGCGTTAGAAACCGCTCCTGACGCGCCATTCCACCGTAAGGGCGCTGGGGCTGACGCTGGCCTCGAATGCTACCGCGTCGAGGCAGATGGATCGGAGACTGGCTGGCAGGCGAAGTATTTCTTCGAGTTCGGCAGCAGCGAAGCGTCGCAGCTCACCGAATCGCTAAGCCAAGCGATCGCACGCCACCCCCAGCTTGGGCGCTTCATTGTCGGCTTACCCTTCAACCTATCGGACGGGCGAGTGGGCAATCGGATTTCCGAAAGGGATCGCTGGAACCGCTGGGTGCAAGCTCGCGCCGACGCAATCCTTCCGCGTGTCGTTACGATTGAGCTTTGGGATGAGACCCAGCTCATCGAGCGCTTCTCTCGAAATGAGCCGCAGTACGCGGGTCGACGGCACTATTGGTTCGATCTGCTGCATTTCACGCCCGACTGGTTTCAAACGCGCTTCGCGATCACTCGCAAGGCGCTGGGTACGCGCTACACACCCGAACTCAACATTGAACTCCCGATCCGCCGCGGGCTGCTCGCGATCGCTCGTGATCCTGCCTTCATTGAGAGTTTGACGCGCCTCGCTGATGAACTCGACGAGGCGCGGCATCGCACGACCGATAGCGTTGCGAGGATTCTGGCAAGTGGCCCCGCCGCGACGCAAGCTGCGGACCTGGATGTTCGATTTCGGGCGATCAGCAGTTTGATCCGGACGGCGTCGATCAGCCCAGCCGATCCAGTTCCATTTGATCCGTGGGTAAGGGCTCTCGATGAGGCGAGTGAAACGTTAGGTGTTTGTTCGGCAGCGATCTGGGACTTGCGTACTCAGCAAGGCGGTGATCGCGACGAGGTGCGGCGTGTCCAATTTTTCGTCGAACACCTCTATGAAGCAATCGAGAAGGTCTCCGGGATCATCAAGCGGCCAGTCAGCCGGCTGGCGAACGAACATCGGTTGCTTGTGACCGGTGAGGCGGGGACTGTCAAACGGCGTTCAAAAGGGACCCCCGATCGGCGTCGAAGAGGGACCCCCTTTTCAGATAATATGATGCTGGT
>NZ_JBXAFX010000081.1:0-1037 GCF_058793515.1 Novosphingobium sp. GW835-FHT14H07
GCAACCTTCCGGACTTCAGCGACGATCTTCTTGGCGGCATCGCCGAGGTCGTTGGCGGGGACGATGGGCAGGCCGGAGTTGGCGAGGATGTCCTTGCCCTGCTGGACGTTGGTGCCTTCGAGGCGGACGACCAGCGGAACCTGCAGGTTCACTTCCTTGGCCGCGGCAACGATGCCGTCGGCGATGATGTCGCACTTCATGATCCCGCCGAAGATGTTGACGAGAATGCCCTTCACCGCCGGGTCCTTGAGGATGATCTTGAACGCCGCGGTGACCTTCTCGGTCGTCGCGCCGCCGCCCACGTCGAGGAAGTTGGCGGGGAATTCGCCGTTCAGCTTGATGATGTCCATCGTCGCCATGGCAAGGCCGGCGCCGTTGACCATGCAGCCGATGTTGCCGTCGAGCTTGATGTAGGCAAGGTCGTACTTGCTCGCTTCGATCTCGGCCGGGTCTTCCTCGGTTTCGTCGCGCAGCGCCATCACGTCGGGGTGGCGGTAGAGCGAGTTCGAATCGAAGCTCATCTTGGTGTCGAGGACGAGCAGGTTGCCGTCCTTGGTCTCGACCAGCGGGTTGATCTCGAGCATGTCGCAATCCAATGCCACGAAGGCGTTGTAGAGCTGCTCGGCGATCTTGCCGGCCTGCTTGTTGAGATCTCCGGTCAGCTTGAGCGCATAGCCCACGGCGCGGCCGTGGTGCGGCATGAAGCCTTCGGCCGGGTCGATGGTGATCGTGGCGATCTTCTCAGGGGTCGAATGCGCGACCTCCTCGATGTCCATGCCACCCTCGGTCGAGACGATCATCGCGACGCGGCTCGAAGCGCGGTCGACGACCATCGACAGGTAGTATTCCTTCGCGATATCAACGCCATCGGTGATGTAGAGGCGATTGACCTGCTTGCCGGCCTCGCCGGTCTGCACCGTGACGAGCGTGTTGCCGAGCATTTCCTTTGCAAAGGCCTCGACTTCCTCGATGCTCTTGGCCAGGCGCACGCCGCCCTTGGCATCGGCAGGCAGTTCCTTGAACTTGCCCTTGCCGCG
>NZ_JBXAFX010000082.1:0-974 GCF_058793515.1 Novosphingobium sp. GW835-FHT14H07
CATCCGAACCCTACCGAAGATCGGCGATGGCCACCTCATCCAAGGCAGCTTCCTACACCACCCCGCGGGGCACTACCGGGCGACCCGAGGAGCCGCGCCCGGTATTACGTAGTAATAGTGTGTGTGTGCGGGGGTGTTCGGGCGGCGTTCGGGGCTGTTCGGGAAGCGTGTTCGGGAGGCGTTCGGGAAACCGTTCGGGGGCGTTCGGGCAGGCATTAGGGCACCTCCACGATGATCGTTTTCCGGCCGGATTTTCCCGGTCGTTCGACTTCTTCGGACTTGATGCGGATGTTGGCGTAGAGCCGATCCATTGCCCGACGCAGGGCGGCTTTCTTGAAGCCCTTGGCCTCTGGCATTCCCTCGAATTGCGTCGGCGCGTAGTTCGGGCCGGAGTTTGGCCCGACTGCCCGTTCAATCCCCTGCGATGCACGAGCGCGCAGGCAGGCGAGAAATGCCTCATCCTCGCTCGCGGCCCGCGACACTTCGGCAAGCTGGTTGCGAACGTCAGGCGTCAGATCGTCCTCGCGTACGAATGCGCCATCTATCCAGACAAAGCGGATCGCCTCGCCCTTGCGCGCATAGTTTGCCTTTCCGACCGTGATTGTGCGCACGTCGGTTTCCAAATCGTGCGTCAACGTCGCTTGAGAGCGCACCGCGTTGAGCCATGCAGTCGAACCCGAGTAGTCATCGCCCGACTTGTTCGGATGGCCCAGCAAGAGGATCGCAGCACCTGTCTCCCCTGCAAGCCGGTTGAGGAGATTGACGAAGCGCGTCACTTCGCCACGGTCGTTCTCGTTGCCCGTGAACAAGTGCGCCACGTTATCGAGGATCGCCAGTTTCGCCCCGGTCGTCTGGAGCATCTGCACAAGGCGCTGAAAGGCGGCAGCAGGCTTGAGCTGTCAACCGGCGCGCAAAACTGACCCCCTATCGGCGCCCAATATTGACCCCACCTTTCGGTAGTCTGGCGGTTATCC
>NZ_JBXAFX010000083.1:0-932 GCF_058793515.1 Novosphingobium sp. GW835-FHT14H07
AGTGCCTGATTCAGAAGTTTCTCAATTCCAGCAATATCTTGCGGTTCGGCGCGTGAGCATTCGGATTGAAGCTATGAGTGCCCATGCGGTTGAAGACGCGATGGACTTTTCCCAGTCCTTGGCAAGGCGTCGGCAGCGGCCAAGCCATGCGAAGGTTCGCTCTACAACCCATCGGCGTGGTAGCACCTCGAAGCCCTTGGCTTTGTCGGAACGCTTGATGATCTGGATTGTCCACCTGCCCATGCCGACGAGAGCGGATCGTAGTTTGTCGCCGGCATAGCCGCCATCAGCGAACACATGGCGCAGCCAGGGGAACCGCGTGCGAACAGCGGCCAGCACATCGACAGCACCGTCGCGATCCTGAATGTCGGCGGTGTGGACGAGAATGAAGATCAGGAAGCCGCAGGTGTCTGTCAGGATGTGCCGCTTGCGGCCTTTGACCTTCTTGCCAGCGTCAAAGCCCGTAATTCCGCCACTTTCAGTGGTCTTCACCGACTGGCTATCGATCACTCCAGCACTCGGCGAGGCTTCGCGTCCTTCGATTCCCCGCAAGTTCATAACCAGCACGGTGTTGATGGCTTCAAACAGACCGGCATCGCGCCAGGCGTAAAAGTAGCGCTGCACCGTCGACACCGGCGGAAAGCACTTGGGCAAAAGTCGCCACGCACACCCGCTCGCGGCAATGTAGAGTATCGCGTTCAAAACTTCGCGCATGTCTGCCGTTCGAGGTCGGCCTCCGCGCTTGGCCGGAGGAACGAATGGCGCTGACAGCGCCCACTCCGCATCGGTCATATCCGATGGATATCGCAATCCCTCCCGGCTATGCTCACGCCGGGCAATACCAGTCCATGTCACCATTCACTCCTTCTCTTCGCAAAGAGGCGTGAATCACAACATGCTGGTATTGCTCAACAACTTTCGGTTCGGGCTCT
>NZ_JBXAFX010000084.1:0-932 GCF_058793515.1 Novosphingobium sp. GW835-FHT14H07
AGAGCCCGATTCAGAAGTTGATCAAATTTGACAGTATCTTGCGGTTCTGCGCGTGAGCATGCGGATTGAGGCGATGAGGGCCCATGCGGTGGATGACGCGATGGACCTTTCCCAATCCTTTGCCAGCCTTCGACAGCGCCCAAGCCAAGCGAAGGTTCGCTCGACAACCCATCGGCGCGGTAGCACCTCGAAGCCCTTGGCTTTGTCGGAACGCTTGATGATGTCGATAGTCCACTTGCCCATGCCGACAAGCGCGGATCGCAGTTTATCACCTGCATAGCCGCCGTCAGCGAAGACATGGCGTAACCATGGAAACCGCGTCCGGACGGCAGCCAGCACATCGACAGCACCATCGCGATCCTGAATGTCGGCGGCGTGGACGAGAATGAAGATCAGAAAGCCGCATGTGTCGGTCAGGATGTGTCGTTTGCGGCCTTTGACCTTCTTGCCTGCGTCAAACCCGGAAACTCCGCCACTTTCCGTGGTCTTCACCGATTGGCTGTCGATCACTCCAGCACTGGGCGAGGCTTCGCGTCCTTCGATTTCCCGCAGGTTCATAACCAGCACGGTGTTGATGGCCTCGAACAAACCGGCATTGCGCCAGGCGTAAAAGTAGCGCCGCACCGTCGACACCGGAGGGAAGCATTTGGGCAAGAGTCGCCACGCGCACCCACTCGCGGCTACATAAAGCAAAGCGTTGAGGACTTCGCGCATGTCTGCCGTTCGAGGTCGGCCTCCACGCCTTGCCGGAGGCACGAATGGCTCTGCCAGCGCCCACTCCGCATCCGTCATATCCGATGGATATCGCAATCCCTCCCGGCTATGCTCGCGCCGGGCAATACCAGTCCATGTCACCATTCACTCCATCTCTTCGCAAAGAGGCGTGAATCACAACATGCTGGTATTGCTCAACAACTTTCGGATCAGGTTCT
>NZ_JBXAFX010000085.1:0-880 GCF_058793515.1 Novosphingobium sp. GW835-FHT14H07
GGCTCTGTTGCAAAAATCGTGAAGCTTGAGCATGCTTGGCGGAGATTGGACGGACGGAACGATGACGGATTTCAAGTGGCGCCATTTCCAGGGTGATGTGATCCTGTGGGCGGTGCGCTGGTATTGTCGCTATCCGATCAGCTATCGCGACCTTGAGGAAATGCTGGCGGAACGCGGCATTTCGGTCGACCATACGACGATCTATCGCTGGGTCCAGTGCTACGCCCCGGAGATGGAGAAGCGGCTGCGCTGGTTCTGGCGGCGTGGCTTTGATCCGAGCTGGCGCCTGGATGAAACCTACGTCAAGGTGCGGGGCAAGTGGACCTACCTGTACCGGGCAGTCGACAAGCGGGGCGACACGATCGATTTCTACCTGTCGCCGACCCGCAGCGCCAAGGCAGCGAAGCGGTTCCTGGGCAAGGCCCTGCGAGGCCTGAAGCACTGGGAAAAGCCTGCCACGCTCAATACCGACAAAGCGCCGAGCTATGGTGCAGCGATCACCGAATTGAAGCGCGAAGGAAAGCTGGACCGGGAGACGGCCCACCGGCAGGTGAAGTATCTCAATAACGTGATCGAGGCCGATCACGGAAAGCTCAAGATACTGATCAAGCCGGTGCGCGGTTTCAAATCGATCCCCACGGCCTATGCCACGATCAAGGGATTCGAAGTCATGCGAGCCCTGCGCAAAGGACAGGCTCGCCCCTGGTGCCTGCAGCCCGGCATCAGGGGCGAGGTGCGCCTTGTGGAGAGAGCTTTTGGCATTGGGCCCTCGGCGCTGACGGAGGCCATGGGCATGCTCAACCACCATTTCGCAGCAGCCGCCTGATCGGCGCAGAGCGACAGCCTACCTCTGACTGCCGCCAATCTTTGCAACAGAGCC
>NZ_JBXAFX010000086.1:0-832 GCF_058793515.1 Novosphingobium sp. GW835-FHT14H07
ATTAGGCAGCATTGGCGAAATGCTTATTGAGCATAATCATGGTTTCGGTCAGGGCCGAGGGTCCAATTCCGAATGCTCTTTCAACCAGGCGCACCTCCCCCATGATACCTGGCTGCAGGCACCATGCCTGGGCCTGTCCTTTGCGTAGGGCGCGCATGACCTCGAAGCCCTTGATCGTGGCGTAGGCCGTTGGCATCGACTTGAAGCCACGTACCGGCTTGATCAGCATCTTCAGCTTGCCGTGGTCGGCCTCGAGCACGTTGTTCAGATATTTCACCTGCCGGTGCTCGGTTTCCGCCGCCAGTTTGCCTTCGCGTTTCAGCTCAGCGATTGCTGCGCCGTAGCTGGGTGCCTTGTCGGTATTGAGTTTGGCCGGCTTTTCCCAGTCCTTCAGGCCACGAAGAGCTTTGCCCAGAAAGCGCTTCGCCGCTTTGGCGCTGCGTGTCGATGACAGATAGAAATCAATCGTGTCGCCCCGTTTGTCGACCGCCCGGTACAGGTAGGTCCATTTGCCCCGCACCTTTACGTAGGTCTCATCCAGACGCCAGCTCGGATCAAAGCCGCGCCGCCAGAACCAGCGGAGACGCTTCTCCATCTCCGGCGCGTAGCGCTGCACCCAGCGATAGATCGTCGTATGATCGACATCGATCCCACGCTCGGACAGCATTTCCTCGAGATCACGGTAGCTGATGCCGTATCGACAATACCAGCGCACCGCCCATAGGATGACCTCGCCGGTAAAATGCCGTCCTTTGAAATCGTTCATCGCAACTGACCTTGACAGTACATGAGCCCAATCTTGGAAACCGTGTCAGAGTTTGCAACAGAGCCC
>NZ_JBXAFX010000087.1:0-774 GCF_058793515.1 Novosphingobium sp. GW835-FHT14H07
ACATAGGCGCCCGAGCCGACCCGCACCTCGACCAGCCCCTGCACTTCGAGCGCGATGATCGCCTCGCGCACCGTCGGCCGGCTCACCTCGTAGCGCAGCGCAAGGTCGCGCTCGGCCGGCAGGCGGCTGCCCACCGGATAGCGCCCGCTGGCCAGTTCATCGAGCAGCGAGCGGGCGAGATCCTGATAGAGCCGGTCGTGTGATTTGCCAGTTGTCATGGAAACTTTCTGGTATTACCAATTCAAGAAACTTGACAGACCGAAACCGGTCCGTCAATCGGTATTACCACAATCCGCCTGTCCTTAGCGAGTGTCCCCCCATGAAAATCACCGCCGCCCGCGTCATCGTCACCTGCCCGGGCCGCAACTTC
Organism: Novosphingobium sp. GW835-FHT14H07; assembly: GCF_058793515.1. Lineage (NCBI taxonomy): Bacteria > Pseudomonadati > Pseudomonadota > Alphaproteobacteria > Sphingomonadales > Sphingomonadaceae > Novosphingobium > Novosphingobium sp. GW835-FHT14H07. Next base: position 371 of record NZ_JBXAFX010000087.1, read on the forward strand.
GTGACGCTGAAGATCGAGACCGACCAGGGCGTCTACGGCATCGGCGATGGCACCCTCAACGGCCGCGAGCTCTCGGTCGTCGCCTATCTCGAGGAGCACGTCATCCCCTGCCTCATCGGCATGGACCCGCGCCGCATCGAGGATATCTGGCAGTATCTCTATCGCGGGGCCTACTGGCGCCGGGGACCTGTCACCATGCGCGCGATCGCCGCGGTCGACATGGCGCTGTGGGACATCAAGGGCAAGATGGCCGGCATGCCGGTCTACCAGTTGCTGGGCGGCCGCAGCCGCGACGGGATCATGGTCTATGGCCATGCCAACGGCGCGGACATTGCCGAGACGGTGGAAGCGGTCGGCCACTACATCGACATGGGCTACAAGGCGATCCGCGCCCAGACCGGCGT
>NZ_JBXAFX010000088.1:0-575 GCF_058793515.1 Novosphingobium sp. GW835-FHT14H07
AAGATGTTCGAGGAGCTGCGCAAGACCTACGGCTTCGACCATCACCTGCTGCATGACGGCCACCACCGCTACACCCCGCAGGAAGCGGCCAACCTTGGCAAGATGCTCGAGCCCTACCAGCTGTTCTGGCTGGAGGACTGCACCCCGGCCGAGAACCAGGAAGCCTTCAGGCTGGTGCGCCAGCACACCGTCACCCCGCTGGCCGTGGGCGAGATCTTCAACACCATCTGGGATGCCAAGGATCTCATCCAGAACCAGCTGATCGACTACATCCGCGCAACCGTCGTCGGTGCCGGCGGCCTCACCCACCTGCGCCGCATCGCCGATCTTGCCAGCCTCTACCAGATCCGCACCGGCTGCCACGGCGCCACCGACCTCTCGCCCGTCACCATGGGCTGCGCCCTCCACTTCGATACCTGGGTCCCCAACTTCGGCATCCAGGAATACATGCGCCACACCCCCGAAACCGACGAAGTCTTCCCCCACGACTACCACTTCGAAAAGGGCGAACTCTTCATCGGCGATACCCCCGGACACGGCGTCGACATCGACGAGAAACTCGCCGCCAAATACCC
>NZ_JBXAFX010000089.1:0-563 GCF_058793515.1 Novosphingobium sp. GW835-FHT14H07
TCGATCGTCTCGGTGCCGATGGCCATGGCCCCGATCGCCTGGATGCCGCCCAGCGCATAGATGGTGTCCGCCCCGGCCAGGGCCTGCGCTGCAACGATGGCGCGCGCGGGCTTGCCCTGGAACGGAGGCGCGCAGGTCACGACGCGCGGGACGCCGGCCACCTTGGCCGTGATCACCGACATGTGCGCCGAGGCCAGCAGCGGATACTTGCCGCCCGGCACATAGCAACCGGCCGCCTGGATCGGGACGTTTCTGTGGCCAAGCACGACGCCAGGCATCGTCTCGACCTCGACGTCCTTCATGCTCTCGCGCTGGATCTGCGCGAAATTGCGCACCTGGGCCTGCGCAAACTCGATGTCCTTGCGCTCCTGCGGCGACAGGCTGTCCACCGCCGCATCGATCTCCGCCTGGCTCAGGCGATAGTCGTCGCGGTCCCAGCCATCGAACTTCACGCTCATCTCGCGAACCGCAGCATCACCACGCTTCTCGATGTCCGCCAGCGCCGCCTCGACAACGTCACGAACCTTGCGATCCGCCTCCGCCTTGCTCTCCGCAGCAGCGCC
>NZ_JBXAFX010000090.1:0-553 GCF_058793515.1 Novosphingobium sp. GW835-FHT14H07
TGCGGATTCCGAGGTCATCGCGCGCACTGTTCCGATTTGATCGCGCGCGGCATTCCGAGGTGATCGCGCGCAGTTTGAGGTGTGGGCAGCCTGATCGTTGGGCCATTTCTCCGGTCGTCAGTCGACTGGAGGAAATGGATGCCGACGAGGAGGTTAGCGATGCGCCATGTGCGCGAGATTTTGCAGCTGAGCCTGGATGCCGGGTTGTCGACGCGGGTAGTTGGCGAACGGGTCGGGATCGGGCCGACGACGGTGCGCGACACGCTGCGGCGTTTCGGGTGGTCCGGGCTGACGTGGCCGGTGCCGGCCGAGATGACCGACGCGGAACTGGAAGCGCGCCTTTACGGCATATCCGGGGTGAGGCCCGGCCGTCGTAAGCAGCCAGAGCCAGATTGGTCGGTGGTGGCGCGCGAACTCAAGCGCAAGCACGTGACACTCCAGGTTCTGTGGGAGGAGTATTACGCCGCAAACCCGGATGGGTATCGTTACAGTCGCTGGTGTGACCTGTTCCGGGGTTGGCAGGGGCGGTTGCCGCTTGTGATGCGGCAAAGCC
>NZ_JBXAFX010000091.1:0-510 GCF_058793515.1 Novosphingobium sp. GW835-FHT14H07
TGTCCGGCGTCAGCGCCCATGGCACAGATTAGGGGTTGAGATTTAAGGAGGGTTTGGGCTTCGTCGTAGTGACGAAGGAACGAAGATGAAGCCCAAACCCTCCTTGCGAAAATCGCCAGCAAAGGCCTCTGCCGAAGCCGTGGTGAAAGACATTCGCCGACAGACGCGGCGGCATTTCTCGGCCGAGGACAAGATCCGCATCGTGCTCGACGGATTGCGCGGCGAGGACAGCATCGCCGAGCTGTGTCGGCGTGAAGGCATCGCCCAGAGCCTCTACTACACCTGGTCGAAAGAGTTCATGGAGGCCGGCAAACGCCGGCTCGCGGGCGATACCGCCCGTTCTGCGACCACGGGCGAGGTGCAGGATCTGCGCCGTGAAGCCCGTGCCCTGAAGGAATGCGTTGCTGACCTGACGTTGGAAAACCGCCTGCTCAAAAAACGTATGGCCCGCCCCGTCTGCAAGGGGGATTTTGAAGTGTTCTGATCAGTCTGCGTCAACGTATGCGGTCT
>NZ_JBXAFX010000092.1:0-500 GCF_058793515.1 Novosphingobium sp. GW835-FHT14H07
ACTGTCAAACGGCGTTCAAAAGGGACCCCCGATCGGCGTCGAAGAGGGACCCCCTTTTCAGATAATATGATGCTGGTTTGTTGAAGATGGCCTTGCGCTGCGTGCGGCGGAGGGCGGGCGTAGCCCGACCGGAGGCGCGCGCAGCGCAAGATAGATTTTTGAAGGCGCCGAAGGTGGCTGTCAGCTGCGGTTTTTGAAGCGCCAGCTGTCGTTGCCCGTCTCGACGATATCGCAGTGGTGGGTGACGCGGTCGAGCAGCGCCGTGGTCATCTTGGGATCGCCGAACACGGTCGGCCATTCGCCGAAGGCGAGGTTCGTGGTGATGATGACGCTGGTCCGCTCATAAAGCTTGCTGATGAGGTGGAACAGCAACTGCCCTCCCGAGCGGGCGAACGGCAGATAACCGAGCTCGTCGAGAACGATCAGGTCGAGCCGCGACAGCTGCGCCGCCAGGGTCCCGCCTTTGCCGATCCGGGTCTCCTCTTCGAGGCGTGTCACCA